>JBLHGN010000149.1:0-8683 GCA_047616325.1 Lentisphaeria bacterium
GTGTCTGTCACGTCAGCTGCAACAGCCCCACCCTCGCCAATGGTTTGCATAACTGGCGATTCGAGACCGTAATTATCTGCCAGCTCATTCACCCCAGCAAGAACATTGTTATATGTTTGAGTGATGGCCTCTTCCACTTCAGGGCTGAGTAAATCTGATTGTTTGAGAATATCGTAGGCCTCGCCAAAACCTTTCAAAAAACCTTCAAGGCCCTGACTCAATCGCTCTTGAAGCTGTTCAGTTGTAGCGCCATCGGCTAATTCACGCTCTATTTTTTGCGCAATAAATCCAAGAATATTGGAAGCGGCTTTAGATGTTGGGGCCTGGTCACCGATGGCTTCGTACTTGTGTACGCCGTTAGCGGCAAAGGTTTGACTACGCGAAGTTTGACCGGAAATCGTTACACTGTTGGAATAAGACGCAGATACACGCAGGGTTTGGCCCTGTTCGTTTTTTTGCTCCAGAGAAATTTTGGCAGATTCATTAGAGCTTACGCTGGTGTTAAGCGAGTCAGACGTGCGACCCAGCTGTTGCGCAGATATTCCTGTGCTGTGAAGGTTGATCATGTCACCTGCTCCTGACGAATAATGCATCGTCGGTTGAAGAGTAATAACGCCAAATAAATTATCTACCTCAGGTAGTCGGCCGAAGGGCTTCGAACATGAACAATAAAAACTTATGAGTACAGTAGCGCGTTAAAACAATTCACTATAGGGCGGATCGCCCCACAAACAGACTAATGGTGCTACTTTCAAATGCTTACTTTCTAATGAAAATGCTATCACTCCAGCGCTGACTTTCTAATACTAGCTTCTATTCTAGCAAAAGCCCCAAAAAGTGCCCGATTTCTGCTCGCTAGATAAACCCTACATCGTGTTCAGATAGTACCAAATGGCAGCACCAGCTAAAGCTGAGATTAGAATAACCCAAACAAGCACTCCGCCTTTGGAATCTGCAGTATTTGTCTCGGTATTAATGTCAGTGCTTTCGATTGCGGGCCTAGCCCCTGAGTGGCGGACAGCATGAGGCGCTGAAGAAGCTAAAGTCCCTGGCTTAGATTTTGACCGCAACTTGGATCTTGCGCCCAATTTATTTGCCCCTTCGGGAAAATTAATGGCCGGGCGTATGGTGGTTAGCTGTGCATCCCCTTTAGCTCTAACATAGGTGCGATCTTCGTCAACTGGAGGGCCTATTACCATAAATTTCAAGGTATCGAAGCTCAACTCATCTCCGGCAAAGATTACACTGTTAGTCACCTTTTTCCCGTTGACGAAAGTACCGTTGGAAGAATTCAGATCTTCTATTTGCAATCCGCGATCGGTTACCGTAAATCTTGCGTGCTGCCGAGACAAATGCACTACCCCAAGGCTGATGTCGCAGTCCTTCGACCGACCAATCACTTTTGAATCTGTTATTGGGAAATTTTTATCGGCAAGACCGGTATTGAGCGCTTTCAGAGACCACCGACTGACTACTTCAGGTTTTACAGCGGGCGCTTTTTTTCTAGCGCTTTTAGGGTCGATCACCTCAAATTCTACGTCGCCAACACTTAATACATCCCCCGGATGCACTTGTGCAGCGCCCTTAACCTGAGACTTGTTGAGCAAGAGATCGCCATTGCCCTTAACGTTTACCACCGAAACCTTATCGCCATCCACCAGAATATCGGCGATATGCGCATGTGCCGTGCCCGAAACTTTAATATCGCAAAGCGCATCACTACCTAACGAATATTTCGACTCAACGAGCCAAAGCGGACCTTTGTCTGATCTTTTATTGCGCAGTTGCAGCATTAGAACTACCCTTTTTCACTTTATTATCAGTAACTTGACGCACCCCAGCACAACAACATAGTTGTTTTTATGAACACTGTCATCTGTAAAATTGTTCAAAGTGTGAATACTACCAAGAAAATCTTACTGAATTGACGACATATTCTAAAATATAGTTTAGGCTCCCTACAAAACTAGCGAATTGAAGTTGCCAAATAACCTTATGCCATTTACGCGATACAGCTCTGCCACAGATGTAGGCCTTCAGCGCAACAACAATGAAGACAGCTACCTCAGTCGTCCGGAGCTGGGCATTTGGGTTGTGGCCGACGGCATGGGTGGACATGCTGCCGGAGAAGTGGCAAGTGCAATCGTCTCACAAACCATTGTGCAAAAGATTGCCGAGGGTCATACACTGGTTGAGGGAGTGCAGTGCAGCCACCGCGATGTTCTCGACGCCGCGCGAAATATTGAGGGCAGCATGGGCATGGGGTCAACCGTAGTGGCCCTCAGAGCCAAAGGACAGCAGTTTGAAATAGCATGGGTGGGCGACAGTCGCGCTTATTTTTGGTCCCCTGGTGCCGATAAACCTCTGCGCCAAATAACCACTGACCACTCTTATGTGCAAATGCTCTACCAAACAGGGGCCATCAGCGAAGAAGAGCTAGACACTCACCCCGAAAAAAACATCATTACCCAGTGCCTCGGCTCCATTGAATTAGATTCTGTGAATGTTGATAGCATAAAGGGCCAATGGAATAGCCACGACTGGATACTTCTGTGTAGCGACGGGCTCAGCGACGCCGTGCCCGTTGATGTTATCGCGGCCATCCTTGCCAGCGCTGCCAATGTTCAGACTGCCACAAAAAATCTCATTGACTCCGCCCTCGCCTATGGTGGCAGAGACAACATTACCGTATCCATCATTGAGTTTCCGGGCTCAAACCGCAATTTTTTACAGGTTTTTACTTCTGTCATCTCAAATATTTTCAAATAGTCCGGTATCATTCGCCTCATTAATTAATCTAGCCACCCATATTTCCATTTAACCCTAATTGACTATTGCAAAACGGGGCCATGGTGGCCAATATGCGCAAGCTTTTTCATTCGCGCCTTGGGGTGCATAATTATTTACTAAAAAGTAACTCACTTTTTGATAGGATACTTTATGAAGTTGAGTTTCGCAGGCATTGCGCTGTCGCTAATTACACTGAGTGCCGTGGCAGAAGAAAAAGAATTTGCAGCAGAGCTGGAATTGGGGTTAATTCAAACCACTGGCAACACGGCGACTAGCTCCTACAAGGGCAAGTTCGACGTGCGTCAAAATCTTCTGCAATGGAACACACACTTCATTCTGGAAGGCTTGTACAAACAGGACGAACTGGAAGATGAATACGGCGATAAAGTAAGCCAGACTACCGCTGAAAAATACTTCGCCTCTATGAAGGGTGATTACAAGCTGGAGAAAGAACATACCTCCCTATTCATTTATGGTGAATATGAAAAAAACCGTTTTAGCGGTTTCGATAGTCAATACGCAGTAGCTCTGGGTTATTCTACTCGCGTTTTCACCACCGACCAGTCATATCTGGCCTACAGCGTTGGTCCTGGTTTAAGTGTTGAAGAATCACTGGCAACTGAAAGCGAGCCATCTGAAACCACTGAAAATGTTGTGGTATATGGTTCCGCTGAGTACGTCTACACTATCAGCGAGCACTCTAAATTTAGTCAAACGGTAAGTGCAAATTACGCGACAGACAGCGATGAGAATACAAAAACCAAAGCGGTGACGGCAGTCACGGCTAGCATAAACAGCTCGCTAGCATTAAAAGCGTCGTTTACCATCGACTACAACTCACTGTCTCCAGAAGGCAGCGAAAAAACAGACACTACCACGGCGGTTACCGTGGTATACAGCTTTTAGTTAAACGCTGCACAAGTTCTTTTGCTTAAGGCACCTATCACGGCGCCTTAAGCAGTTATAACGTTTGTAGCTCCACAACGAACACAAGTAAAAAAAAGGGGTTGATCCGAGGAATCGAATGCGTCGCAGGCCACTCAATTCCGCGCTATTACCCCTTTTTTGTGCTCGCACACTCATTTCACAAAAAGTATATCTATGAATGATTTTATTCGAGGCCAAAGATGGGTCGTCGATTCTGAACCAGAACTCGGTTTAGGTGTAGTCACCAACGTCGAAGGACGAACAGTACAAATATTCTTTGAACAAGGGGGATGCGAGCGCCTCTATGCTATTGCCCAGGCACCACTCACGCGCATTCAATATGCGGTAGACGACGAAATACAACTTGCTTCTGGTGAACAAACAATCATACGGGGAGTTCACAACCAAGAGGGTTTGCTCATCTACGATACCCATGCCGGGCACATCGTTCCTGAAACCGCCCTACCCTCTGAAATCAGCTTAAATCAACCATTTTTGCGCCTTATGACGGGGCAACTAGACAAACCTCAATGGTTCTATTTTAAACGTCAACTAAATGCGGCCGTTTCCCGCAGCTGGCAGTCAAGACTCAACGGTTTACTGGGTATTCGCGCCAACCTCATTCCCCATCAGCTTTATGTGGCCTGGTCTGCGTGCGAAAGAGAGGACGTACGAGTACTTTTGGCAGACGAAGTTGGCCTGGGTAAGACAATAGAAGCCGGCATGATCTTATCGCGGCTATTAAAATTAGAACGCGTCCAACGAACGTTAATATTGGTGCCAGACGCCCTGCAAGTGCAGTGGTTAGTGGAACTAGCAAGACGTTTTAGCTTAAGAGCAGATCTTTACGCCAGTGAGGAGCACGATTTTCACTCAGGCCAAATTCACATTGTTGCCCACAGCGCACTCGCAGCCAATCAAAGTCACATTCTCGAGGGTGAATTTGACTTAGTGATCATCGACGAAGCTCACCACCTTCTTCCCGGAAGCGAAGACTTTAGCTGCATAGAGCGCTTATCAGCCGAAACACGCCATTTAGTATTACTTACTGCTACGCCCGAACAGCTTGGTATCGAGAGTCACTTCGCCCGTTTGCAATTGCTCGACCCGGCCAAATTCTCGAGTTTAGAAGATTTTAAAGACCAAGAAGAAAAGTACGTCTCGCTTAACCAACGCATCAAACACATGGACACCGAACGCGACGCCATTGCTGCCGACTACCAGCTAGACGTGCAAGCAGATGACAGCGACGAACAGGTGATAGACCAGATGCTGGACTACCACGGCATTGGTCGCGTTATGTTTCGCAATGTTCGCTCGGCCATTGCCGGGTTCCCGATACGAATTGCCGAGCCACACATACTTGAACACGATGGCTGGCCAGATAAATTTGAATGGCTTGCCACTTGGCTAAAGGGACACAGCAAAGAAAAAATTCTCGTGATATGCCACGACATTCAGCATGTATACGACTGCGAACAGTACCTCTGGAAAAAACACGGCATCGATTCGGCGGTTTTTCATGAAGAACAAAGCTTGATCGAGCGCGACCGTGCCGCCGCCTATTTTTCCGATATGGAAAGCGGCAGCACCCTGCTTATATGCTCTGAAATCGGCAGTGAAGGACGCAACTTTCAGTTTTGCGCCCATCTTATTTGTCTCGACTTACCCGATCACCCCGACCTGCTCGAACAGCGCATCGGACGACTCGACAGAATCGGACAGACCCGCGACGTGCATATACACATTCCCTTTGCGGCCCAATCGCGCTCAGAAACCCAATTTCAATGGTTTCACACAATACTAGAGTGTATTGAGCAACAAAATCCAGCAGCCAGCGCTGTACACGACCAATATTGGCCGCAAATACTCGTTGAAGCCAATGCGCAGGATGACGCCGACGCAACGATTGACTTAGAATCAAGTGCCCTTGTGCCCATTGCCAAATCGCGCTTACTACAATTGCGAGAAGAAATAAAACAGGGCCGCGATGCACTGCTAGAAATGAATAGCTGCCGCCAACCGAAGGCCAACGAGCTTGCCCAGGCGATTGAAAACTTTGAAACAGACACCCCTCTGGCACTTATTGAACTGGCCAGCGAGTTGCTCAACTTCCACTTCGAAGAATCACACGGGGGTGCCTACAGTTTAATTCCCTCCGACAACATGCTAATTCCAGCACTGCCGGGCGTACCACCCGAAGGCTGCGAAATAGCATTTACTCGCGAGCTCGCCAACCATCGCGAAGACCTTACCTTTGTGACCTGGGACGCGCCGCTGATACAGGGTCTATGGGAATTACTGCATCATTCAGAAATCGGTTCAGCGTCTTTGGCCACGCTCACCAGTCGACAATTACCCGCGGGGCACTGCCTGCTAGAAACCTGTTTCGACATTGTGATTCAATCGGAATACAGTGTTGCCAGTCGGCCCTTTTTAGACACACACTCGGTGCGCTCACTGGTATTGGACATTAGCGATAAAGATCTCTCCCACCTGATGCCAGAAGAGTCGCTACAACAATCGCTAAAAAAGGTCGAAAAGCATCTATCTCGTCAGATTATTAAGTCGAAAAAAGACGAGATACCGCAGTGGTATAAAAAATCGGAAGGTTTCGCCGAGGCGCAAAAGCTAAAGATTTTAGAAACAGCACGAAAAAGCGCTGAAAGCTTCTTTAATCATGAGATCGAACGTCTAGAGAGGCTACTGAAACGCAACCCCAGCGTAGACCAACGCGAAATCACCTCACTCAAAGAAAAATCGGTTCATATACAGCAAGCGCTAATTAAAAACACACACCTTCAGCTTTCAGCAATTAGACTAATAGTCATTACCGAGCCCAATTAACTCGATATTGGAGAACCATACCGTGGCAACACATGAACGAGCAGGACAACCGGCGCTTCGCAAAGATTTAATAAATGTCCCTCGATTGGTGAGCGAATACTACGTTAACAAGCCCACACCCGACGCCATGGTGAGCTTCGGAACCTCAGGTCACAGAGGGTCTTCTATTAACCACAGTTTTACAGAAACACATATTGCCGCTGTTTGCCAAGCGCTAGTCGAATACCGCCAACAGCAAAACATTACCGGCCCGCTTTACATTGGCATCGACACCCACGCCCTTTCTGAATGCGCGCTCATTACTTCCGTTGAAGTGTTTGTCGGCAACCAGGTTGACGTTATTATTCAAGAGGGGCGCGGTTATACACCCACACCGGTTATATCCCACGCCATACTTGCCCACAATCGTAAGCGCGGCGATACGCCCGCCGACGGCATCGTTATTACACCCTCGCACAACCCACCCCAAGACGGTGGCTTTAAGTATAACCCTCCCAACGGTGGTCCCGCCGACAGCGACGTTACCGACAGTGTACAGACTCGCGCCAATGCCATCATTGCCGAAGGCCTGGTCAGCGTAAAACGCACCCCATTTAACGAGGCCATGAGCTCTCAGTATGTTACTGAATACGACTATATTCAGCCCTACGTAGACGATTTAAAAAATGTACTCGACATGGAAGCCATCGCCAAAGCCGGTGTGCGCATCGGTGTCGACCCTCTCGGAGGCTCCGGTATCGCCTACTGGGATGTTATTGCACGCACCTACGGGCTCAATATCGAAGTGGTCAATTACGCTGTAGACCCCACTTTTTCGTTTATGACCCTAGACAAAGATGGCAAAATCCGCATGGATTGCTCCTCCCCATACGCCATGGCGGGATTGATAAAACTCAAAGACGAATTCGACGTAGCCTTCGGCAACGACCCAGACTACGACCGCCACGGCATCGTTACACCCAGCGCAGGCTTAATGAACCCCAACCACTACCTTGCCGTGGCCATAGAATACCTCTTCAGCCATCGCCCCAATTGGCCCGAAAGCTTGGCCATAGGCAAGACATTAGTTTCCTCAAGCATGATCGATTGCGTCGCCAACATGCTCGACAAACCGCTTAGCGAAGTACCGGTAGGTTTCAAGTGGTTTGTCGATGGCCTCTATACCGGCACCTGCGGTTTTGGCGGCGAAGAAAGCGCCGGCGCCTCATTCCTGCGCCGCGACGGCACTGTCTGGTCAACAGACAAAGACGGCTTTATCCTCGCCTTACTGGCCGCAGAGATTACCTCGGTCACGGGCAAAGACCCAGCTCAACACTACCAAGCCCTCACCGAAAAATTTGGCGCCCCCGTATACACCCGCCTCGACGCCGTCGCCACCCATGCGCAAAAGGCCATACTTAAAAACCTTGCCGCCAACGATGTAGAAGCCGCCCAACTGGCCGGCGATAAAATAATCGCCAAACTCACCCACGCTCCCGGCAATGGTGCGGCCATAGGCGGCCTTAAAGTCGTCACGGAAAACGGCTGGTTCGCCGCCCGCCCCTCCGGCACCGAAGAGATTTACAAAATATATGGCGAAAGCTTCAAGGGTGAAGAACACCTAAAACGCATCACCGACGAAGCCCAAGAAATTGTTAACCAAATGTTCAAAAAGGCTGGGGTGTAATACCCACAGGCAAATCGGAAGTTGAGCTGCAATACCTCTTGCAATTCCAGCAGTTCTCGCTCAGCCCAGACCCCATATAGATCAAGGCCTTCAGCTGAGCTTAAAATACACCTTTCGCGCTATTTCTAAAACATCTTCCGCATTAAAAATGTCAAATGAAGCTTGACAGGATTTTTCGATTTTTTGTCCCAGGGTAACCCTCCTTCTCCTCTCAGCCCTTAAGGGTAGCCAGGGGCCGCGTTGCCGTCACTATTCAGGTTTTTTGAAAACGCCCTCGGATTGCATCGATTAAAGCTCGCTATAGGTCTTACGCGAGACCGAAAAACCCCATGGTACTATCCAGCCGTTCGTTTTGGAGACGTCATGAGCCAAGCACCACTAAAAACAAAAAAGCATTTGGATTTTACGGCATTGCGCCACGCTTTTTCAAAACACCTTGTGGATATTGAAGAC
>JBLHGN010000150.1:0-8681 GCA_047616325.1 Lentisphaeria bacterium
TGGCGATCCGATGGAAGGTGCGCTGTTGGTACCAGGTTTAAAGGCTGGGCTAGATATTGAAGTTGAGGCAAAACAATACCCGCGCACGGACCTTATCCCTTTTGAATCCGAGCCTCGGTTTATGGCGACAGTGCATCATAGTCACACGGGGAATGCTTTTGTCTTTCTAAAGGTGCACCTGAACGTGTGTTGGAAATATGCACTCAGCAGAGAGCTGCCAATAATGATGACCCCCTTCATAGCGATTACTGGTTAAGCTGTATTGAAGGCATGGCGCAGCAATGTTAGCGAGTATTGGCCATTGCCCTTAAACCAGTTAACTGCGACCAGACGAAGCTGAAGTTTAGTGGCGTAGGGGGAGGGCTGATTTTGTTGGGCATGTTTGGCTTGATTGATCCACCTCGTGAGGAAGCAATTGAGGCAGTTAAAACATGGGTCGAGGCGGGTATTTGAGTGAAAATGATCACGGGGCCACTGCCCGCGCCATTGCTCGGCAACTGAAACTGATTAATGCAGATAATGTGCTTACCGGTCGGGAACTTGAATTGATGTGTATGCACGAGTTAATCCTGAACATAAGTTGCTTTTAGTAAAACTGATGCAGGAGCTTGGTTTAATCGTAGCTATGACAGGAGACGGTGTAAACGATGCTCCAGCGTTGAAGCGCGCTGACGTGGGTATAGCAATGGGCCAAAATGGTACTGAAGCAGCCAAGGAAGCCGCTGAAATGGTACTCGCCGATGATAATTTTACATCAATTACTCATGCCGTAGAAGAGGGACGGACAGTATACGACAACCTTAAAAAGGCCATCCTCTTCATTCTGCCAACCAATGGTGGAGAGGCACTGATTATACTTACGGCAATATTGTTTGGTTCTGATCAGTTGCCACTAACGCCTGTGTAGATACTCTGGGTGAATATGATTACTGCTGTTATATTGGCATTTGAACCACCCGAGCATAATGTCATACAACGCTCTCCACGAAATGCACATGAACCGATACTAACCCATTATCTTATTTGGCGTGTTGCATTTGTCTCAGTTATTTTAATGAGTGGAACCTTTTGTCTTTTTCAGTGGGAGCTAGATAGAGGAATGAGTGTTGGGTATGCCCGAACAGTAGCAGTGAATACATTAGTTATGTTTGAAATATTTTATTTGTTTAATTCTCGCTATATAAATAATTCAGCTCTGAATTGGTCGGGAATCACAGGGAATCGTTATGTGCTTATTGCCATTTCTATGCACATTATTTTTCAATTAGGCTTTACCTACCTAAACCCAATGCAGTCTTTGTTTGGAACTACGTCGGTCGATGTAGACGTTTTGTTGCGAATTGTGGTTATATCTTCATCAGTGTTTTTTTTGGTTGAGTTGGAAAAATATATTTTACGAAGCTGGGCGCATTATCCTAAATAAATCAGTTTGACCGTAGTAGATTCAACTGATTAATTTAGGATAATGTTAGTTTTAAAAAATGCGCTGTAAATAGAGCTGTAATTCCTCTCTTCCTTCACTCTTCCTTCACCACAGCGAAACTGCGCACTAGCAAACTCGGCAAGTAAATGCCAAGGGTCACCGCCCTAACGCCCACATATACAATAAATGCCCACCACAAGCCGGTATTGCCATAGGGTTTAAATATGGTAAACCATACAACAACAAGTACCAAGGTGGAACTAATGGAGCAATTGCGCATGGCACTGGTATACCCTGCGCCGATAAACAAGCCATCTAGCTGAAATGCGCCCACCGCGATGACAACATAGAGTGCAACCAAGGGAAGATAGTGAATGGATATATTGGCTACGGCTGAAAAACTGGTAAGTACTTGAATAATAAACTCACCGGCACCTAAAATTATCAATGCCAGTAGCGCTGCGGTAATAACTGCCAATACACTGCTTTTTCGCATGGCACTTTTAAGTTGCCCCGAAGACCTCGCGCCAATGGCTTTACCCACAAGCGATTCTAATGCATGGGCAAAGCCATCCAAAAAAAATGCCGAGAATGAAATGAGCTGTAATAAAACGTAATTTGCCGCAAGTGTGGTTTCGCCAAAGCTGCCACTTATATGGGTAAAAAATGAAAAACTTAAAAGTAAAAACAAAGTGCGAATAAAAATATCGCCATTTTGCTTCAGTAGTTTTTGATAACCGCGTAGCATCTCATTTAGTTTCAAGGAGTTAAACAGGCTTCGCCAATTAAATTGACGATAGAAAATGGCGAGTCCCAAGACTACGGTGCTGTATTCTGCGATGCAGGTACCCAATGCTATGCCTTGAATGCCCCAGCCCAATACCCCGGCGAATAGAATATCGAGGCCGGCATTAAGGCCATTAAGAAAGACCTGCAGTAGTAATATAGCTCGGCTGTTGCCGCGGCCGATAAATACGCCAACCATCACGTAGGTGACCAAGGTTGCAGGTGCCGCCCAGATGCGAATGTTAAAATAATTTGCGACGCTGGGCACAACGTTGGTGGGCGGAGCCAATAGTGCCATCGTCGCGTGAAAAATCACCACTTGGGTAAGTAGCAGCGCGAGAGCAATTAAAAGCGCAAGGCTAAACGATTGCAGCACCACCAACTGCACGCCGCGATGATTGTTCTCGCCCGATTTGCGCGCGACAAAGCCAGTGGTGCCCATGCGCAAAAAGCCGAAGCCCCAATAAATAAAGCTAAACATCAGGCTTGCCACGGCCAAACCTGCTAGCTCAGTAGTGCTGCCAAAATGTCCGATTACTGCCGTATCCACTAAACCCAGTAGCGGTACGGCCGCATTGGCCAAGATAATCGGCCAGGCTTTCTTAAGAATATAGGAATAGGAAATAGTTGATGCGATATTCAATGGCCTGCCTTAGGTGTTAGAACGCTTTCCATCAAATAACATGCTAGGCTAGCTACGTCCAGCGTATTAAGCGAGCCAGTCGCTTTTTAAACCAGGGCACTATTTAAACCAAGGCACCATCTTTGATGAGAAGGTAACTTTATCACGCTTAGGCGTTCAATAACTGGGCACTCTGGAGCCGACTCTACCCCCCCCCATTTTTAGTCTAGAGGGATTTTACTATAAATTTTCGGCAGGTTCAGTGAAGTCATCGTCTGTCCAGTAGGCGCTATGGGTTAGTGGGTTCCAGCTAGTACCGATTTCTTCCACGTTGATGTGCTTGTCTTTGATGAAGCTGAACTTATTGTTTAGTTGGGCCAAGGGATAACCTAGAATATCATTCGGGTCATAAAAATTTAGCCACTCTGATTTTTCCTTTTGGGAAGACGATAACTTTGAGCCGGGAAATTTTATTGGTATTAGATCTGCTTCTTTATATGCAAAAGAAAAGAGCGGGATATTGCAACCGAAAGTAATCATGCCTGCAAGATGTTCCCCGTATTCAAAGTCGCTAATCGCAGCCAAGGTTTTTTGTTGGCAATCCTAAATATAGCTGGACATTATGTGGCCTACAAGAGAGTGCGCCATAATAATGAGCGGGCAGGCCCCTTGGTGGAGCCCTGTATCGTATAGCGATTTTATCTCCGATTTAACTCGGCTGTTAATATCGGTATACGTTGAAGATTTTCTCCCTTTTATATTTTGTTAGGCTGCCGCATCCCCAAGGGCCGAGACAACAAAATAGCGAAGTTTTATCCAGTCAATGTCACTGTCTTTGTGTTTAACTATATCATCCATAAACTTTGTTTGACGCGCTTCGGTGATATCCGACCAATATACCGATTTCCAGGCTATGTCAGGCGGATCTTTGCCGTTTTTCTTGACTCTCTGGTTAATTTCGTTAATGGTCTGAGTGGTAAATGCTTTCACCTGTGACCCCATTCCGTGTATTACAAGAACAGCAACTTTGGCCGTCATGCAACCACTCTCCTAAGAGCATAAAATCATTTTTATTATAGCCTGCACATAAGTAGCATAGCTATACCTTGCTAGTAAACAACAGCTAAACACTAGTCGTCAGGGCGGTTAGGTCTAAAAGCTACACGCTACGTTTCTATGGTTGCCTATTTCAATAAACTTTAAAAACATTTTGCTAAGTTATAATTCCCATTATGCTGCTCATTCTGGCCCTATTTACTATCGGATAATTTTTGCAGGTTGTTTAACTTGACGCTTTCGCTATATTAAATATTCAATAGTATTTGTTTGATGCACAGTTTTTGCCAGTTTACTCTGTGTTGATAGCGTTTCCAGGATTTAGGTATTGCGTAGGGAATGTTGACTGTGTCTTTCAAATGCAATGAATTCAATTTTTTCCTTGCCGCCGAATAAATCCATAGCTCGGAAAAGGCGGAGCCACCTTCCGAGGATTTAAGGTGTTAGGCCGTAAATTCTAATGTTTTTTCGATTGGTTTATCGGAAATTCCTGTAATGGATATGGTGGTGTCGGATGGCGCTTTGCTTATCCGACCTACGCTTGTGTGGCCTACGTTCAACAGGTATATGCGACGTACATTATTTGAGTTTATGTCTCGAACTGTAGCTACATGCATTCGTGTAGTGGCTGCCAGTAATGTTTGTGGTTGGTTCTGGGTGGGAACTGCACTTAAATTGGGGCCATGGCGTACAAAAATTGACATTGAAGGTCACACTGCTTATATTTGTCGCTGGGAGAATCTCAAAGTGTTGCTGCGTTTTCGTCGGTACTGCGCGTAAGATAAAGCCATTTTTACTTTATTGGTGTATTCCATTACCGCTAATTAAAACAACTCTGTTGTTGCTTGCCACCTAGCTTTAGCATTTGTAACTTATGTTCCTTGGGGGCGCTCATGAAAGAATTCATAGGATTGTGTTGGGCTGTTTTGGTTATTGCCGGTTTGGCAGCGCGTGGTGGTGGCGCCTCCAGTGCCAGTACTCAAGGTGGCGATGACCAGTCTGCTATTGCGCTAGTCCACCTAATCACGCTAGCTATTGAGTCTTCCGAATGACTCAAAATAATCTAAAAGATGACTTTATAGCACCCCTGTGTAAAGAGGATATTAAAATTCTCTACGAAGACAACGCCATCCTACTGCTAGAAAAACCCACAAAGTTACTGAGTCTTTCTGGGAGAAATCCGCTAAATAGAGATTCCGTTCATTGGCGATTGGTTCAAAGCCATCCAACGGCAAGGCTAATTCATCGCCTGGATTTTGGAACGTCTGGCTTGATGTTAGTGGCTTTAAATAAAGAAGTTTCCGCCGTATTAAACCGACAGTTTTCGGAACGGAAAGTGAGTAAAACGTACACGGCCATTCTTGCCGGGCATCTTGAATGCCTTAGCGGTGAAATATCGATCCCCCTAGCTAAAGATGCGGAAAATTTTCCCTTTCAGAAGGTCTGCGGGCGAAGCGGCAAGATGGCTGTGAGTGCCTATGAAACGATTGAACAATACGATGACCCTTGCACATCGCGGGTAATATTTCGCCCGCTAACGGGGCGCACTCATCAATTGCGAATTCATAGCCGAGAGATAGGGCACCCCATTCTTGGCTGTGACTTATATGGCAATGCAAGCAGTGGCGCGATGGCGTCACGGCTTATGCTGCATGCTTGTTCGCTAGAATTTACGCACCCCCTCAAGAATACGCCATTTAAGTTGGATTCATGTGTGCCGTTTTAAAAATAATCTGCTATATCTATTGGAAGCTAAAAACGGTTGCCAATACCAAAGTCCCCCAAACGGCCTGCTAGATTGTTTTGTACGAGGTTATTTTTGATAAGATTATCTTCGCTAACCGCTTCTTCTCCAGGAAAATAACACCCACCGCCAAGGCCTTCGCCACACAAGTAAATGCCATACCCTTGGTTCTTTACAATAATATTATTACGTATGATGGTTTGATCGCCTTGAATATGAATGCCGTCGTCAATACTGTTCATAATTAGATTGCCAACAATAATGTTTTTGGTGGAATCAAAAAAATTTGGACCAACAAAGGAAACGGGGTCCATCACTGAAATTCCCGCTCTTGCCGCACCAGTTATCTTATTGTTTCGCACAGTCACTTCTTTGCTAGGAAGGTGGATGTGGTCTTGATAATTTCCCGTAAAAATGTTGTCTTCAATAATGCTGCCGGGACCGCTGAATATAAAAATACCTCGTGATCCTGGAATGGTGGGTTCGTCGACGCGTTTATTTCGTCGTCGACTAATAATGGTGTCTCTTACGTGCAGTCGCGGAGATTCTTGCCAAGAAAAAATGGCCGCTTCCCGTTTTGTGGCCCGACCGCGAGGATGGAATAGAGTAAGGTCAAAAATTGAAATATCGCCTGCTCTTACTTCAATAATGGCATCTAGCGGATTTCCCGCATTTCCTGTTGCGCCATCTCGCCCTCCGGCGCTTGTTATGAGCACCCTTCTTTTGTTTTCTCCCTGTAATGTTATACCCGCTGTTTGAATGAATAGGTTTTCTTTATACCTACCGGCATTAATGTTAATGATGTCTCCGCTGCCGGCGATATCGATTGCCGACTGAATGGAACTGCATGGCCTGTTATAGCTGCAAGGCGAATCGTTGCCCGATGGATCCACAAACAAATTTTTAGCATAGGCCGAAACTTGTAATTGAATAAATAGTAATGTACTTACTATAAGAAATCGCGTCACATTATTCTCCTAATATAAAGTTGATTTTGGTTTAATTTTTCATTAAGCACTAACGCTATATATAGTACAGCATCATTCTAGAAAGTAACGCTTATGAGCCATTAGATAGATCGCTATGTACGATTTTTTTGAAATTGCATTGTTATGTAAATGACTAATAAAATCTTATCTTGATTTTCGTAAGTGAGGTGATGAGCGTTGACGGTGCCATAAGGATGAGTGGGGCGAACTGTTGCTAATACGGAATAGTAAGGTTGTAAATTACGTACAGAAAAACTTCGCCACATCATTTTTCTGGATAGTAATTGTCTTGATCACTGACGTCAAAATCGAAATAGAGTCGTAATTATTTCGCCTATTAGGCTGGCAAGCGTATTTCAAATATTGTAATTGATAAAGGGGGGGGGGGGGAGGTTGCGGTCCAGCTTTCTTGTCAAAAATAATAGCCATAGTCTATGCGGCAGATAAGAAATAGGCAATAGGGACCTCCTGCGACAATATGCCGCAGGAGGTCCCGCAGTAGAAGGTGCTAGCATATAGTTTTAATCTATATAAGTGAGCCCTATGAGTTATCGCAATTTCGTATATACAGTGGGGCCAAGAGCGGCCTCACTAGTAGTCGCCATACTGCTTGCAACGCCTTTAGTGGCGGTTGCGGAATCAGGCGAGTTTGAGGAGGTCTTTGTTAATGGCCAGGCAGTTCAAGCCGATTCATTCATTGTTGAAATTACCAAACAAGACATTGTTGATACATCCCAGTACCTTAAAATGATGCCGGGGGCCAACAGCAACAGTAATGGTGTTTTATCGGGAATTGCTCAATATCGCGGCCTTTTTGGCGAGCGGGTTGCCGTGAGTATTGACGACGTTGAGCCTGTAAGTGGAGGCCCCAATGCAATGGACGCGCCCCTATCCTACAGTTCACCAATGATTACAGAGGCTCTGACCCTGCACCGTGGTATTAGCAGTATTCGCCTTGCACCAGAGACAATAGGCGGGCACGTCAATGCAGAGCTTGCTCGAGGTAAGTTTGGTTTGTCCGATACATTTTTGAGTTCCGGCTTTTTGGGCTCAAACTACAGAACTAATGGCAGCCAGAGTACGAATGCCTTGCGCCTAACCGGGGCCAATAGTAGTCATCGCTTGTCAGTACTGGCAGAAATTGATCGCGGGGAAGATATTGAAACACCAAGGGGAGACATTTTTCCTTCTGATATGCATAGAAATCGTTTCGATCTCAGCTATGCCTATCAGTCTGATACCTCACACATGATGGCTTATGTGGGAAAACTCGATACTAAGGATACTGGATCGCCAGCACTGGTAATGGACATTAGAACAATTGAAACAGATTTGGCTGGGTTTGAATACGATCGCACTATCAATGAGGCGCTAAGCTATGGCCTTAAATTTAGCTACAATGATGTGCACCATACCATGGATAATTTCTCCCTGAGAACGCCCCCGGGTGATCCTATGATGTATCGTTTAAATAATGCATCCGGTGAAGCTTCAGGGCTGCAGGCTTATGGTAAATATTCTCTTGAATTTGTGGCGATAAACCTTGGCATTAACGTAAAGCAGGCGGCGCACAACTCCACAATCACCAACCCCAATATGGCGATGTTTCAGGTTGCTAATTTCAATGATGTCGAAAAGGATTTACAGTCCATTTATGCTGAATTCGCTGGTGATAACAATGAAGGTATGCAATGGGAGTTTGGTGTGCGTCACAACCGGCACTCCACTAATGCGGGTGAGGTGAGCTCCGCAGGCATGATGGCAATGATGGTTGAAAATACGGATAGTTTGGCCACGGCCTTCAACAACGCTAATCGCGACTTATCATTTAGTAATACCGATGCTGTAGCCAAATATACGAGATCTTTAACTGCAAATAGCAAATTTTTACTCGAAATTGGTTCAAAATCACGTGCCCCCTCGTACCAAGAGCTCTACTTATGGTTGCCTCTAGAGACCACTGGCGGGCTAGCCGATGGTCGCACTTATATTGGTAATCTTGAGCTAAATTCGGAACGCTCTAATGAGGTAAATCTAGGCTATGAATTTACAGGCGCTAGA
>JBLHGN010000151.1:0-8660 GCA_047616325.1 Lentisphaeria bacterium
CAAACTCGTGTTCTGAATAATTTTCGAATATACTTACTTGAGCAACGCGGGTCTCTCGCATGCTAAATCCTCTTGTTTTTGCTGTTTTTGTTCGCACCTTAAACATAACAAATTCAAGAGGTTTTTTAACTAATATTTTCATGTATTTCAATATCTTACAAGTTTCTGGGTGGGCACTAGTTAGAGCCGAAGGGCGTGATAATGAAATACCGAATTGTCCCTGTGACACCGTACCAGCAAAATTGCACCCTTGTGTGGTGCGAGCGCACTAGTGAAGCCTCATTCATTGATCCAGGCGGTGAAGTTGACCGTTTGCTGGAGGTGGCTTAGTAAGAGGGTGTAACGCTTAGCAAAATTCTTTTGACTCATGGTCATATGGATCACGTGGGCGGTGTGGTCGAGATGAGTGCGTCTAGAGGCATGCCTATAGAGGGGCCGCATCAAGACGACCGCTTTTGGATAGAGCTACTGCGTTCGCAAGCGCAAATGATGGGTTTTGCGCCATCGGCGCCCTTTGAACCCAATCGCTGGCTGGCTGAGTGCGACGAGGTCGCTCTTGGGGGTTTACGCTTTAAGGTGCATCACTGCCCCGCTCCTACGCCAGGGCACGTGATGTTTTTTGAGCTTGTGTCCAACATGGCATTTGTTTGTGACGTGTTATTTAAAGGATCTATAGGTAGAACTGATTTTCCTCGCGGCGATTACGCGACATTGGTTCGATCTATTCGAGAAAAATTGTGGCCGCTGGGAGATCGCGTTGTTATTGTTCCTGGGCATGGTCCGCTATCTACATTTGGCGAAGAGCGGCTACATAACCCGTTTGTCGCCGATTCACGTAAGGCTTAAGGAGAATTTGTGGGCACTATAGAAGGTTTGGGGCAGGATCTGGATGAAAACTATGAGCGTTTTATTGTTGAGGCGATAGAAACAGGCTGTGTATGGGGGTTAGAAAATGGCGAAGGGTGGGCCATGTGTCCCTCCGTGGGAAGCGAGGAGATAAGTGTGATGCCCTTGTGGTCACAACCCGAATTCGCTCAAGTTCACTGTAAGGAGGAATGGGCTTCTTATAAACCAATACCTATTGCACTTGAGGAGCTACTCGATGATTGGCTTCCAGGCATGCATGGAGAGCTAGTCTTAGTCGGGATAAATTGGGATGCTGCTTTAGAGGGCGAGGAAGTTGAACCCTTGGATGTACTTGAAGACGTTGATCAGGCAGCCGAACACACTGAGTCCTGAAAACCTAGGCGCCACTCCGAGGCGCGGGAAATTGAACTTAAGCCAGTAGGCAGGTTATTTTGTCGACAGTGCATTTATCACGCTGGCAACCACTTGCTCTGAGCTTTCTCCAGGCTGACGTTGGTAGAGTATTTTGTTATTTGGGCCTACAACAAACACGCCGGGTGTACCTTTGACGCCGTATTTTACCGCAATGTTGTCGGCGTGCAGTGTGAGTGGTAGGTCAATGGAATTGTTGGCTAGATAGGCGGCGGGGTCGCCGTCTTCCCATATATTCATTGCAACAAACTTTACCTTTTGGTGATCTGCGGCGGCATAGACTGAACTGAGCTTTGGCAGCAGTTCGCGGCAGTAACTGCACCAACTTGCCCAAAAAATGGCCACAACCTTTTGCCCACTGCCCGTTTCATGGTAAAGCGATAACTGTCTTCCATCGGTCAGGCCTACCACCCAGTTAGGCGCTTGGGGAGATTCTTCCGATGAGACAACCCAAGAGCCACAAATTATGGCCAAGGTGCTAAAGATAAGCAGAGATAGCCTTGTTATCTGGCGGGGGGTGGTCATGCTGGGCGAGACCTCGTGTTTTTTGATGGCGTTTAATGTCGAAGCCTAAAGACGGGGCTTTTTCCAAGGCTTACAAACCGGTTTTTCCCGCTAAGATTAGTCGTTAGTCTTCACTGTATAGGCATTGTGTTGGCGTCTGTGTCAGTTTGCAATGTCTTATAGATTCAAAGTGGAGTCAAAGGTTCCAGATGATTTTGGTTGTTGCCTGTCTAGAAAATTTGCACGAACGCCGTCAGATGGAGGTGGCGCACAAAACCGATGACTACAAGTCAATGATTTTGAGAGCAATAAAAATTGCGCTTTTGTTAGCGACACCATGAAAAGCCTAGGATGCGCGTTTCTGCTGAAGCGGCATCCATGCGGAAGCTAGTTAGTGCCCATCCATAAATAGGGCTCTACTGCCGTGCAATTGAAAGGGCCATCTTCACACCCCTAGATGTAGTTGTTTGCAATAAGCAAACGCCTGTATCTTGTGACGCAAATCTGTCCATTTCAATTTCCGCTCGCGAAGCGCCATTTATGGGTGGGCACCAGCTAGAAATCTTAACCTACCCGCTTGGCGATTGTCATATATGGGGCTTAATTGCTCATCAAAATCTGCATGGCCGTGGGCTTTTCACTAATACCAAAGCCCTTGTTTGGGCTGTAGTGTGCGTCTCCAACTGCAAGAAATAGGGCATTTACCCTGTCGCTACGATTGATGCCAAAAGGTGCTTCTGTTATAACAGCGGCCACAGTATTAACAGATGCACGTATATGACCACTCCAATGTATCCGCAAGACGCCGACGAAGTAATTCCCCTAAAACAGTTTACTGAAAAAGCCTACTTGGATTATTCCATGTATGTGATTTTAGACCGTGCTTTACCGCATATAGGTGATGGGCTCAAACCCGTGCAGCGCCGTATTATTTACGCCATGAGCGAACTTGGCCTTAAAGCAACGGCCAAGTATAAAAAATCGGCACGCACCGTTGGTGACGTCATCGGTAAATACCATCCCCACGGTGACAGCGCCTCCTACGAAGCTATGGTGCTTATGGCGCAGCCATTCTCCTACCGCTATCCGCTGGTTGATGGGCAGGGGAACTGGGGCTCGCAGGATGACCCCAAATCTTTCGCCGCAATGCGTTATACCGAATCGCGTCTCAGTGCTTTTACCGAGGTATTGTTAAGCGAGTTATCCCAGGGCACGGTTGAATGGCAGCCTAACTTCGATGGAACGCTAGATGAGCCCAAGGTTCTCCCCGCCCGGGTGCCCAATGTGCTGCTCAATGGAACTACTGGTATCGCCGTAGGTATGGCAACCGATATTCCGCCTCACAATTTGCGCGAGGTGGTCAGCGCCACGGTGTATTTGTTGGAAAACCCAGATGCCACCACAGAGGACCTGTGCGAATTCGTTATCGCACCCGATATGCCCACCGAAGCAGAGATCATTACTCCGAGAAGTGAGTTATTGGGGGTGTATAAAACGGGTCGAGGCTCACTGAAAATGCGCGCCATCTGGGGGAGAGAGGAGGGCGATATTATTATTCATGCGCTCCCACACCAGGTGAGTGGTGCCAAAATATTGGAGCAAATCGCGGCCCAGCTCCAAGCTAAAAAATTGCCCATGGTGGCAGACTTGCGGGATGAGTCGGATCACGAAAATCCGACACGGCTGGTTATCGTGTTGCGCTCGAACCGGGTAGACGCCGAGGTGCTAATGAACCACCTGTTCGCCACCACAGATCTTGAGAAAAGTTACCGAGTTAATCTTAATGTCATTGGTATAGACGGCAAGCCCGCCGTAAAGTCGCTCGCTAAGATTTTAGGCGAGTGGCTGAGCTTTAGGTTAGTGACAGTGCGCAGGCGTTTGCAGTATCGACTCGACTGGGTAACTCGTAGATTGCACCTTCTCGATGCGGCGCTTCTTGCCTATCTTAACTTGGATGAGGTTATCCATATTATTCGTACGGAAGAGAAGCCCAAGGCCACATTGATAGCGAGGTTTGCACTTTCCGAAGAGCAGGCAAATTATATTCTAGATACTCGATTGCGCCAATTAGCTCGCCTCGAAGAGATGAAAATTCGCGGTGAACAAGATAGCTTAAATAAGGAAAAAAATGGTCTAGAAACAACACTGGGCTCGGCCCGCCGATTAAAGTCCTTAATAAAAAAAGAGCTTCTTGAGGCCGCCAAAGAATATGGTGACGATCGTCGCTCTCCTTTAGTTTTACCTCGCAGCGAGGCGCAGGCCTATAGCGAAACTGATTTGCTGTCTAGCGATCCCGTGACTGTAGTGTTGTCTGAAAAAGGATGGGTGCGATCGGCAAAAGGCCATGAAATAGATCCACGATCGCTTAGCTATAAATCCGGCGATGAATTTCATCTCGCGGTTAAGGGTAAAAGCAATCAAAATGCAATTATTTTGGATTCCACTGGGCGAAGTTACGCATTGGCGGTACATTCGTTGCCATCGGCACGGGGTCAGGGAGAACCTGTCACCAGTCGGCTTAATCCTCCCAGTGGGGCGACGTTTCAAGGTCTTTTGATCGGCGACAACAACAAGAAAGTGCTGCTCGCTTCTGATGCCGGTTATGGTTTTATAAGCCGTTTAGAAGATATGCACACTAAAAATAAGGCCGGTAAGGCCCTACTTAACTTGCCCGCTGGCGGGCGTGTTTTGCCGCCAGTGCTTATCGAGGGCGAAAATGCTAGGTGGTTGGCGGCTATAACCAACGAAGGTCGCATGCTTGTTTTTCCTGTCGGTGAACTTCCTGAGTTGGCGCGTGGCAAGGGCAACAAAATAATTAATATCCCTTCGGCGCGGGTGCAGTCGCGGGAAGAATTTGTGATTGCTGTTTGTTTGGTGGCGGAAAATCAGGCCATAAAAATCATTTCAGGCAAGCGTCACCTGAGCCTTAAATTTAAAGATCTGGAACATTATTTTGGTGAAAGAGGCCGTCGCGGTAACAAATTGCCCAGAGGTTTTCAAAAAGTAGACGGAGTTTTGGTTGATTAATAGATAAATGATATATAAATTTTATTCTTTAGTGCTTTTTGTTAAGTAATTCCTTGAATAAATGTCTTGCTGGTGACAGAATTCTTAAAAGTTGCTCTTCTGTCGATATGACATGGCTGATTAAGTAACCACTGTGTGAATTTAAGCTGTTTAAATTAAGCGTCCGAGGGTTTTTTAGCTGAATCCTCCGATGTTGAGTAGTTTTTGTTAGTCATTCAAATGAAGTGCCTTATATGAAGTGTGTAAGAAGTATGGCTGGCGATTAACTTGGGGTTAGTTGGCGTTTTTTAAAAAGTAGAAAACAATAGCGAACGCCTGCTGAAAGTTATAGAAACAAAATTGAGTCTAATATTTGAGCTTAATGTCTGGCCCTGGTTAGGGTGTATTGCTGGCCGATTTGGCCTGCACTGAAAATAAAGTGGGGTGGTAATGTCCGGATACAGAAAACATGGACGAACACTAGTCAACTATTCAGTAAAATTGACGCACGATCAATGGGGTGAAATAGAGGCGCAAACACGAGACATTTCGGAATCTGGAGTGTTTGTTTGTTGTGCGTCACTGCCTAAGACCGTTTCAGTCGGCGATGCTTTTCACGCAAAGTTGTGGGAAGATAATCCGCAATCATCCGTATTGACTGTTGTCCGCCTCGCCGCTGACGGTGTGGGTCTCGAGTATGCCTAATTGAGCTTGCTTAAGATTAAATTAATCTTAAGCAATTGATTTAATAGCGTTAACTCGCAATGACACTTTTGGTGTGGCTTTGCTCTATCTGTGGCATGTTATTAGTCCGGCGCCTTGTGATGGATTTGGTTTTTAGCCCTCAGAATGCTTCTGCTTGTGGGGCTATTCCAGCTCATTGTATTTGATCATCGACTTTAACTCTTCTACGTAAGTTATGCCTTTTTCAGAATAATTTAATAAGCCCTCAGCGAGCAGACTCCCTACTACGGGATGGCCGTTGGCGGCGGCCTTTTGTCGAATTTCTCTCAGTGTTTGATAAGCCGGGTGAGTATTCAAGTTGCGGATGTAAGCGGCAACAGACTCAGCCGGTGTGCGAAATGCGCGTACTTCATGCCCAGCGTCTTCGGATCTCCCCGTGGGTACCAATCCGCAACCCTTTGTGTAGCACCATTGGCCGAAGTAATTGTTGCCTTTAACGGCAAAGCGCGACGTGCCCCAGGCGGATTCGTTGGCAGCTTGTGCCAGTGCCAAGGCCTTGGGTATGCGGCGTACTCGCAGAAGTAATTCTTCCAATTGCGCCTCTTTGCTTGCTTCCACGTCCACTCCGTAAACAGAAGACAGCGTGTCAATAATATCTCGTTCATTGGTGTTAAGGGCTTTGCCGGAGCGATCCTTGGTGTGAATCGCCACTAAGATCTTGCGCTGTTTAGATGTTTTTTCGTTTTCCTGGTCGATAATTTTTGCAAAGAAATTAAAAAATGTTTGTTTTTTGTTATCGATATCAGTGATGGCTCTAAAATTTGGCGTTTTGGATGAGTGGTTTATTTTTAAAGGTGGCAGTTTCATGTGCACTGCAGTGGAGGCGTTGGTGGAGCAGTGGCTGGCCACTAGCGTTAAGACAAGAATCCCGGCCAAATAAACAATAATGACAACCGCGAGCAATGATTTCATAGTATTCCTTGGTAAACACGACAAAGATTTTAGTGCTGTTTTCTAGTATCACATCACTTTACAGCTAGGTGATACTTATAAGTCTAGTGTGTTTTTCAATGATTCCAAATGAATGAACTTATCCTCTTTCGTCATTGGTGTTTCTGGTGCCGTGGTGAGCTCAAGAACTTTGGGGGGGGCTAAAACCTCTCCGCGATGTACTTTTTGGCAAATTTTGTCATATTCCGCTTTAAACACTGGGAAGGCTTGCTGCTCGGTACTGGATTGTAAAAAATACCAGTCGGCGGCTTTGCCTGCGTAATAAACCGCCAGGTGGCTCCATGGTTGATCGGCTTTGGGCGAGGGTGCCCGGCAGGCTTCAATGTAGGCGGCGTGGGCGCCGGGTAGCTCGCTATTATTGAATTCCTCGCAATGGCGAATCATGGTGCGCAATGTGGGCAAGTATTCGCTCGATTCTATAATCGATTTAGCCCCCATCAATATGGTGTGCGGCTCAAAGCGTTTGAGGGCATCCACCCATAGGCGTCGCGCTGAATTAAGGTCGTCGGTGGTGCTGTAGGCCTTGTAAAATTGATTGTGAAAATTAATTTTAAGTAAGGCATACACCTGATTCACCGCATCGATGAGTTCGGTGCTGTGTTTTTTTGCTGGCTTGCCGGGGCTACTCTGCCCAGCTTCTGTCGGTAAGGATTTCTTCAAGGCTTACGTCTCGCGTTGATTTGTTATCGGGTGAACTAGTGTCTGCTAAAAGATGGCGCTGCGCCCACATTTTTTTGCAGTGGCGGATAAAACGCGTATTCCACGACGAATGAATTTGATTGGTGTCCCGCCAATACAAAATAAACTCGGGAACCAGCATTTTTGCAAACTCTGCATCGATATTCGCCATTTGAAGGATGTCGAAGGCGTCGGCGGAGGGCTGCCACTCAGTATGTATAGGCTGCGGGTCGACATTATTGTCGAGAGAGTGCTGAAAACGATGCCACTGCAGGCGTACGTGTTTTATAAATAGACTGTTCCATGTGGTGGTTGCGGTGCCCTTGTCTTTCCAATATATGATAAATTCGGCGATCGCGTCTTCAATAAAAGACTGTGGAATGCCCGATTTCGTGGTCATCACCTCCATGGCGTCCAGCGATGGGCGCCAGCTCGAAAGGATCTGTGCTTTGTGTGCAGATACGTTCTTTTTCGCTTCCTGTTCAGCCCACAAAGAGCTTACCCGCTGTAAAAATTTCGCGTCCCACGATATATGCTGCTCTTCGGTGGCCTGCCAAAAGCTGATAAATTCACGCACCTGGTCGAGCATAAACGTTTTTGGGATGCGTTTTTCTGTGAGATCTGCGAGGCATACTTCGCTTGGATGCCAATTCGAATAAATAGGTGTAGCTTTGCTTTTGCGGTGCTCCTGTACTTCGAATGCGCGCCATCTCTGCAGGGTATGGTTGATAAATTTTTGCCCCCACGAGCGGTGGGCTTCACCCCTTTCTCGCCAATACGTCACAAACTCGGGCAGTTGTTGCAGGGCAAACTCTCTGGGAATTGTCAGTTGTGCGAGTTGCTCAAGTGTTGTCTGGTCGGGTTGCCAGTTAGCGGGAATAAAATTTTTGCCCTGCTCGCCATAATTTCGCGAAGCGGCCGCCTGACCCTGATTTCGAACGGAATAGGTGGGTTGGGATCCTGTCGCCACTGGGGTGGGCTTATGCGATTGTTTGACATTTTGGCTCAACGTAGCGCGAGCAGATTTTTCGTTAAAGGCAAACTTAAACAGGTCATCGGCAGAGAATGAGGCTGAGGCTATTATGACGACGCCCTTTTCGCGCAAGCTGGTGCTAACGCGCTGTAAATCCCGGGGATCCCAGAAGGGTAAAGATTCGCTCAGTTGATTTAGAGGCAAGCTATACCAGGTAAAGCCATTGGACCAAGCCCCTTCCTTGGTCATTACCGCCTCGGAAAGTGTGGATAGCATTACCGACTCGTCCAGACCGATGGTGGCTGCCAGCGAGGGATAAATGAGAATGGGTCTTTCGGGTATCAGCGAGCTTTTCATAGCTTGCCACTTTAGCAGTTTCGACGCGTTATTTCCTGTTATGAATCAGCGATTCTCGGCCTAACCGCAAAATTGCTTAAAAAACATTCAACCCAAGCAAAGTCAATCGCTGTAGTGGAGTTTTACAGCCAAAAGCCCCACGGCTAGCCAGAAAAACGGATTAACGGGC
>JBLHGN010000152.1:0-8592 GCA_047616325.1 Lentisphaeria bacterium
TAACTCGTCCAGAGCGTCGCCCTGATCCGAGCTTGCAAGATGAGGAACATCGGATACGTCAAAGCTACCTTCATCGAAATCTGGTGCGCCATCGATACTCGAGCGCAATTGCGTGGCTCGCGCTAAGGTATCGGACGAAGCAAATGCCCGCAACTTGGCAAAATGAGGGTCAAAACGCTCTGCATCTCCCTGCGAGGAGTAGACCTCCAACAATTTTAATCGCGCATCTTCATCATTTGGTTTGCGCGACAAGGCAGTTAACAGCATTTCTTCAGCCTGTTCATACTTGCCATAAGCAATGTAAATATCGGCTTCGGCAACAACATCTTCCGTTTCTGGCTCGGCATCTAGCCTGGCCTCGCTCTCTTCCAAAGGTTCGTCCAAATCTTCTGCAAAAGAATCGTCAAAGTCGCCTAAGTCAATTTCATGACTGTCCTCTTGCTCTTCAAGCAGAGGCTCTGAATTTTGTTCAACGACTTCAAGCTCTTCATCGCCAAAATCAAAATCGTCTTCATCAGCGGATCGCTGGCGAATAAAGAAGAATACGCCAACACCAACGCCAACGCCAATAACGCCAATGACTATAAAAACCACATAGTCCAGAATTAAATCAATTATTCCTTTTTCTGGAACTGGAGCCTTGAGCACTACCTTGCGGCGATCCACCGTGGCCTCAGATTTATCCTGAGGAGAAACTGCGGCGACGTCTTCGGTAGTTGCCGAGTCAACACTGTCACGCGTTTCGCCCTCAGCATTCGAATCGGTGCCGACAGCTAGCTCTTCACCTAAATCCGAAACAAGCGGGGCTTCATCATCGACATCGGCCTGCTCAGCGTCTGCGCCTGAGTCTGCGCCTGAGTCTGAGTCTGAGTCTGAGTCTGAGCCTGTGGAACTGTAAACGTCTTCATCATCGCTCTCAGTACTAGCACTAAGCGCTGCTTCATCAGCATTTTTTTTAACTGAAAGCTCAAGCGCACGCAAACTTTCGTTGCTGACAGAAATCATGCGCTCCATTGTTTCAATTTGCTCTTCCAGAGACTGAACTTTTGAACGCAACTCATTATTGTCTTTAGAGCTCTTGTCAAACTGTTCGAGCGTAATCGCCAATTCGTTTTCCAGTGCATCAGTACTAGCTTCGGCAGACCCTCCCGTCGATCTGCCCTCGTTGCTAGCGTATAGTTTGTCAGGAGAAGCAAGCTTGAGGCGCCCTTCACGAGCATCTGGCTGGCTGCTTTCATCACCATAAGAGCGGCCACTGGTCAACTGGGCTGCCGAAACATCCGCACCCGAGCTAGATCCACTCCAGTCGGCATTTTGTGCCGCCACTTCACGCACCGCATTTTCAGAATCGTAGACGCTGGTCAGCGCATCCCGAGAAGGAATTCTCAAAACCTGACCTTTTTTGAGTAGGTTGATATTGTTATTGATAAAAGCTTGGGGATTATCGCGCTGAATAGCCAACATCGTTTGTTGAATACTTACCGAACGATCCGGCCTAACTTGTGCGGCAATTTCCCAAAGAGTGTCATTGGCAGACACCTTATAAGTATCACCTGTATAAGCAGGGCCAGTGGATGTTTGATTTGAGCTTGACGCACTCGAACCCGAAGCGTTTGGCGACACAAATGCCGAACGCGGTTTATAGTCCGAGGTGGCCGATTGAGGCGCTGCGCTTGCAGGTCTGTCAGACGGTGCCTGCTGTGAAACTACAGACTGCACACTTTGGCTGGGTTGCTGGCTAAATACAGGCAAATCAATAAGCAGCGTGTACTCTCTTAAAAGTTTTCCACTGGGCCACTGGGCTTCAACAATGAAATTCAAAAAGGGCTCTCTAACCAATTTAGACGAGCTTATCTGAACCACAGGACCTTTAGCTCCAGTCAAAACCACTTTGAATTTCAAATCGCTTAAGAAGAAGGCTTTATCAACACCTACCCGATCAAAATCTTCACGAGATGCAATGCTGATCAGAATCTCATTTTCGTGAAGCTCGCGCATTTCAAGCAATTCAATTTCTGCGCGAAGCGGTTGATTTAAAGCCGACTCGAGGTTTATTTTCCCCAAACCAAGCGCCCAAACTCCTGACGACGAAAGTGCAAGGCATGCACATAAGATCAAATTTAGTGACCGGTGACCCATAGGTAGATCCTTGTTTAGCATTATTATCGAGTTTCACACCGACTAACTTAGCCGGCAACCCAAACCTCGAAAAATCTTTCAGTATTGGTCGTAAGTATTCATTATAAATAGCTTTTTTTCAACTTATTGCCTGAATTATTAGACCCTGAGGAGGAATATATAAGTGGTTTTTTTGAGATTGTTTATTTTTTAACCAAAACTTTGAAACGCATCTTATTTTAATCGGAATAAGCAACTTCAACCAAGCACAAGTGAAGTGCGAGCAAATGTAGTATTGCGTGGCAAAAGCCGAAAAATGATCCAATCGGTGTATCAAACTACAGAGAGTTCAACCTATAGACACAACTTAATAGAAACAAATGACGAGTATTTTTTGGAAGCTAAGATCCTTACACCGAATCTCCGAGCACATAATGCTCGAGATTCGGCAAACAGAGGATGGCAGCATAAAAACTTCGGCTGATTTTTTGAGAAAATGCCATTGGTCATACCTACAAATCAAATTATTGCCACCAACAATATTGCTTTTAACTCTCCAACAGGATACGCAACATCCTCCGTAGAGGTTCTGCCGCCCCCCAAAGAAGCTGGTCGCCTACGGTAAAAGCAGAGATATATCGCGGCCCCATAGACATTTTACGCAAGCGGCCAACAGGTATCGCCAGAGTTCCACTTACCGCTGTTGGCGTGAGCCCCTCCAGGGTTGCATCGCGATCATTCGGTATCACTTTAACCCACGAATTCGAAGCGGCAATGATATCGTGTATATCGTCCAAGGGAACGTCTTTTTTAAGCTTTAGGGTAAGCGCTTGGCTGTGACAACGCATAGCGCCTACCCGCACACATATACCATCAATGGGAATTGGAGAATCAGATAAACCCAGAATTTTATTGGTCTCTGCCTCAGCCTTCCACTCTTCCTTACTTTGACCATTTTCGAGCTGACGATCGACATAGGGAAGCAAACTTCCTGCTAAAGGTGCACCAAAGCGATCTACAGTGAGGTCTTGGCGCATAGCATTGATAACTTTACGATCGATATCCAGAATAGCAGAAGCTGGGTCCTGCAATTCAACGGCAACCGAATCGCGAACCTCGCCCATCTGCGTAATCAACTCGCGCATATTCTGTGCTCCGGCACCACTGGCGGCTTGATAGGTCATGGCCGAAGTCCACTCTACTAGGCCAGCATTAAACAAGCCACCCAGCCCCATTAGCATCAAGCTCACAGTACAATTGCCGCCGATGTAATTCTTTACACCACGATTCAAGCCGTCGCGAATAACCATGTCGTTGACGGGATCCAAAATAATTAAGGCATCGTCTTTCATGCGTAGAGAAGATGCCGCATCGATCCAATATCCCTGCCACCCCGAAGCTCTAAGATCTGCAAAAACTTGCCCGGTATAGTCGCCGCCCTGACAAGAAATAATCACATCCATCGCACTGAGCTCTTGCAGATTGAAGGCGTCTTTTAGCGGTGGAATATCCACCCCCACATTCGGCCCCTGCCCGCCCGCATTAGAAGTCGTAAAAAATACTGGCTCAATTAGACCGAAGTCATTTTCTTCCAGCATCCTTCCCATAAGCACAGAACCAACCATGCCTCGCCAACCAACAAAACCTACCTTCATGAAACGCCTCTAGTGTTTAATTAAGAGCTACTCAACGGCATAATGATGGATTAAGATCACTCACCGGTGCACATTTAAACTAATTCTTTTAACGCATTTACTACCGCATTCCCCATATCTACGGTGCTTACTTTGGTCATACCCTCGGAATAGATATCGGCCGATCGCAAACCTTGATCTAACACGACACCTACTGCGTCCTCTATGGCTTTGGCCGCACCGGCCTCATTGAGAGAATATCTCAGCATCATCGCCGCCGATAGAATGGTCGCCAATGGATTAGCTATACCCTGCCCGGCGATATCGGGGGCCGAACCATGAACAGGCTCGTATAGCCCGCGCCCATCTTTGCCTAAACTAGCAGATGGTAGCATTCCGATAGAACCTGTAAGCATGGCGGCGGTATCAGACAAAATATCACCAAACATATTACCTGTTACGAGCACGTCAAACTGCTTGGGCTGCCTCACCAGTTGCATGGCCGCGTTATCCACATACATGTGGGCTAGCTCTACATCGGGGTAATCTTTAGCCAAAGACTGCATCACCTCGCGCCATAAAACGGTGACCTCAAGCACATTGGATTTATCAATGGAACACACCTTATTGCGTCGTTTGCGCGCCATTTCGAAGGCGATTCGCCCAATGCGCTCTATCTCGTGTTCGGCGTAGACATAGGTGTTGTAACCCTGGCGCTCTCCGTTATCTAATAAACGGATACCTCTTGGCTCACCGAAGTAAATCCCACCGGTTAGCTCGCGCACGATGAGCATATCCAATCCCGATACCACCTCGGGCTTAAGTGATGAAGCATCGGCCAGCTGCGGATACAATATTGCCGGACGAAGGTTAGCGAACAAACCCATTTCATAACGAATTTTGAGCAAACCTTTCTCTGGCCGAATACTCGAATCGAGGCCGTCCCACTTTGGCCCACCAACAGACCCCATTAAAACGGCATCTGCTGCTTGACACTTCTCTAGACTCGCATTAGCCAAAGGCACGCCAAATTTATCTATCGCCGCACCGCCGATATATTCCTCTTCAAACTTCAAACCTAATTTATAAGCAGAGTCGACGACATTTAGTACTTTGATCGCTTCTGCCACGATTTCTGGCCCTATACCATCACCGGGCAAAAATACAATTTTTTTACTCACAAGCTATTTCCCCAAAGAGTCTATTAGTTAGCACTTCCACAAAGCATTACGCCTTTACCGCCACAAAAACCCAAGGGGCTCGCTGTTTTCTGCGCTTCTCGTAAGCCTTAATCTTATCTGCATCTTGCAGTGTCAAGCCGATATCGTCAAAGCCATTGATTAAACAATGCTTGCGAAACTCATCGACTTCGAAGCCAAACGAAGCACCGTTAGGTGCAACTACTACCTGCTTCTCCAAATCTACGGTGAGACTATAACCAATTTCAGATGCCAATTCAGCAAACAGCGTATCAATTTCTTTATTTTTCAAAGCAATGGGAAGAACGCCATTTTTAAAGCAATTATTGTAGAAAATATCGGCGAAGCTGGGTGCGACAATGGCCCGAAAGCCATATTCCTCAAGTGCCCAGGGCGCGTGCTCGCGGCTAGAGCCGCAGCCAAAATTTTCTCGCGCCAATAATATACTCGCCCCTTTGTAGCGGCTCTGATTCAGAACAAATTCTTGGTTGACGGGGCGAGCGGCGTTATCCATACAGGGCTCCCCCTTATCAAGATAACGCAACTCATCAAACAAGTTGGCACCAAATCCACTGCGCTTGATGGATTTTAAAAACTGCTTGGGGATAATCAAATCGGTATCGACGTTGGCGCGATCCATGGGAGCGGCCAAGCCGGTGTGCACTGTAAAACTTTTCATTAGCTGCGCCTTAAAACCTTCTTACGTCAACAAATTTACCCGCAATTGCCGCTGCCGCTGCCATAGCTGGACTGACAAGATGAGTACGGCCGCCATAGCCTTGGCGTCCCTCAAAATTACGATTAGAAGTGGAAGCGCAATGTTCGCCCTCTTCCAGCTTGTCGGCATTCATTGCTAAACACATCGAACACCCTGGCTCACGCCATTCAAAACCCGCCTCTTGGAATATCGTGTGCAGCCCTTCCTGTTCGGCCTGTATTTTTACAGCACCGGAACCGGGCACAACAATCGCTTCTTTTACCGAGGCGGCCTTTTGTCTACCTTTGGCAACGACTGCTGCCGCACGTATATCTTCAATGCGCGAATTGGTGCAAGAGCCAATAAACACTCGATCAAGACTAATATCGGTAATCGCTTGTCCGGCACTCAATCCCATATAGACAAGCGCTCGCTCCATACCTTGCTTTTTAACCGCATCCTGCTCTAGTTCAGGGTCGGGGATATTTGCGTCTATTGGCAACACCATCTCGGGCGAGGTACCCCAAGTAACTTGAGGCTTGATCTGACCGCCATCGAGCACAATGACGCGGTCGAACGCAGCGCCGTCGTCGCTTACCAGTTCACGCCAGGCTTTTTCAGCGCTCGGCCAATTCTGCTCCGACGGAGAAAAGGATCGCCCTTGCACATAATCTATCGTGATGTCGTCTACCGCAACCATTCCCGCCCGGGCACCAGCTTCTATTGCCATATTGCAAACTGTTAGACGCCCCTCCATCGTCATAGAAAGAAATACGGAACCACCGAATTCTATGGCATAACCATTTCCACCGGCTGTCCCTATTTCACCGATAATGGCTAACACAACATCCTTCGGCGTTACACCTGCACCGAGTTCACCATCCACTAATACCAACATATTTTTCATTTTTTTTGCGACGATGCACTGGGTAGCCAACACGTGCTCTACCTCACTGGTACCGATACCAAATGATAAAGCCCCCAAAGCTCCGTTGGTGGATGTATGCGAGTCGCCACACACGATGGTCATTCCGGGCAGACAAGCACCGGTTTCCGGACCTATCACATGAACAATACCCTGACGAATATCGTTAATTTTAAATTCGGCAATACCCAGCTCTTTGCAATTGTCGTCCAGGGTCTGCACTTGAATTTTAGAAATGGGATCAGCTATGCCGTCGACCCCAGAACTGCGCTCGATGCTGGTGGTGGGCACATTGTGATCTGGCGTTGCAAGCACGCTGCCTATTCGCCACGGCTTTCTTCCCGCCAACCTAAGGCCTTCAAACGCCTGCGGCGAAGTGACTTCGTGGACGATATGGCGATCAATATAAATAAGCGCGGAACCATCATCTCGCTGCGACACAATGTGATCGTCCCATAGCTTATCGTAAAGGGTTCTTGCCAGCATAAAACAGCCTCGTATAAGTTCAATATAACAAAGGCGGTAATCTTATTGAATTGTCAGCAATAACTCAAATTCATTATTTTTATTAATTGCATTCCCGTAAGGAATAGAGTAAATATTTACCTATGGATATTGACGCACTAAACGCATTTATTGCCGTAGCCACCGCCGAATCATTTTCGGTGGCCGCTCAACAATTACACCTCACTCAACCCGCCGTTAGCAAGCGAATCGCCGCTCTTGAGTCACGCCTCAATCACGCCCTATTTGACCGTCTAGGCAAACGCGTTGCGCTTACCCAAGCGGGTGAGGCGCTACTTCCCAACGCGATACGTATACTGCAAAATATTCGCGATACCGAGCGGGAGATCAAGGAGCTGTCGGGCGAAATAATGGGTTCACTAAGCGTGGCGACCAGCCACCATATTGGCTTGCACCATCTGCCTCCGGTGCTAAGAGCCTTTGTAGCTCGACACAAAAACGTCAACTTGAAATTTGAATTCCTCGACTCCGAACACGCCCACAGCCGCATTATTCATGGCGAATGTGAATTGGCCATAGTCACACTCGCCCCCAAACTTGAAGCTCCTCTGCAGGCACAAGCACTCTGGCACGACCCCCTGGAGTTTGTGGTGAGCCGTCATCACCCTTTGGCAAATTCAGGCAAAATATCTCTTGCGGAATTGAGCAAGCTTCCGGCTATATTGCCGGATCTTAATACCTATACGGGTCGCCTCGTTAAGGGATGTTTCGACAATGCCGGCTTGCCATTGCAACTGAACATGGCCACCAACTATTTGGAAACAGTGAAGATGATAGTGTCGGTCGGCCTCGGCTGGAGTGTATTACCGCGCACCCTCATCGATGAAAATCTGATCAAGCTCGTCGTGCCAGGCGTAACCTTAAGTCGAAGTTTAGGTGTCATCAACCATCAAAAACGCACACTGGGTAACGCCGCGCGAGCTTTTTACGCTGTGCTTGAACAGCATGCCAATGGCGATCATTAGATAGCCCGACCATTATAAAACCACCAACTAATTGCGTCACACGGTTGCGGGTCCAAAATACAGGACCTTAATTCATTATTTATGAGAGGAAAAATTCACAATTTTTTACGACCGCTAGAAAGTCACAGCTAGCGTGCTTATTGATGAATATTTGATAGCTAACATTATTCACAGTTTTATATCTCCACTAGCGAATTTACTAGGCTCCTCTATAACTTATTAAGTCATAACAATTTTGACATAGATAACTCTTGCTTGCTTGCATATAAACTTTCATCCCATCGTTTGTGTTTATAAAAACAACACCAGTAAAAGGCTATACCGGTGGAGCAAGTCTAATAACGGTCTCAACTTACTTTTTCGACGGTCATTAGACTGGCGGGTTGGCGTCAACTAGATTGACGGGTTCCTGATAAAATAATTGCCCCTATACACTCCCATTTAAGGAGCTCAAGTGGCGATCAAAACAACACAGGTAACTCTCTATATGAAAACCCGAAGCCAAGGTAAGACACAAGTTGATGCAGCT
>JBLHGN010000153.1:0-8541 GCA_047616325.1 Lentisphaeria bacterium
AGTTAGTTAGTAAAATCTGCACTGAAGTATAGTATCTATTCAGTTGTTGGTAAGTTAGGCGCAGATTTTATGGCGGTTCTAGGTTAATCGGTCTTATTAAGCCCTCTTGTGCAGTAGAAGCAATAAGCTGGCCTTCTCGTGTGTATATGCTGCCGTTTGAGAATCCTCTTGCTCCGCCAGCCCAAGGGCTGACTGTTTTGTATAGTAGCCATTCGTCCGCCTTGAAATCGCTACTGTGGAACCACATGGCATGGTCAACGCTCCCTGCTACAATGTTCTTGTCAAATACAGTCGCTTCGTGGGGTAGCAAGGCCGTTGCCAGCAGGCCAATATCAGAGGCCATTGCAAGTGAACAGTAGTGGTAAATGGGGTCTTTTGGCAATGTTTCCGTAGCCTTAATCCACATGCAGCTCCACGGCTCTGATACTTGTTTTGATAAAATGCTCCCGTCGACGGGTAATATCTGAAAGGGTGGAATGGAGCCAGTATGAGATATATCGTCTCTAGCCCATTTGGGCTTTCGCCTGTTTTTTAGCAATTCTTCTGTAGATGGAACCCCTGACGGGAATGATTCTTGATGTTGATAGCCGTTTTCTTGGATATGGAACGAACAGGACATATTAAAAATTGGGCGGCCAAACTGTCGCGCTACACTGCGGCGGCTAACGAAGCTGCCTCCGTCTCTAACGTTTTCTACGTCAAAAATAATGGGACTTTCATCACTGCCAGTTCGTAAAAAATAGGCATGCAGTGAATGAGGGAGCACTTTATCAAGCGTTTTATAGGCTGCCATCAACGATTGCCCCAATACTTGGCCACCAAACAAGGTTTTGCGTTGCTGCTGGCAGTGGTGCTGGCTGCGGAAGAGATCGCTATCAAGTTTTTCCAGTGTAAAAATATCCTTCACAGACGAAACTCGTAAAGAATTCTCAAAAAAATCTGTTTCTTGCCGATACATATAAAGTGAGTCCTTATTTAATTAGATGAATGCTGCCATTTAACCCGGTGCATTACTCGTAGGTTATCGCGGCAGGTCATATATAAAGAGACAAGTTATGCATTCCTCATCACCATTGTTGTCGCATAAAATTAGATCTGCTTTTGGATCTTTGGTCTGTTTGCTGCACCACAGATATCTCTATTTAATTGCAGCGGCGGTTATCATTACGGGCTGTACAGCGCAATATACTCGCCATATTTTGTCTCAAGCTTTAGCCGACGTGAATTTGGCTGGAGAGCATCAGATTAACCGTAATGTAATGTGGACGGTCAATGCGCAAACATCAGTGTATCTTGGTAAGCCTGTCGCTATCGATGCTGGCGAGCATGGAAGAGCGTTAAATGTTATTTACAATGAACTGCGTATGTCGCTGCATCAGGCGTTTCCCGAACTTCAAACCCTCGATGAAGACTTGACGCTCGCACAAGCGTTTTTGCTGGCCAGTGCTCGCGGCTGTGATTTACTTTTATTCCCTAAGCTCGTGACACTTGAAGACAACTTAAACACTTTTCAAGAACTGCAAGAGGGCGGTAGTTTACACCCGGGGAAAGTGATCGCTCCCGACCGTATTGCCCTGCAAGTTTTAATTTACGAAGTGCGAACTAAGCGCCTAATTGACGTTAGCACGCTTAAAAGCCACAACAATTTGTTTTCGAATAGTGAGCCAACTAAGTTATTTCACAAAGCCGTAAAACGCTACGTGCTAGCTCTGAGCGGAAAACGCACAAGTTAGTGTTCATTATAAAGATGCATGCTAACCCGCGAACCTGTTCGCGCTGAATCGATTGCGCTAATATTGAGCGACTAGTGAAGGTTTGCGCGGAAAGGGTTCATAGCTACATATTCGGATAGTTTGGCCCATCGCCTCCCTCAGGAGTGACCCAGGTTATATTTTGAGCAGGGTCTTTTATGTCGCAGGTTTTACAGTGAACGCAGTTCTGTGCATTTATCTGAAATAGCTTGTCGCCATTAGATTGTTCTACAACTTCGTAAACGCCTGCGGGGCAGTAACGTTGTGCGGGTTCATCGAAGTCCACTAGGTTTACCGTGATTGGAATGCTAGGATCAATTAATTGCAAATGGCAGGGCTGATCCTCTTCGTGATTGGTGTTAGACAAGTAAACAGAGCTCAATTTATCAAAGCTAATTTTTCCATCTGGTTTTGGGTAGGCGATTTTTTTACACTGATCGGCCTTTTTTAAGCGAGCGTAGTCTGGGGTTGAATCAGAAAGTGTCCAGGGCAGCCTGCCGTTAAAAATATTAATGTCGATAAATGCATAGGCTGACCCCAGCAAATTCCCCCATTTGTGCTGTGCAGGACCAAAGTTACGTTGCACATAAAGTTCTTTATATGCCCAGGACTGCTTGTATCGCTCAGCATAGAGGCTTAAGTCTTTTTCAGGTTCGTCACCTTGCAGCACTTCATGAATGACTTCTGCAGCAATTAAGCCTGATTTCATTGCTGTATGTGCGCCCTTTATCTTGGCGAAATTTAGAGTGCCGGCATCGTCGCCGATGAGTAAACCGCCGGGGAAATACATTTTCGGCTGTGATTGAAGCCCTCCCTTTGTGATCGCACGTGCGCCGAAGGAGAGGCGTTCGCCTCCCTCAAGATATTGAAGAATTACAGGGTGGTGTTTGTATCGCTGAAACTCATCAAAAGGGCTCAAATGGGGGTTGGAATAGGAAAGATCTGTGATAAATCCCACCGCCACTTGGTTGTCTTCTATGTGGTATAAAAAGCCACCGCCAGCAGAACCGGATTCCGATAGTGGCCAGCCTGCCGTATGCATTACCAGACCTAGTTGATGTTGCGCGGAAGGGATTTTCCAAATTTCCTTAATACCTAGGCCGTAATGCTGGGCTTGTTTGTCCTTGTCCAGACTGAAACGCTCAATCAGCCGTTTTCCTAAGTGGCCGCGACATCCTTCGGCAAAAATCGTGCATTTCGCATGCAATTCCATAGCCGGAGCAAAGCCATCTTTTTCTCGGCCGTCAGCCGACAAGCCCATATTGCCAGTCAAAATGCCTTTAACGCTACCGTCTTCATTAAACAGTAATTCGGCGGCGCTAAATCCTGGGAAAATTTCAACTTCGAGCGCTTCAGCTTGCTCTCCCAACCATCTGCAAAAAGTAGCCAAGCTAATAACGTAATTTCCATGATTGTGCATGGTTTTTGGGGCAAATATTCCCGGAATCTTGGTGGATGATTTGTCCCCACGGAATAAATAGATATTATCTTTGCTAACTTCGATATTTAGAGGCGCTTGGCGCTCTTTCCAGTCTGGAAAAAGTTCATCCAGCGCGGTTGTTTGAAAAACTGCTCCCGAAACGATATGAGCACCCACTTCAGAGCCCTTTTCTACAACACACACACTGATATCAGGGTTAAGTTGTTTGAGTTTACAGGCGGCACTTAGTCCGGATGGCCCCGCACCGACGATGACAACGTCGTATTCCATCGATTCTCTTTCCACGTCTATTCTCCTAAATTAAGCGAGCGATTTTACCGCTATTTTGCTTGTGGTATGTACAATTAACAATCACTAATGTCTATGCGAGGGTGTCTTGCCGAGTGTACACTCATTGGTGAGTGCTTTTTGTCACTAAAGTGCAAAAATCGAACTACAATTTACAAAGTAATCTGTGCTCGTATAATACGACAGTGCAATATAAAACCCTGCATAGCATGCACCAATAGCAAATGATGACATCTAAACTATCAAAAAGAGTGCAATCATAATACTTATAGCATGTGAACAAAAATAATTGATAAATCAGTCGTTTATAGATGGCTTTGCATATAGAATCTGGGTCGAAAACATGTAAGCCTTAGCGCTCAATGCGCCGAATAGGTTTACTATTAAAAACATCTAAACGCTTTTAAATAAAAACATATTTGCTTTCCTAGAAGCTAGCTGGAGGATCTTAGGTATATGAAAATTCTGGTACCGATAAAACGTGTTGTTGATTACAACGTTAAAGTTCGACCTAATGCAGATGGTTCCAATGTCGATTTGGCCAACGTCAAAATGTCTATGAATCCGTTTTGTGAAATTGCCGTAGAGGAGGCCGTGCGGCTTAAAGAGAGTGGCGTTGCCAGCGAAATAATTGTGGTGTCCATTGGCCCGGCGAGGTCGCAAGAGCAGCTTCGTGCGGCAATGGCTATTGGTGCTGACCGTGGAATTTTAGTGGAATCAGATGCCAGCATCGAGCCGCTTGCAATCGCTAAATGCTTGAAATCTATTTATGAAAAAGAATCTCCCAGCTTAGTGATTTTTGGAAAACAGTCCATTGACGGCGACAACAACCAAACCGGTCAAATGTTCGCCGCGCTCGCCGGCCTTTCTCAGGGTACTTTTGCTTCCAAGTTGACTGTTAATGATGGCAGCGTCGAGGTTATACGAGAAGTGGATGGTGGCCTGCAAACCATTAACCTAAAGTTGCCGGCAGTTGTTACCACGGATTTAAGGCTCAACGAGCCGCGTTATGCGTCCCTCCCCAATATTATGAAAGCAAAGAAAAAGCCTCTGGAAACCGTCACTTTGGAAGAGCTCAGCGTAGACGCAACCGCACGTGTGACATTGTTATCGGTATCTCCGCCGCCGGAGCGTAAAGCTGGCATCAAGGTAGCCAGTGTTGAAGCGCTATTAGATAAACTTAAAAATGAAGCAAAGGTGATTTCATGAGCGTATTAGTGATAGCCGAACACGATAATCAGTCACTTAAACCTGCCACATTAAATACTATCGCTGCAGCCTTGGAATTGGGTGCTGAAGTAGCCGTGCTGATAGCTGGGGCACAATGCCAGGGTGCCGTAGTTTCAGCCTCGACAGTGCAGGGCGTAGCGAAGGTAATAAAAGTTGATAGCCCAAACTATGAGCACCAACTGGCGGAGAATATGGCCGCATTGATTGCTTCGCTGGGCAAAAGCTATACCCACATACTCGCTCCAGCTACTACCAAGGGCAAGAACATTATCCCCAGGGCTGCTGCTTTACTTGATGTGCAGCCACTCTCCGAAGTTATAGGTATAGAATCTAGCGACACATTTTTGCGTCCAATATATGCGGGAAATGTCATCGCTAAAGTGCAATCTAGCGATACTATAAAGCTCCTAACAATTCGAGCCACGGCATTTGATGCTGCCAATTTTGGCGCTGATAGTGCGGCAGTTGAGGTAGCTGAGGCACTAGACGATACGGGTTTATCCAAATTTGTAGGTGAAGAGCTCGCGGTGTCTGATCGACCCGAACTCACGGCTGCTAACGTTGTAGTTTCGGGTGGACGAGGCCTTCAAAGTGGTGAAAACTTTGAGATGCTTTACACGCTAGCCGACAAGTTGGGTGCTGCTGTAGGCGCATCTCGAGCGGCTGTAGACGCCGGTTTTGTGCCAAACGACATGCAAGTAGGGCAGACGGGTAAAATTGTTGCCCCCGACCTCTACATTGCCGTAGGAATTTCTGGTGCTATTCAACATTTGGCGGGCATGAAAGACTCAAAAGTAATTGTTGCCATTAACAAGGACGAAGATGCACCCATTTTTCAAGTGGCCGACTACGGTTTAGTGGCCGACTTGTTCGATGCTATTCCCGCGTTAAACGAATTATTGGGTTGAACGCTGTTAAAATCGACCTTAGGTTGTACTTGGTGAGGCTTCACAACTTAAACAACCTAAGGTCGATGTAGAATGTGAATGCAGAAGTGGATATAGCGTCTGTATCGATCATACTGCGAACTGTGAGGCGCCCAAGGCTCATCATTCAATCTTTCCTGTCTTAAATCCACGGTCAAAAAATTAAAAACTCCAAAATACGGTGACTCTCGTATAATGCGGCTTTCGCCTATACTGCTAAAAAATTTAACACCTAGTTTAAAATAAGATCAATAGTCGCTAAAGCAATGATTACTGGAGCAGTATGCGCTAGCAATTACTTTCCGCGGCGTGTGGAACCAAAAAACCTATGTTGAGATTCTTCCTTCCGGCCAGCAAAGTTCAAAAAGATCGCCACATTATGCGTGAGACAGATTCGCGCATGGCAAAATACAGTCGTCGCGGTGTAGTCTTCAATTTCATCGCTTTTCTAGTCATTCTATCCAGCGGCCGATTTGCTAAAGAAAATCATGACATTATGGTGATACTCACCAGTGTTTTACTTGTTATTACACTGTTGCGTGGGTTTTATCTTTTCCGTTTCGACCACCTATACCCGCGAGCGCCTACCAAATGGCGTAACCATTATTTTGTGGCGACTCTCGTTGGTGCTATATGGTGGGGGGTTATTCTATCGGTAGTAACCCTGCGCTTAGATATGGGTGGTGAAGCGCCTTTGCTTTGGCTATATACTGTGATATTTTTTTCCACAACTGCGCACGCCTTCGCACCATTTCAACGATTTCTTTCTTACTACCAGTTCTTTGGTCAGGTACCAGCAGCGGCCACAGCATTTTTACTGTTCACTCTAAATGGCTATCTTTATGCGACATTAATGATGGTTTTTTACCTGGCACTAACCCATCAGTGTCGTTTAATTTCAGAGAATTATTGGGAAAGACTAGAGGCAACTTACGCACTGGCAAGAAAAACACAGTCTATAGAAGAAGAAAAGCGCGACACCAAGGCCAATGTTATTCTTAATCAAGAATTCATGAGTCACCTTCATCTTGAATTATCTCGTTTGCTCGATAGCATAAATGTCTCAGTTGTTGATGATAAACTACAAGCTGACAATGCTGAGCTTGGCATAAAGCCAGAGCTAATGGAGTTTCACGAAAACATTCGCGACTTTAATGGCGTACTGTCAAAGGAATTAACACTAAATGAAAAGGTTTTTAATATCCGTCATGAATTACAACATCTGGTGGCAGCGTTTATAGACGACTCAGAATTACGTGGCATACAGATTGAAACATCGTTATCGCCAACACTTCCAATGCGATTAAAAGGAGATGCTTCGCGGCTTGCGCAAATCATTAGAACACTTTTGGAAATAGTGCTACAAGAATCTGAAAAGTGCATTGTTTTGATGGAGGTTGAATTTCTAAGGGAGTACGAAAATGCGGGAGAACTTTACGTAACAGTGACGCGAATCAGTGATAAAGCTAAAAAGAAGTTTTTTGGTGATTCAGCTCCGTCGGCTACTGTTACAAACCTTTCCTTCGTTGTTGCGAAAGCGCTTGCCGAGTTAATGAACGGCAGTATAGAAATAAACGAATCGCATAGTGATGAGCAACAGTTTCGTTTCAACGCCAAAGTGGACACTGCCGAACTCACTGGGCAGCTCGATTTTCATAAAAATTCGTTTGCAGGCCACAATGTTTTACTCGTTCATAGCAATCCCCGTATCGTGGATTTGAAACGACAAGAGTTGGATGCTTTGGGTTTTAACGTGTTTACTGAAACACAGTTAAAGCGTGCTCTGCAAACGCTGCAAAATAGTTATAAATTTCAAAACCCTATTCAGAGTATGGTTTTTTATCTGGAACCCGACAATCAAAGTGTCGTTGCTTTTTGTGATTCGCTACTTGACCATCCGGAATTGAAATCCACTCGTAAAATTATAGCGGCTACTCGTAAGCAGCAAGTGATTATGAAACGAAATAGGTATGATAATGCCAATGGATTTTACTATGTTGATAAGCCAACAGGTTTGTTTGAGCTGGAAAGTGTGTTCCATCGTATATACAAGCAGCAGTGGGAGGATGATCACTCCACTTTGGCGCCCCTGAGTACTTCTATTAAAGTCGCTCTGCTAACGCTAAAAGGTGAACTTGATCCGCGTTTAGACGAGGTAGTGCAACTTCTTGGTAGCCAGATTGTCGTGTATAAAAACATTCAGGCTCTCACCGATTCTTTGCAAAAAGATGAGTGTCAAATGGTGTTGATTGACTGCGACAACGCCACAGGAATTTCAGCTTTGGTGGATACAATTCGCACAACTGAGATTAATCATAAAAGAGAGAACTTTATTCCCCTTCTCGGGGTAAGTGTTTCAGATAAGCAGTTTGAAGACACAGCATTTGAACTCGGGCTGGATGACTTTGTGGATATAATTCATAACCCGAAAAAAACGATTGCCAGTGCAGTTTCTTATTGGTCTAGTTTGGTTTACACCGCTTAACTCATCTTCAGTGGCCCAAAAGCAAAAACCTATATAAATCATTATGTTGAAATTTTCACTTCCATTTTAATGCACTACAGGTGATTTTTTAAGCAGCCTTCTTCACGCTTTTTCGCGCCCCTAATGAGTCGGCTTTTACTCCCAGCGCACTGAAAATTTGCTGGTGAGCGGGCTCAGCCTTTGTTGTTGATCGAATGTGTATCTGTGACCCATCTTCTGTTGGCATGGTAACGCTGACTCTTTGTTGGCTCACCATGATGTTTCGTATGCTGTCCCAGCTCAAGCACAGGCCTTTCTCTCTTAATTGCCCCCGCAGACTATGAACCATGTGGTAGGCCAGCAGGGTAATGAAAATATGCGCGTTTACGCGCGCTTCTTTTTGATGGTAGATTGGGCGCAAGCCCAATTCACTCTTCATGC
>JBLHGN010000154.1:0-8429 GCA_047616325.1 Lentisphaeria bacterium
CCGACTTTGTATTTTTTATAAGTGAAGGTGGCTGGGAAGTGAAAGACGTTGACGGAAATATTCTTTGCACGCCGTATTATGTCCAAGTCATAAATTCTGTGGCTGGAAGGGATAAGTTGTTCTCTATGGGCTTGGCCGCAAAGGCGTCGGGCGCCGAAATTGAATTCGTTGGTGAATGTAGTTCTGAACCTAATTATTTTAACGCCTACTATGCACGGTTATATTAAGCAGCATAAAGGGCTGGTTTATTTCTAGATGTCGAAGGGTGGGGCGAACAAATAAAATCTGGCCCCAATTGATTGGTGCTAGCTGTTCGCAAAGAACGTTGGGCTTGTTTAATATTCTGTATGGGCAGTGGCGGTTTAAATGAATTTAAGTTGGGATGTGCCGCGCCCTTATAGCTAGGTGAATTGCAGGATCTGTCTAATACGTTATTATGATTAAATGTTAAATGTTAAATGTTAAATGTTAAATGTTAAATGTTGGGTTTTTAAATTGAAAATAAAAAATAATATTTTACTATTTGTTTTTCTTGCCGTATTTTCGGCAAGCTCATTTGCTACTGTGAATTGCAGTGGAACCATTGCTAGAGTTTACGTGGCCAATGGTGGCGACGTGGTGGTTTGGCCAAGCTGGAGTGAGGAATACCATAAAATATGTAACTTAAATTCAGAATGGAAGTCGATTTCCACGGAAACCTGTAAGGCTTGGTCGTCTATCGCCATTGCAGCTAAAGTAAGTCAAACCCTCGCTCGCGCACAATATTCAGCTGAAAATTCATGCTCAGGAATTGCGACTTATGCCGCTGCGCCAGCTCCAAGTTACTTTATGTTGGATAAGTAACAATTATCACTGGGTCAGACTCGCTTATTTTTGCCACAGCAATACTAAGGTGCTAAAAAGCGGGGCTAGGTATTGCCTTTTCCTTTTCTGGTAAAGCGCTGTAAAAAAGAGGCAGGTTTGTTTGGAATCGTAGGTGTGAGGGTGGAGTGTCGATGGGTGGAAGGCCTGGTTTTAAAAAATAGGCCGGTTGTATTTTGTTCTTTTTTGCTGGTGGTGGGTATAGAAGAAATGGCATGGTGTATGAGGCGTTGATATTTACCGCTAAAAAATACTAGATTGGTTCGGAGGCGTTGGTTTTTCCCAAAGAACAATAACGAAATATATGTTTATGTTTTTGGTTTTAATGAATGCCTCAATAAGGGCGTGCAGCACGCTAGAAAATTTAAAAATTAAATTTATACATAAAGCCGCCAAAGTATAAGACAGCTTTGGCCTTGGCGGCAGGCCAGCTGCTGGTTATTAACATTAAAGACGCTGGAGCAGAAATTTGCTCTAACAGTAATTGCATTAAAACAGTGAGTGTAAAACACATGAAAAAGACAAAGTTTGCCGCGCTACTAGCCATTTTTGTTTCTGGTATGCAAGTAAATACAAGTTTCGCCTTAGATGCAGTGGCGGCGCAAAGCGCCATCGACAATGGCATTGTAATGCTGGATATTCAGCAGGACATTACTGAAGGTAGTTGGGGTAGCCCAGATGGCTTGGACTATGTTTACACCGCAGCGGCTGTTGAGGCATTACGTGCGGCTAACCAGCGCAGTGGTTCGTACTACAGCGGTGTTGCCTGGTTGGAAAACCACCATGCAAAAAATAACGACCTGGAAGCGCGCAAGATTATGGCCTTGGTTCAGCGCGGTAACAATATCGAGCCCGATCTTGCCATAGTGCAAGCGGCCAAGCGCGACGAGAGCCAAGGCGGGTGGGGTTTAAGTGCTGGCTATGCCGAGAGTCCCTTAGAGTCTGCCCTTGTTGTGCAAGCCTTAACCCGCGCCAACGACGCCACGAGCTTAAATGAAGCCATTGCCTATTTAGTGGCGTCCCAGCGCGTTGATGGCGGATGGGCCACAGCAAGTGACGAGGCGAGCGACGCTTGGTTTACTGCCGAAGTCGTTTTGGCTATGGCAGATAATACTGCGCAAACGGGAGTTACTAGTGCCTTAACTTCCGCAGCGGGTTATCTGGCCAGCGTTAATCCATCGAACGTATCCAGCGTAACTCTTGCCAGGATTGCACTCGCCCTATATACGCTCAATGGTTTAGACACAACAGTTGACAGTCAATTGGCAGAGTTGCTCGCCATGCAAATTAGCGCAGGCGATTGGGGTGATGTGTTGGCAACGTCATTTGCAATGACCGCACTCGCCCATGCCCTTGGCTTGGATTCATTTTCCGAGTCACCCGATGTGAGTATCGGTCAGGAACAATTGCGCACGTCTATCAACATTCAGCTCGGCCATGCGGCCTATGGTGATATCACCCAGGCGGATATCAATTCACTCACCAGTCTCGACTTGCGTTCAGCAAGCGTGGCTAACCTAGTTGGCCTTGAAGGAGCAGCGAACCTTACCCAGTTGCTGGTCAATGCGGCGACTGATGTATCCGCTGTTGCAGGCATTAGCGGCCTTAACATTACTGTGGATTCCGATTCTGATGATATCGCCGAAGCGAGCGATAATTGCCCCTTAGTTAGCAACGCAAATCAGGCAAATTTGGATGGCGATAGTCAAGGAGACGTTTGTGACCTTGATATTGACGGCGACCAAATGCCCAACGATTGGGAAAATACATACGCTTTCGACGCATACAATGCCAGTGACGCCAGTGGTGATGCCGATAGCGATACCTTACTTAACCTCGATGAATATTTGACGGGCACCGACCCAAGAGACCCCGACTCAGATGCCGATACGCTTGAAGACGGCGTTGAAGTGAGCTTCGGACTCGACCCGCTTGATGGCAGCGATGCAGATGCCGATTTTGACGAGGACGGTCTCACCAACGCAGAAGAGATCGCGCTAACAACCGACCTAAATAACCCAGACACTGACGGCGACAATGCTTCAGATGGCGACGAAGTGGCCGTTGGCCGCAACCCCTTGGTAAACGAAGTGGTGTTAATTGTCATTATTACCGGTCTGTTACTTTAATACTTCATGTCTGTAAAAAAGAGTGTTTTAAATGATGCATAAACTATATTTTTTAGTGTTTATTTTTTCGCTGAGTATAACGGCTGTCGCGGCCCCCGCAGCTGATGAACGGAAGCTTACACTTAAAAGAGAAAAAATCGCTAAACATTACCATAAGCTTAAAGCTAAGGTTCAAAATCGCGATAAGTTAAGGGTGATTGTAAGGTATAAAAATGAAACCCTAGATGGCGAATTACAAAGGCCTGATCATAAGAAGGCCTTTGATGTGGCCGACCTAAAAATGCAGAATATGGGTTTCACCGCCAAAAAACGCATTAAGTCTTTTGATGTTGCGGTATACGAAATAGACGCTCAGCAACTTGATAAGTTGCTAGACAGTGGTTTGATTGACAAGTTACAAGAGGATATTCCCGTTCCACCCAGCCTGCTTCAGTCGATTCCGTTTATCGGAGCAGACGCGATTTATAACCGGGGATATCGGGCGCAAGATTACGCCGTTGCAGTTTTTGATACTGGCATAGAGACATCTCACAGCTTTTTGGGCGGTCGTGTTGTAGAGGAGGCCTGTTTTTCAAGTGACAGCCTCCTATCAAATAGTTTATGCCCCAATGGCGAAGAGCAACAAATTGGCGTGGGTGCAGGGGTAAATTGTAACGTTACAGATCTCGAGGACTGCTATCACGGAACGCATGTGGCAGGTATTGTGGGCGGGTTTAGAGTGATACCCCTGGGTTCTTACGAATTTCTTATAAATACCGGCGTAGCGCCTGAAGCAAACATCATTTCGGTTCAAGTATTTTCGGAGTTCGATAATTTTTACTCTGGGTGTGATGGTGCTGAAAGGTGTGTGTTGGCCAATACTTCAGATATTTTAGCCGGCTTAGAATGGGTGCGTGACCAAGCGTTTACGACAAATATAGCCGCAGTTAATATGAGCCTTGGCGGCGGCGAGTTCGACGACCACTGTGACTATAGTATTCTCAAAGACGCCATCGATTCATTGCGTAGTAATGGTATTGCGACGGTTATTTCTTCAGGTAATAGAGCCTTTACGGATGCAGTTGGTCACCCCGGGTGCATTTCAACTGCAATTACAGTCGGTAGTACTGGTAATGACACCGATATTATTAGTAGTTTTTCAAATAGTGCGGCGATGGTTGATATATTAGCCCCAGGAGAGGATATTTCTTCATCGTATCTTTCTAATGGCTACGCTTCTGCTTCTGGTACGTCTATGGCAGCGCCACATGTAGCGGGAGCCATTGCTGTAATGAAATCCATTAGTCCTTATGCATCTGTCGATTATATTGAGAATCATTTAAAAGCGTATGGTGTAACAATAGTCGACCCCAATAATCTACTCCCTTTCCCACGATTAAATGTGCAAGCCTCTGCACTCGAAGTAGAAAATAAACCTATAGCACAGCTCGATCAAACTTCCTATTCTGTAATAGTTGGCAAAGAAGGTACGTTTGACGCGCAAGCGTCCACGGACCCAAACGACGAGCTATTAACATACGAATGGGACTTCGGCGATGGCGTGAGTGGATACCTCTCTAACGAAGCCAGTATCGATCATGTGTACTCAGAAATTGGCACATATGAGTTGGCTATGAGGGGATACAATGGGATTAAATTTTCGGATGCCAAAAATGCTTCGGTAACGGTGTATGATCCAGTGATGATTACGATTATTGTCACGGGCTTATTGATGTAGTTGGAAAGTAAGAAAATGTAGGTCTACCTGAATTCGTTATAGGAAATTAATATCTAAGTTTTGGTGAAAGTGAAAAGCTCTCCCCCTTTTTTTGATGCGCGATTTTTATAATTGCGACCAAAGAACGTTAAGTGGTGCTGGCTTTGCTTTAGCGATTTTGAGCGGCAGAAAAGTAAGAAAGTTAGTACAATAATAGGGTATGGGCGGGTTAAGTGAACCCCCCATTTCCCGGTAAGCTGCGGGTTCCCTCTATTACATTGTTGGATTCACAATTAAGGAAATTACATGAAGAAATTAAATATATCTAATATGCTATTTGTGGGATTTTTGGCACCGATTTTAGCTCACGCTACAACGGCAACCCAGTACCAAAAAATTCACAGTGTTCTATATAATTCATCTGCGGACTATTTGTATTTTACTGGCGTCTCCAAATGGAATGATGGAAGTGAATGTAGCAACGCTACATATGTAAGAATACTTCCCGCTTTGCCGGGAAAAAAATAAATGTTATCTATAGCGTTGTCAGCATACATGGCGGGGAAAAACGTCCAATTTAAGGGCGACTGTAGGCCAGACAATAACGACTACTTTGATGCATTTTATATAACCATAAATTAACAATTACGAATTAAATTTAAATTAAAGTAGAAGAAGGGGGGGCAAAATTATTTTATTCCTTTTATAGCTCAAGGGAGTGTAAAAGAAATAGATCTGTCACCTTTTACTTTTTGCTCAACATCCGGTTATATTAATATAGAAAAATACCTAGAGGGGGCAGATTTATTAGTCCCCGAAAAGGTTAAAGCCACCGGCTTTAGTCGGGCAGCTTTAGCTACAATGCTGGAGTGGATAACTAAAGTAGAGGGCTTGGTATGGATTATCGATATGGAAGCCATGCAGCATTTAAGATTCAGTATCACTTTGTGTTTGTCAAAAAAATATCGTTAGCAGGTTTTTAAGGGGACGAACAGGGCCCGGAGTCAGGCCCTGAATCGTGAATAGCAAATTGTTCGAAATATAAAAGTTAAAGGGAAAAATTTATTTAATTCCCGTTATATAGTTTAGGAGGTTATGTGAAATATTTGAATAAAATTATGGGTGTCTGTGCGTTATGTCTATCAACGTCTGCGTTTTCATTGGATGCTTGGATGTCGCAAGGGTATAAGATAGCTATTATTGATAGTCTTGCTGCGGATAATTCTGTATATCTTACTTTAGAAGGATATGTGAATGAAAGTTGTAGCAATAATAGAGTTTTGTTGAATCATCCTGATGATCGAAAGTTTGATAAAATATTTTCTTTGGTTCTAAGTGCTATGCATTCAGGTTCTGGTGTTAAGTTTTATTTTTCAGATACATCGAACTGTAACTCCAATCGCATTCAATTAATAAAATAAAAAAGGGACCGGTGAAAGATAGAGGGCAGGTCTTGCCTTTTGCCCTAGTTCCGTTTAGATGATTTTGACGGATAAAAAATAAACATGTCCCCTCTTTGCAGTTCCATTATTTAGTAAAATGAACCGCTTATATCAGCGTTATACTCTAAACAACTTATAAGGATACTAATCTTTTGAATAAACTAATACTTATATTTTTGTGCACACTATCAGGCTCAGCTTTGGCCGCGAATAAAGATTCACCGAACCGGTATGTAAACCAAATATCGGTGTGGGGGCATTCGGGCGATATTTTGGTTCAAACTTACCCTAGGCATGCAATTGAGGGTTTACAGTGCACAGATGATTATTGGCTCAGGCTTAACAAATCAGATGAAGGATTCCAATCCATGCTTTCGATGCTGATAGCTGCTCAAATGGCAGATAAACCTATTTTAATTCGTGCAGAAGACGACGGTGACGGCAATCAACCTTACTGTCGTTTGCAAAGAATAATTTCATCTAGATAAAATACATAGAGGATCAGGTTTTGCTTTTTTTGTTCAAGGTTGAAGATTGCAAGGTACGTTGTATGAAAGGCAAAGGGGCAGGTCCGTAGCCTTTCAAACGAAAAGCAAGCGAAGGGCAGAGGCTTGTGGCGGCTAGAGGCGAGTTAAGATAGCCCCAACCGCCTATGGATTTCTTGAAATTGGATTTATAAATAAATATTTATATGGGTGGTTAAATGAAAAAAATATTATTCGCTGCAACTTTTTTTGCGTCCCTATTTACATCCGTTTTTGCTGCAGCGGAGTATAGTGATTGGGCGGCTCCAAACCAAGTAAGTTTGGTTGGATCAATAGGGTTTCGGGTGATTGGGAGCTTTGGGGCTACTTATTCATGTGAGATAGCTGACCAGGTATTTGTTAGTGTTAACCACCCTCAATATCAGGAAATATATTCAATGGCACTTTCCGCTTTTGCGGCCCAAAAACGCATTCGGTTTGAAGTAAGAAAGTGTGGGGTGATTGGTTGGATCTCCTCTAAGGAAATTCCAATTCTCGACTCGACTGCCGCTGGTGAAGTAGCGACATCAATCTACTAAATTACTAGACAGTACAAGAAGGGAGAGGGGTCAAGTATCATATTGACGTTTTAAAAAAAGAAGCAAGAGAAAGAAAGTTAAAGGGGGACAGATTTATTTAATGCTCTTTTTTGGTCTCTTTGTAGGGCGCCACTTTACGACCGAAAAAATCACCAAATTAAATGTCGTAAGATTTTGTGATTTTACGACGATTTTCCCGCACTTCCATCATAAAGAAATCTGCCTAACCACATTAATAGCGTAAACCTTACCAAACTCCGTCGAAATAACGGAACTGGCAATCTCTCGTTACATTGACGATTCTGTGCCGTTGTTTTTTGTGATAGATTTGGCTGGTTGTAGTTTTTATCAATCCCATGGGGAGAAAAAATAAAGTCAAAGGGAGCGCCCGCACAATACTGAGCTCGCCTTTTGACAAAAATACTCCATTGTACCTGTTATCTATATCTGTTTGTATAGTGTCAATTTACGACAAACTTTTCACGCTCTATTTAGCTAAAATTATGTTTTCGTCATCGTGAATATGGAGTTCAAAATGAAAGCCTTCGTAGGTCATTAATTCATGGCCAAGGTCTTTCCATGTAACACCTTTACCGTTAATGACACATAGGGGGAGTTCACCATTATTTTCCTCATCCCAAGTGATCTGGCCATGAAGTGTGCTGTAAGCAGTAAGGATTTTTTCTTTCAAAATAACACCTATTGTATTCGTCGATATTTCGTTGCAGTGTAATCTCTTTTGTAAGAAAAAACACAACCAAATTACCGTCGTAATGGTTACCAAAGTTACATCGTAAAAATGGAGCGGGGCAGATATTTCGCCTCCTTGGCGAATTGCAAACATAAAGCGAAGTTGGCGGTTAAAAAAATACCAACACAGTATTTCTGCCACTTTGCGTACACAGTGTTTTATGGCAGAGGAGCGGTGATTCCCAAGGTATGGCTCGGAAAGCCAACACGTCGCACGACAGGCCGAGACAGAGAGGGTGCAGTCATAACTAACTGGTAAATTCGTATGAGAGTATGGGGTTCTGTGACCATCCCCCGAAATATGACATAAAGTGCTACAGCCCACGAGATACTTGGGCTACAGTGATATGTGTTTTTTGACCGGCACCAAAACTGGCGTCTAATTGAACAAAATGGTTATAATCTGCGCTTTTTAGGAGCGCACAGATGCCATCTGAATCGAACGATAAACGTATCACAATTCTCACCGCAGCCGAGATTAAAGAGCT
>JBLHGN010000155.1:0-8375 GCA_047616325.1 Lentisphaeria bacterium
GATTTTCCAAAGGCCTTAATAGAGATCGAGAAGAACTACTTTCTTATTGTAAACATAAAGTCACCAGCGCAAAAATCGAATCATTTAATGCAACGATAAAGCGAATAATTAGAAAGGCATGTGGATAGCAAGACATGGAATATCTCTATCTAAAAATTAGGCAAGAAGCAGTTGCTACCTGATAAAACTTTGAAATTTACCGAACAACCGGAACTTAGAAATTCAGAGAAATTGGTCAGCCAAAGTGGTAAAGAGCCTCTAATATTCGTTTTATTGTCGCGTGGACAACTCGATCACGAATACAGGGGATTCCCAACAAGCGCACACCACCATCGGGCTTGTCAATTTCAACTTGTTTTACGGGGTTTGGTTTATATGTCCAGTTTCTGATGTCCTCTGAAAGCTGGCATAGCTCTTTGTCAAGATTACTCTGAAAAGTCTTTATGGTGCTGGGGGGGGGCCGCCATTTTTCTTTACGTCTGCAAAACCCAGTCGCGAGCACCACGTGCTGGTGAGTTGCCCAAAAAGTCTTTAGTCATCGTGAAATAGATCTGGGATCATATTGTACTTTCGCTTTGCGTTCGTATTTCGTCGTTCGTGTCATTATCAGAACCTGAGTTACGTATCGGGTAATAGTGATGCTAATGACTCTTGATTCAGCGGATCTCATACGAGCGGTTTGCAACAGAATCATGATCATTAATGTGTTCAGCCCTTTAACTCCGACCTCCGTGTCGCTGACAAATAGTTTTACCCGCAGGTACGTCACCGCACCGTCATTGACTATCTGTTTTACGCATCATATGGCTTCATCTGCAACTCCCTGCCTCATAAAGCTCACATCTCTGCGTCGCTTAGGGCTTAAAATGTCTTAGTTACATCGACCCAAGATCAGCGGGCTATTACTGGGGAAGCTAATAATCTGTATTCAGCACCCATCTACCTTCAATACTGCTTCGCGTTACGGAAAGGATTTTGGACTTCGGTGATACAGGGCACCTCATCCCACTCACAGCCTTACGAAGATTCACTCTCGTTTAGATGGCACTTGCGCCTCCAGCTTCCTTCAGGCTCCTCATTGGCCTACAATCACCCTGACTCCCTGTTGGGTAGCGATGATAGGTTTCTTCGGGCGCCCTTGCTCTTGGCTTCTTGTTCCCTCCTTTCAGGGCTGTGGATGGACTTACACCATCTAGACTATTAACATGCCAGTCGCACTCGTGTATGGCTACGCCATTTTACACAAAACTACACACCAACCAAAATGCAGCTGCACTTGGCGTTAGCTATAATCCAGATTCCGTTTATGTATTTGTATTTGAGAGATAATTATGAAGTTGGTTATAAAGGAAAGTAGATTCGAAGGATTCTTATATAAGTATGCTGAATTCCGAAAAGAAAAGCGAAGTAGTAATGGGGACTTGATCTTTATTGGAGGGGCATTCCAAGATATTAAAGCTTCATACAAAATATGCAGGGAACTTTCAAATTATTTTAATGTTTACTCACTTGATTTGCCTGGTTCAGGCGCTGCTGATATATTACCTTGCACGTATGATTTTTCATATCTAGCTAATGTAGTTAATCACTTCGCCGAACTAGTGAATGTAAATAAATTTCATATTGTTGGTTGCTCATACGGTAGTCCTGTCGCTTACCGAATTGCTCAATTATTTCCACAAAAGATCGGTCGCATCGTCTTTACCGGTGCAATGAAGAGCATTCCGCCGGAGAATGTTGATGTTTTAAAAAAGACTATCGAGCTTGCAGAGTCTGGACGAATTTATGAGTTCGACAATCTGCTGACACGCATGTTTTTTAATTATGAAAAAAGTAATGTCATACCAAAACAACATTACATAATGAAAAAGTTCTCAAATATTTTAAAGGAAATGAATTTGAGCATGAAGCTGAAGTACGCAGAGAACACCAAGCGTCTTTTAAAAGAGAGCCTTAATTTAACACCTAGAATATTTTCGTCGACATTGATAGTGACTGGCGAATATGATAATTTTACAACGCCTGCATACTGCAAGAAGTTTTCATCCATGTGTGAAAACTCTATTACTACGTTTATCAAAAATTCAGACCACTTCTTTCATGCTGAACAACATAAAATCACGATAAAACTTATTAGCCAGTTTCTTATTGGCGGGGACATCCGTCATATAGAGGGGCATAGTAAATATTCGAGTGCAAATAACAATCAATATGCCCAAGTGATTGCCAGTGAATTTGAGACCAGCTAACAAAAGCATCAAAGATGACCCGGATGACTACGCTCAAATTTCGTAGTAGAATTCACACTTTAGCTTCCGTATCAGCTGGGTATTTGCGGGGACTCTATGCTGGCGTTAGCTAGCAAGTACAGATATCTACACAAATAACGGGATAAGATACAATGTATTAATATTTATCTTTACGAGCCTTGGTATAAACAATTATGACAAACCGACTACCTCAGAAAACCTCCTCGACTATATCGACGCTCGACGGTCTTGCGAAGCTGGCAAACTACTCCCTCATGGACACGCTCAACTGTGATCCTGACGCGACAGAAAACGGTGCCGACCACGCGCCGCGACAAGTCTTCACGGGCCATTTTGTCCCCGTCAATCCCACTCCAATCAAAGACCCAGAATATGTAGCGCACAGCAAAAACTTTTTTTCCGAGCTTGGCTTCACCGACAGCATGGCAGAGACTTCCGACTTCGTCCGTATGTTCTCCGGCGACATCTCTCAGGTTCCAGAGCCGATGCGTAAGGTCGGTTGGGCGACCGGGTACGCACTTTCCATCTACGGCACTGAATACATCCAGCAGTGCCCGTTCCAAACCGGCAACGGATATGGAGACGGTCGTGCAATTTCCGTGCTTGAGGCCGTCATCAACGGTCGACGCTGGGAGATGCAGCTGAAAGGTGGCGGCCGCACGCCATATTGCCGCGGTGCGGACGGTCGCGCTGTCTTGCGGTCTAGTATCCGCGAGTTCTTGGCTCAGGAGCACATGCACGCACTGGGCGTGCCCACGTCTCGGTCTTTGAGTTTGTACGTTTCAAAAACGGAGGAGGTGAAACGACCGTGGTACTCGGAGGGCTCGCGCTCGGAGAATCCCGACAGGCTTATATCTGAAGCCGTCGCCATCTCGACACGTGTCGCACCGTCGTTCATCCGCGTCGGCCAACTCGAACTTTTCGCTCGCCGTACCCGTAAAAATGTGCACCCGAAAGCGATGGAAGAACTTGAGAAGATTGTGCTGCACTTGATTGATCGTGAGTACGCTGACGTTGTCGATAGGCAACTCACCACCCCAGAAAAAGTGGTGTTGCTGGCGCGCGAGTTTCGTAGCCGCCTCACGTCACTGGTGGCGAACTGGATCCGCGTCGGCTTCTGCCAGGGGAACTTCAACAGCGACAACTGCGCAGTCGGTGGCTTTACCCTTGATTATGGTCCCTTCGGCTTTTGCGATGTGTTTAACCCGCATTATCAGCCTTGGACGGGGGGAGGTCATCACTTCTCATTCATGAACCAACCAAGCGCAGCGCAAAGCAACTTCAACATGTTTTGTTCGGCGTTACGGCCGTTGCTGGTGTCGCATCAGGACTATTTGCTAGAGCTCGACGAGATTCAAAGTGGATTTTCGAAAGTAATGCACACGCAAATGAAAAAGATGTGGGCTGCCAAGTTGGGTCTTGGCACTTTGAATACGGCGTCTGACAAGGCACTTTGCGATGTACTGTTCAGCGAGCTAGAAACACTCATGATGCAAACGGCTGTCGATTACACTATTTTCTTCCGCGAGCTCTCGTCGATACCCGACGACATTGGCCCACTCAAGAAAAGCTTCTACAATAGCTTATACAATAATAGGGCGCATGACTCTGACCCCAAAAAGAGGGACCCCAAAGAGATGGACAGACGCTGGGCAGAGTGGCTCGCAAAATGGAAAATGCTCCTCAACAGCTCCAGTGACGCGAATGCTATTTTGGCCCGATCCAGTGAGGAAATCTCTAGGCAGATGAAGCTTGTCAACCCAAAATACATTTTGCGAGAGTGGTTTGTTATGCCGGCTTATCAGCAAGCAACTGCGGGAACTTACTCGCTAATTCGAGAGTTGCAGGACGTGATGACACAGCCATATGCAGAGCAGTCGAAGGATGTAGAGGATAAATACTATCGGTTGAAACCGCCTGAGTTCTTTGAGGTGGGTGGATTGTCCCATCTTAGTTGCTCGTCGTGATTTTTTGGACTTAAAAAGTAGTGCCAGAAACAACTTAATAGCGAAGGCTAGGTTAGTATTAATATAAGATGGCTAAAAGTTGTAACTGACCTTACTGATACTGATAGAACTCTACTTATTGAATATATATAGCCACGAGTACTGTCACTAGTAATGGAGGATTTTAATTACTTACAGGCTTAATATCTTTTCTAGCTATTATTGTTGGCGCATCGCTCCAATATTTATTTAGTCGCCACACAGAAAATAAGCGCCATTAAAGCCGACACATCTTGGTTACTTGTCGGCACAATGCTACATGCTCGCGAAAATTACTTAAGGAATTTCGAAATGATTAAGATTACTGACAACATGCGTAAGCATTCTTCCAAAGTGGTGGATGGCGTGGAGACTGCGCCAGCGCGATCCATGTTGCGCGCGGTCGGCTTCACTGATGATGACTTTAAAAAGCCGCAGATCGGCATCGCATCGACCTGGGCCAATGTCACGCCATGCAATATGCACATTAATAAGCTCGCGGAAGAAGCCGAAAAAGGTGCCAATGCTGCCGGTGGCAAGGCAGTGATCTTCAACACGATCACGGTATCGGATGGCATCGCCAACGGCACCGAGGGCATGAAGTATTCTCTAGTGTCACGAGAGGTCATCGCCGACTCCATTGAAACCGTGGTTGGCTGCGAAGGCTTCGATGGTCTGGTTGCCGTAGGTGGCTGCGACAAAAACATGCCCGGTTGCCTCATCGGTATGGCACGGTTGAACCGCCCAGCAATCTTTGTCTATGGCGGCACCATCAAACCCGGTGCTGGCCATACTGATATTATCTCGGTTTTTGAGGCCGTGGGTCAGCACGCCAAGGGCGCACTGGATCTTATTCAACTTAAGCAGATCGAAGACACCGCAATACCTGGCCCCGGTTCGTGTGGGGGCATGTACACCGCCAATACCATGGCTTCAGCCATAGAAGCCTTAGGTATGTCTTTACCTGGCTCGTCTGCGCAAGACGCAATTTCCTCCGAAAAAGCTTCAGATTGCTTCCGCGCGGGTCAGCAAGTGCTGGAACTGCTGGCTCAAGACATCAAACCGCGGGACATCATGACGCGCAAAGCCTTCGAAAATGCCATTCGCGTCATCATCGTACTGGCCGGTTCCACCAACGGTGTACTGCACTTGCTGGCAATGGCCCATGCAGTGGACGTAGACCTAACCCTTAATGACTTTATCGAGATAGGTAAAACCACCCCCGTGCTGGCGGACCTTCGCCCTAGCGGCCAGTATATGATGTCCGAATTAGTCGCCATCGGGGGCATCCAGCCACTAATGAAGCGTTTACTCGATGCTGGTCTGTTGCACGGCGACGCTCTTACCGTCACAGGTAAAACACTCGCTGAAAATCTCGCCGACGTCGCCGACTATCCGGCCGGCCAAGACATCATTCGTCCATTCAGCAACCCGATCAAGAAGGACTCACACCTGGTTGTATTACACGGCAACTTATCGCCAACGGGTGCGGTGGCAAAGATCACAGGCAAGGAAGGTCTGCGCTTCGAAGGAATCGCTCGTGTCTACCACAGTGAGGAAGCCGCGTTGGCCGGTATCCTCAATGGCGAAGTCGTTGCAGGGGATGTCATTGTAATCCGCTACGAAGGTCCAAAGGGTGGCCCTGGCATGCGTGAAATGCTTTCGCCAACGTCCGCAATTATCGGCAAAGGCCTGGGTAAAGACGTCGCGCTTATCACGGATGGTCGTTTCTCCGGTGGTTCGCATGGTTTTGTAGTGGGTCACATCACACCAGAGGCCTTTGATGGTGGCCCGATTGCGTTAGTGGAGAACGGTGACAGAATCACCATTGATGCTGAGACTCGAGAAATCTCCATGGATATCAGTGACGCCGCGTTAGCCGAACGCCGTAAAAGCTGGAAACAACCTGCGCCGCACTATGCACGTGGAGTGTTGGCTAAATATGCAAAACTGGTGTCTAGCGCCTCGGAAGGAGCTGTCACCGATAAGTAATAACATGAGCGGCCACGATGAATAAACTGCATATTCGTTTAAGAGAGTTGCGTTCTAAATCAAATATGGATTATCTTCGTTGTGTGGGCGAGCAAGCTCAACTTCGCCCTAAAGACGGCACACAAGCTCAGTAATTGCATTTAACTTAGCAATGTTTCTGGGTCAAAATAGTACATTGCAAACAGGGTTTTTCTATGGGTTTCTCGCTGGCCTTGGCTGGGTAACAATGTCATTCGGAATAAACGACCTTTTCGAGTAGCGCTCTTTTAAATTATTTGCAATAGATGCTGACTATCACACCCTTGGGCTTACAATAATGGGTGCTATTCTAGGAGTATGGCATTAGTCTGGATTCAACTCGCTAGTGCAATCTGTGGATTGATCCCAAACCATACCCTGATTTGGGGTGCAAAAGCCTAAACATTTTCTTGGGCGGTTATTTAATTTGGTCATAATTCTTTCAACATCTTCGCGCGTCATGCTGTCGAAGCTTGAGCCTTTGGGTGCGTACTGACGAATCAAGCCATTGGTATTCTCATTAAGACCACACTCCCATGAGTGGTAGGGGTGAGCAAAATACCCCTGTGCATTGAGCGCTTATGAAATCGCCTCATGTAGCGCGAACTCCTTACCATTATCATAGGTTAGCGTTTTAACATCAGCAGCTATGGGAGAAAGGGTTTCCAGTATTGCAGTTCTTAACTGCCTCCGCTGTTTTGTTGGGAGCTAAGGCAATTAAAGTGAATCGCGTTTTTCTTTCAACAGCCGTCATCAATACTGACCCGCCTGGGTTACCAACAATAAGATCCATTTCCCAGTCGCCAACTCTACTACGCTCATCCACTACCGCAGGGCGATCATCAATACTAACCCTATTTTTAAGCTGTCCTCGACGATCTGGACTGCCATATAGCTTCTCGCGCTTCTTCTGACAACGCAAATAGGCATGCAAATCACCGCCTGCTTTCTTGTCTGTCAATATGTACTGGTAAATCCATTCGGGGCTTACCGATTGCAAATCCGTTTTCTTTAACCCGCCACTGATCTGTTCCGAGCTCCATTCTTCTCTCAGCAAAATTTCAACTCGTTGCCACGTACTATCCGTGATACGTGTATGTGTATGTGTATATAAATGTTTTCGCTCATCAGTTAGACGCTGAGCCTGTTTGGGCCGGTAACCACGTAAACCAGTATTGCGCTTCAATTCACGACTTATAGTTGAAGGGTGGCGGCCAAGCTCTTGTGCAACCTTTTTTTGTGTATATCCTGCTTTCAAAAATGACTGGGTCTGGTATCGTTCTATTTCGGTCAACTGTGTATAGTTCATTAGCAATTTCCTTTGGCGAGAAAGTGGCGTGGAGTATACCAGTTGGCCACTTCCAAAAAATTGCACTTACGAGTTGAATTCAAGCATCGCTCAACTCCTGTAGTTTTGATAAAGGTTTTCATAGTCCCACCAACCAGGTGGAATTAAGCACACACTTAGATCAGCTTGTACTTCCTAAAAAATGGAAAATGTGTGCGGAAGAAAAATTAAAACTACACGCACCAGAATACAAAAAAGTACGGCGTCAGCATTCGGCGGTGGAATCGGCTGTAAATGCACTGGAGCAACACGGCCTTGACCGTTGCACTGGTCATGGGCGCATGCGCGGAGAAAATTTTTAGATGCACAAAAACTCCAAGTTAAAGGGAAGGTAGGCAAAGTCGACCAAGCGATTGCGTTTATCCAAGGGCTCTATCGTATTGAAAGCAGGCTAAAGCTTTGTCAGAAAGTGAGCGGTACGCGCTTCGGTAAACACAGGCGGTCCCCATCATAAATAAAATGGTGAAGTGGCTTGAAAATAGTCTGTTACATACACCGCAAAAAAAGCACTAGGAAAAGCGCTCGGCTATTTGCAAAACCAATGGCCAAGGCTAATACGTTACCTGGAAGATGGCTCACACCCAATTGATAATAATCTTGAGGAAAATGCAATCCATCCGTTTACGGTGGGTCGAAATTATGCGCACAACCTGATTATGTGCAGTTAGCGTCCCTTTACCTATTAAAAATAGTCTAAAGAAGCCATTCATCTCAACATAATATGTAATCTCCTTCATCATCTACCGGAGAGACACTATGTTA
>JBLHGN010000156.1:0-8351 GCA_047616325.1 Lentisphaeria bacterium
GGTTAATCCAGCACCCTATTTGCACGACGTCTTTTTGGTGTTAGCGTGAGCGCATCTATAACCATAGGGCATATAAGCTATGAGTACTTCTCAGCCACCCAAAAGTAAATTTGATCAAGTTCGTGCCGCGCAGCTAGAGTACAACACCAAGCGGGCGGCGGGGTACCGCGAACGTGCGTTAAAACTATACCCGTGGATATGCGGACGATGTACAAGAGAGTTTGATCGCAAAAATCTCTCTGAATTAACCGTGCATCACGTTGATCACAATCACGACAACAATCCGAATGACGGCAGCAACTGGGAGTTGTTATGCATTTATTGCCACGACGAGGAGCATACGAAGTTCGAGAATTTGGTGCGTTACGGCAGCACCACAGAGACGGAACTCAAACCGGCAACATTTAATCCCTTTGCCGACTTGAAGGCGAAGATGGAAGCGAAGGATAGCAAGTGAGGCAAGTGATTTTAATTGTACTGTTTGATGCAAAAAATGCGGAGTGATTTCAAATGACTAGTGCTCAAGCGGATGAAAAAAATTGGCTCTTTACCACTTTGGCTGACCAGTTTCTCTGAGTTTCCAAGTTCCGGTTGTTCGGTAACTTTCAAAGTTTTATCAGGTAGCAAGTGCTTCTTGCCTAATTTTAGATAGAGACATTCCATGTCTTGATATCCACATACCTTTCTAATTGTTCGCTTTATCGTTGCATTAAATGATTCGATTTTTGCGCTGGTGACTTTATGTTTACAATAAGAAAGTAGTTCTTCTCGATCTCTATTAAGGCCTTTGGATAATCTAATTATTCCCTTTATTTCGGTTTCATTTGCCCAGCCTATCCATTTTTCTAAATGTTTCCCAGCCCATGTCTTTGAAGTATACGACCATAGGTTTTTGAGCGCATCTTTTAGTATGTATGCGGAATTCAAATTTTCATTGATATCAAGAAGTGCCTTTAATGAAACTTTATCATCCTGTTTTAGGTTCCACGGATTCTTAAATAAATTGAACCGTTGACCCTTAATGAATTTTTTGCCTTCCTCCCTTCCCTTCCCTTCCCTTCCCTTCCTTTCCTTCCGCCTGACGCCACTCTTCTCGACGAATTTCGTCGATCACGTCATTGTAGTTCGATACAATATGAAACTTGTCAAAAACAATACTGGCATCAGGGATTTGCTCTTTTATAACTGCTCTATAAGCACCGCTTCGATCAATGCCAACGGCTTGTATACTAGCCTTTTTCTCTGGAGTGAGCTTTTGAAAAAAGCTTTCTAAATTGGTTTTTCGTTTCCCTTCTGCAATATGAAGAACCTCACCATTGATACCATTCAGTACAACGGTTAAAATAGTTGTGTCCTTTACCAATATTTGTTTCATCCACTAGAATGGTGTGAAGATTGTCTAGATCAGGTGACGGCAGAGTTCGTTGTAAGACATCTTTATGCCAGCGACGTGCAGTGTTAACAGAGATGGGGAAAAAACTGGCCGCTTTGTTAACAGGCATAAATCGACACAGCCTGCTCACATAAACTTTCCTAATTACCACTATAACTAAGCTACGCTACCAGTGGATTTTTCGTAATGAAATGTAATTGCTCCTATAAATAGAGAGTATTTTCTATCTCGTGAAATTTAAATCCTTGATAATTCCCATGAAAGCGCTACTTTCATCGCTAGTTTGGAAATGTGAATATTGACCAACAGAAATATCTCTATAAAAATCAAAAGGATAGAGAGTTAAAATTCTCTCACTGTCGGCTTAGCCATGGTGGTAATTAGATAAACTTTTAGTCGTTCGGTTGCCCGATCGTTACTCCTTATTCCTTAGGGCAAAAAAGTATGGAAGTTCTCGCATCGTGAACACTTCCCCTGAGTGGTAGTACATTGAATTGTCATTTTCTTAATTGTACCGAGGGGTAGATCCAATACTTGACGCTCAGTGGTTCTCATTTCACCCATGTGATGATTGCAATAAGGGCACTTATGGACACTTTCTCGAGCGTCTGGACGGAGGAACACCTTCCCTATGCTTAATTCAAAATTAAGCTCGATATTATCTATAATCCAGCTAGGAAATTGGTACAACCCATTCAGGGATACCGCTGCTGACATCAAGTAGACGCCTCATAAAGTTCGGCTTATGCATGGATTTGCAATAACATTATAATATATGAGCTATTTCATGTGTTTGGCTATATCTTGGTCAGCCAAAGTGGTAGGGAGCCCAAAAAAGCGTAATAGCAAATCGAAGAGGGTGGATTTTCCTGCACCCGAGGGGCCGACTAGGGCTAAGGTTTCTCCTGGTTTTACAGTAAGGCTAACATTGTCTACCGCCAGAATTCCCGGCCGGGCGGGGTAGCAAAAACTCAGGTTTTCTAAAGTAATATTGCCGGGCACCACCTGTGGTAGTGTTTGCAGGTCTGTTGACGGTGCAAGAATTTCGTTTTCCGCTTCTAGCAATTCGACAATTCGACAATGCGTTCGGTGGCGCCGGCAGCGCGCTGCAATTCGCCGATAACCTCGCTTACGGAGCCCACCGCCGAACCGACGATAATACTGTAAAACACAAAAGCGGCTAGCTCGCCACCGCTGATGCGCCCGTGAATTACATCGAGGCCGCCCACCCACAGCATCATACCAATGGCGCCCAATACCAGAACAATAACCAGGGTAATTAACATGGATCGTTGCACAATGCGTTGCTTCGCTACGTCGAAAGGGTCTTCCACATAATGATTAAAAAGCAGCTTGTCGCTGTCTTGATGGTTATAGGCTTGAACCGTTTTTATTTGGGTTAATATCTCCCCCACGTAAGCGCCAACATCGGCGATTCTGTCCTGACTGGTGCGCGATAAGCCGCGCACTCGGCGACCAAAAACAAGGATGGGTATCACCACAAAGGGAACCGAAATAAGTACGATGCCAGCGAGTTTAGCGTTGGTGATAAACAGCCAAATAATCCCACCCACCAGCATAATAATATTACGCAGTGCCACCGAAAGTGAGGAGCCAATAACGCCTTGCAGCAGTGTGGTGTCCGAGGTGATACGCGATTGAATCTCAAGGCCGCGATTGCTCTCAAAAAAGCTGGGGTGTAAATCGATTAAGTGATTAAACGCGGCGGAGCGAATGTCGGCTATTACCCGCTCACCCAACCAGGTGACCCAGTAGTAGCAGGTAAATGTGCCGACAGCCATTGCACCGACTAGGCCAAAGAAAATTAAAACATAGTGACCAAGTAGATCAGGAGACGCGGTGGCGAACCCTTCATCTATCATCAGGCGCACACCCTGACCCACAAACAAGGTTATGCCTACAGTGAATACCAAAGCACACAGCGCATAAAAAATTTGCTTTTTATAGGGCAAGACAAAAACAAGGGCACTGCTTACAGCATGCCAGGGCTTAGTTGGTGGCGAAGGCTCCTGGGTGAGAGGGTTTTCAGTGGAGGTAGCGTTCATTGTTTGCCGCTCCTGTCTATTAGGTGCGCTGTATTGCTTGACACTTCTATTTTAGGGCATAAGACATAAATACAACGTCAACTTACGTTAGACCGTTATATGGCCTTGTAAATAATCCACACAGCTACCAGAAATATAAACCTTGTCGTGCTCCATTCGGCAATATAAAACCCCGCTTCGTTTTGATACCTGTAGAGCAACCAAAGTATTTTTCTGGTGTTGTTTGGCCCAGTAGGGGGCCAGCCCCGTGTGAGCGGAGCCAGTGACTGGGTCTTCGTCACCTCCGCTGGATGGCCAAAAATAGCGCGATACACAGTCGTAGTCTTTGCCCCGCGCGGTTACTACCACATCGTATGGTGCAAGCTGCTTGATGACGAGAAAATCGGGAATCACATTTCTTACGTCTTCTTCGTTGTCATACACGGCAAAGTAGGCCTGGCGATTTCTTAAATAGCGCACAGGAGAAATAGAGAGGCCGTTTTTAAGTGCTAGGGGTACGTTGTCGATTTCTTCCGGTGCGAAACAGGGGAAACACATTTCTATCAAACCGCTGTCTAGTCGCCGAACCTCCATGGTACCTATCGCGTTCGCCGAAAATGAAATATCACATGGCCGCTAGCTAGCATTTTTCCTATTTACTTTATATATTTTGCCTTCGATTGGAGTATGGTTGTCGCTTGCGGCGAAGAAGGTGTATTTTTGCGCTGTCTCTACTTGTGGCCCATCGTTTAAACGGCTCTACTTATATTTTTCAAAAAAGGTGCTCGAGAAGGCGCCAATCTACTCATGATTAATTTACTGCTTACCGTTAGTGCCAGCATTGTGCTGTTGATCAGTTTGCTTTCTATGCTTACCCCTATGCCGGGGGGCATACTGTTGATTGCATTAAGTTTGTCGGTACTAATGTGCACCAGTCCCCGGGCGCGATCTAGCATGGGTTATACTCGGGCGCGCTATCGTCGATTTAATACGCTTATATTCTGGCTTGAGGAAAAGATGGGTATCCGTTTTGTGACTTTGGCCGAGGCCCTGAAGAAAACCCGTCCTGATGCGGCAAGTGAAAGCTGTGATAGTTCTCAGGATGGTATTGAGCCTGAGTCTGAGGTCAAGCCGCCGCTAGAGTAAAGGCAAGAGATCGGCGGCCATGATCGCATTCGACTAGGCAATTCATTTAATACGTTTTATTTTCTTTGGAGAAAGGTAAACTATTAGTCTAGCTTCGATGTTTTGGTGATTTTAATGATTGCCTAAGCTATAAAAAATCAGCTTGATAATCGTTGTACTTCCCAGAAGCGATCAACTTACGCATGCTCTTTAGTGTTTTATAGGGGGAGTCAACCAGTAGCATATTGGTTACCCACGCTGGTGTAGGCCCGTTGGGGTTAATATGGGCAAAGTTTTCCACTAGTACTCGGCCCGATTCAAGTTGGGTGAAGTGCCAATGGGCAATGGCTTTTTCAATTCTAACGGCCCTAGTTTTTTCAAGACGTCCAGTGATTGCAGTGCTTGTCATCGACACTTTTTGTTTTTCGGGGTCGTAGCGCCAAACGACATGAGCCAATACGTCTCTGTCTGTTACGGGAAATGGAATATCGTTGTATGTGTAAACATAACTTTCGGTGGCAGACAGTTGTTCAATTACTCGCTCTTCTTTGCATAAATCGGCCCATTGTGGGCAGGCTGCACTATCTGAAACGAGTCCAATCAAACTATTTAGACTGGCATCCACGGTCATTTCTGCCCTTACGGCTTTAAATTTTGATCCGTCTACGTGGCTAACAAATACTTTTATGTCACTCTTATCACGCTTTAATTCCCAGCTATACCCGACGCCCTCAACTTGGGCCCATACAGTTGTTGTGAAAATTACGTTCACTAAAAATGTAACGATTATTTTCATTAATCTTTCTCCAGTATTTGTTTTTAGCCAGCTATAGTATAGGTAGCCTTGACTAATAGCTAAAAAAATGCACTTACGAGTTGAACTCAAGCGCATTAAAATGGTTGTTTTTTCTATCAAATTAGAGCGTTAAGATATTGCACCATAAATGTATGTTTAGTAGTGAATGTCTTTGGGTGTCGAATCACCTATGTGTAATTTTTTGCCAGCAAATAATTGGCATGTTTAATGTCTTTTTACGGTGCTTAGCAAGCATCGCGTCATCACTCAGGGCTTTTATAGAACTTTAGAACGTGGCACAATCGGGGCTTGCCGGTCAGATGCATAAGCTAGATACTGGCACACTCTTACTGCAAATGTGTCTAAATTCACACAATAATAAACATCTTGGATACTTTTGTGAGATATATACAGCGCTAGTTTGCTATTGTTCTTCGCCTTAGAGAAGAATACCCTTATATACCTCACCCCGGCTTCAGGCACATAAATCACGGGCATTCAAGGCTCGGTAATCGAAGACGATTCATAACAACCGATAAGTGCCTTATGATGTCAAATTGGCTTTATTTAATTTAATAATAAGAACAAATAAATAAACTGTAAAAGTAAGCGCTCGCAATCTTTCAATATTACTCATTATCGCATCAGAGGATTTATGCATGAAAAAGGTATCTGTGGCTAACTGGAACGAGCTCGTCGATAGAGCGCCCGCATACGCCCTGGTGGGCAATGTGGATTTGGTGGTCGCCCGTTATGGCGATAACGTTTCGGTATTTTATGGGCGATGTCTACATCGTGGCGCGTTAATGTCAGATGGACGCGTAGACGGCGATAATTTGATCTGTGGTGTGCACGGCTGGGACTATAGAATTGATACCGGTGTTAGCGAATACAACAATAAAGAAGTACTGCCAAAGTTTTCCAGCTGGCTGGAAGACAACAAAGTGTGGGTGGACGAAGACGAGATCAATGCTTGGGAGCAAGAGCATCCCCAGCCATACAATCGCGATAGTTATCATGGTTTATATCAGGACTACACCGGCACAGCAGACGAACCTCACGTAAAAATCATTCAAAAGTTGGCCGCTCAAGGCTTGTCAAAAATGGGCCACCACGGACCCATGGGCGCCATGGGTGTATCGCGCCTAGAACTGCCAAGTTGGGATGATATCCAATTTACGGTAGCTCAGTTACACAAAAGACCCTTATTAGATGATGCTGAAGTAGCCAGCGAATGTGTTATTGGCCCGCGTGCTAAAAAACCACTTCGCCTAAAAATACCGCTATTTGTGTCGGATATGAGCTATGGCGCACTTTCCGAGGAGGCTAAATTGGCTTTGGCCAAGGGCGCAGAACTGTCCGGTACTGGCATTTGTTCAGGCGAAGGCGGTATGCTTCCTGAAGAACAGGAAGCCAATTCACGTTATTTTTACGAGCTGGCTTCGGCCCGTTTTGGATTTTCCTGGGATAAGGTTCAGCGTTGCCAGGCCTTCCATTTTAAAGGCGGGCAGGGGGCTAAAACCGGAACTGGCGGCCATTTACCAGGAAGTAAAGTCTCCGAAAAAATTGCGTCAGTGCGGGGGCTTCAGGCCGGCCAGGCGGCGGTTTCCCCGTCCACCTTTCCCGAATGGACCGATATTACTCAAATTCGCGATTTTGCCGATGAAGTGAAGGAAAAAACCGGCGGTATTCCCATAGGCTACAAACTGTCTGCCCAGCACATCGAAAAAGATATAGACGCCGCCATTGAAGTGGGTGTGGATTATATTATTCTCGACGGCCGCGGTGGTGGTACAGGCGCTGCGCCGCTTTTATTCCGCGATAACATATCTGTTCCCACCATTCCAGCATTGGCTCGCGCGCGTCGTCATCTAGACTCTTCAGGTCATTCCGATATTTCTCTGGTGATCACCGGCGGTTTACGCGTGCCTGCAGATTTTGCCAAGGCGCTGGCCTTAGGTGCCGACGCTATTGCACTTTCAAATTCTGCACTTCAGGCCATTGGTTGTTTAGGCATGCGTGCCTGTAACTCCAACAATTGCCCTGTGGGTATCGCTACCCAGAAAGAGTCCCTGCGTTCACGGCTAATTGTGGACCAGTCGGCCACGCGTTTGGCTAACTTTTTTACGTCGTCGGTGGAATTGATGACTGTATTAGCGCGAGCTTGCGGTCACAGTCACCTCAATCAATTTTGCTTGGATGATTTGACTACTTTCGACAAAAAAATGGCCGAACTCAGTGGTATTGATTTTGGTGGTATTCGTTAATTGCTGCCAGCTTATGTAACTGTACTAATTGCGTTGCAAAGAGGTACGGCCCAATATCGATAACTGTAAGTCATTGATATTGATAACAAAAAAAATTGCAATTTAATTTGCGACATCCAGAAAAGCACAGGACGCGCGTTTCTGGATGGAAATAAATATTTCGGAGAAACCGTGTGATCATATTTCAGATCGTCATGATTTATTTTTTATTGGGTTTTGTATTCGCCTTGGCGTTTGTGAGTAAGGGCTGCTCCACCATAGATAACGGTGCTAATGGCGCCGGTATTGGTGTGCGCCTGATGATGATGCCTGCATCGATACTATTGTGGCCTCTACTTTTAAAAAAGTGGTTGAATGCGAATAAAGTAAAAGACAAACAAGAATCGCAGGGGGAGAAAACATGAAAAGACCTCACCGTATTATTCATCGTTGGCTTTGGTTGTGTTTATTTCCTGGTCTAGCGCTGGTGTGTTTTTTTGCCTACCAGCATCGTGGCGACAATGTTATGCCCGTTAATAATTCCCTTCCCGAGTTTGAAAACCAAAAAGTGCTTGATGCAGCAACGCGTGAGAGTATCAATGGGGAGAATTTATTATGAGTCTCGGTTACGTACCCGTTCAATGGAACAAACGAAAAAAAGTATACGATATTGCACTGTGGGTGAGCATTGCCACTTACATAGTACTATTTGTTGTTATCGGCTCGGCATTTCACAGTGGCGATGA
>JBLHGN010000157.1:0-8343 GCA_047616325.1 Lentisphaeria bacterium
CGTGTTGAGCTTTTCGGAAAAATAGTGCGAGGCTTTTTGGATGCGCTCTTGAATATAGGCATTGTCTTGTGGTGCTTCGTTAGTCGAATAGAGGGACTGCAATTGGCTCTGAAATTTTTCACTTACCCCAACAAGCTCTTTGCGCACTTGTTGCAGCACGTCGGCAATGGGCTGTGACGAACTATGTTGGATTACCTGGGCGTTCTGGCTTAACTGTTTGTTCAAGCGATTTAGGTCGTTCGATAGGCCATGGAAATCGAAACACTGAGCAATGAGCTCCTGCTGGTAGGCAATTTTCGCGGTCTGAAGGTCTGCCGGTGTAGGGGGGTGCTGCTGTGCATACTGAGAGAATTGCTCAACTTGAGCGTCGGTGTGTATTGCGCTGGCGGGGATTTCTCTACTTAGGGTGATGCCCTGTAACGTTTTACAGCGGCTCAGTGCCACATAGATTTGCCCCGGCGCGAAGGCTGCATCGGCGTCGATAATAACACTATCAAAGGTTAGTCCCTGGGCTTTATGTATGGTGATCGCCCAAGCCAAACGCAGGGGATATTGGGTAAAACTACCCACAACCGTTTCTGTTATTTCCTTGCTGTTTGGGTCAATGCTGTACTTAATATTCTCCCATGTGGCGATTTCAACACAGATCAAGCTTGTGTCTTGGGGGCATTGCACCCAAATATAATCATCGTCAAACCGTGTAATAACTCCAATTTTACCATTGTAGTAGCGCTTTTCTCTCGCTCGATCGTTGCGCGCAAACATCACTTGTGCGCCTGCCTTTAACACCAGAGTTTTGCCGCAGGGGTAGGCGTGCTCTGGGTAGTCGCCGGTGACAAGGGCCTCATAACGGTATTCAGGATTTGAAATCGCCTTGAGGCGTTCATTGTTGATGCTATTGGCACTTTTGTTATGAGTGCTTAATGTTATGGGGAGGTTGCCGGGGTCGGTACTGTTGCTAAGGTTGCGAGTACTAAGGTTGCGAGCGTTTAGCTGGGCTAAGGTGGTAAGATCGATATCGTTATTGCGCACTCGGTTTAACAGGGCAATAAAATGTGGATCGGATTGACGGTAGATGTGCTCCAGCTCGATAGTGATAAATTTGGTAGCCTGTAAGGCTGTACTGGCAAAAAAATACGGCGCCGTGTAGTGCTGCTGCAACAAGGCTTGTTCTTCTTTTTTTACCACGGGTGAGAGCTGGTGCAGGTCGCCGATCATCAATAGTTGTACCCCGCCAAAGGGCAGGTTCGTGCGTGTGTAACGACGTAATACCGAATCCACTGCGTCTAAGACATCGGCCCGCACCATGCTGATTTCATCGATCACTAGAAGCTCAAGACTTTTAATAATATTAATCTTTTCGCGACTAAAGCGCAGAGGCACCACATTAGTGCCGGGAATAAAAGGGCCAAAAGGTAATTGAAAAAAGGAGTGCAATGTGACGCCGCGCGCATTGATCGCCGCAACGCCAGTGGGCGCTGTTACCACCATGCGCTTGGGAGGGGACTGTTGCAGGCCGTGTAAAAAGGTGGTCTTTCCCGTTCCGGCTTTGCCGGTGAGGTAAATATTGTGCCGAGTATTGAGAATGTACTCTCGCGCCAAGGCAAGCTGGGTATTTTGCTCGGACATGTTCCTTGTTTACTCCCCATGGTGAATGGCTGTGCAACTGAATCGAAGCGTGCCTGTAGAATACCTTAACTTTATTTATCTCACTAGCTTAATGGCTTATGTCTAATATCTAAGCCTATTGATTTGCCACGTATCTGCGAAACAGGGACAATAGCCAACTTTATCGACGGGGGGTAAGAAACCATGGCGCCAAAAGCAAAATAGTCATTAACCTTGAAAGACGATCTGTCGCACCTGAGCTACGCCAAAACTCTAGAGTTACTCAAGGGCAACACTGGCTGCAGGAAGGGGGCATGTACGAGCTTGACATCGAAGAGGGCGTCAGCTTAGATAATCGCCGTCTTGATGTGCAATTGAGTGACGCTAAAGTCACGCTCCATCTCGACAAGGGAAAAAAGAACGGCTTGGCTTGGACGTGTACCTGCCGCAAAAAAACGTGTGTTCACATCGGCGCCGTTTTTTCCCCGGTACTGGAAGAGAAAACTCCCTTGGGTTTGGCGAAAGCGCCACCGGAAAGCAATGAGTTTTTGCCACTGAGTGATGAGGCGCTCCGTCAGCACGCTCTAGACGAAAGACAGGTGCGCGCGGCAAAAGAAAAAATGCGAGTAAAATCGCTGACCCCTAAAGTACTCTGGAGCGATTATCTGGTTACCAACGCTCAGTCCGGTAAAGCCTATCGTGTGGCGTTACAAGGGCAAACCCCCGGTGAGTCTTACTGCAGTTGTCCCGATTTTCGTAAAAACACCTTGGGTACCTGCAAACATATTCTGCACACCCTTACCAAAGTTAAGAAGCGTTATCCCGTCGCAACGTAAAAACGCCCCTATAAACAAAAAGGCATCGCTCTCCATCTGCGCTACGGCAAGTGTCTCGAGTTGCGTTTTTTATTCTCAGACGAGTGCGCCGCTGCACTGAAAAAAATTGTCGCGCCCTTGCGCAACCGCTCGCTCGACAATGGTCACAAGGTGTTAACTCACCTACAATCGATCGAACGCTTGGGCGAAAACGTATTGATCTACCCTGATGCCGAGGCCTATCTTGAACGGCTTTTGTTTCGTGAGCGCATTCAAACCTCGGTGTACGCGGTGCGGCGTGATCCCGCAAATCACGCATTGCGCAATAGTCTGCTGAAGGTGCCTCTCCTCCCGTATCAACTGGACGGTATTGCCTTTTGCGTGGGTGCCGGGCGCGCCGTTCTAGCCGATGAAATGGGCCTGGGTAAAACCATTAAAGGCATCGGTGTTGCCGAATGGCTGGCGCGGGAAGCGGGCATTGAACGTGTGCTTGTGATTACCCCCGCCTCCGTAAAATCACAGTGGCGCAATGAGATCAGTAAATTGTGTTCTCGCGACAGTCAAATTGTGGTCGGTAGTGCGCAGGCCCGTGCAGAGCAATATCAGAACTCCGTTTTTTTAGCCTGTGCAATTATGAGCAAGTTCTGCGCGACGGCCACTTGATCAACCAGCAACACTGGGACTTGATCATTCTCGATGAGGGTCGAGGGATCAAGAGCTGGGAGGTAAAAACCAGTCAAACAATTAAAGCATTGCGTTCCCGCTTCGCTCTGGTATTAAGTGGTACCCCCTTAGAAAACCGTCTCGACGACTTGTATTCCATTGTGGAGTTTGTCGATGATCGCCGACTCGGGCCTGGCTTTGATTTTTACAACCGCCACCGCGTATTGGATGAAAAAGGCAAGATCACGGGCTACCAAAACCTCAGCCAATTAAGAGAAAAATTACCGCCAATACTACTGCGCCGCACACGGGCTCCGTGCAGCAGCAACTTCCCGAGCGCAGCACTAAAGTTATTCGCGTGGAACCCACCGCAGCCCAAATCGACATGCACAATGGCTTCCGTGCCACGGTTAACCGCATAGTCAGTAAACGTTACTTGACGGAAATCGACCTGCTACGCCTACAAAAAGCCCAATTGATGTGCCGTATGTCGGCCAACAGCACCTACCTGGTGGACAAGCAGGCACCCGACCACTCCAGTAAATTAAAAGAAATTGAACACCTTTTAGGCGACTTGGCTCAGGAAGACGATCGCAAGATCATTCTTTTTTCTGAGTGGACCACGATGCTCGACCTTATCGAGCCGCTGATTGAAAAACACGGCTGGGACTTTGTGCGCCTGGACGGGAAGGTTCCGCAAAAGGTTCGCGGACAATTGGTTCAGCGTTTTCAGCAAAACCCTGACTGCCGTTTATTCCTCGCTACCAATGCTGGCGCCACCGGCCTCAACTTGCAAGCCGCCAACACCGTGATCAATGTCGATCTGCCCTGGAACCCGGCACTGCTGGAACAGCGCATCGCTCGAGCTCATCGCATGGGCCAGAAGCAGGCAGTGCAGGTCTACATATTTGTCACCGAACAAACCCTGGAAGAAAACCTCTTGCAAACGTTGTCTTCCAAGCACGAGTTGGCGCTAGCTGCACTCGACCCTGACAAGGACAACGACGCAGTAGAATTGCGCAGCGGCATCGAAGAGTTGGAGCTCCTGCTAGGCAATAAACCCCACGTAGCGGAAGATGAAGTGCAAAAACAACGCGAACTGGCCGTTGTTGAGCGTCAGCAGAAACTCGCCGATAGCGGAGGTCAACTTTTGACGGCCGCCTGTGGATTTATTCAGGCGCTACTGCCCCAAAGCGAGGAAAGTCCACAAACACAGCAGGTTGCTTATATTCTCGAAAAGCAACTTATGTCATCCGTACACCAGTCCGATGACGGCAAACTACAGCTGCGGCTCAATCTGCCCGACGAACAGACCGTAGAAGTTTTTGCGCAGACTTTGGCGCGACTATTTCAGGCCGGTTCGACGACTTAGGGTGCCTCTGGAAATAGTAATTCTTTTCTGAGAGCAACAAACCAACGGCGCGGAAGCGCAACGTACAGGCTGCATAGCACTTGGGCACGGAGCTGAAGCAGCTATCGCGGCTTAAGTGCACTTTTAGAGATGCCGATATCCTAAATAAATCACTTGGATCGTAGCGAGGGCGTCTAAGGTACTGAAAATAGCGCGATTTTTTTGCGTTATTTGAGAGGATCGCATAGTCACCCTATGGGGAACTGTGTCCGGTTGAATCCTAGATAAGGTACTATCGTTGGCTTCAGTTGGCTCCGCGCTCTCATGTAAGGACTGTCGGATTTTTTAAGGCATGCCCCTTTTACAAGCTGGCAAACGTGTTTTGTTCTTTTAGACAAATTCGTGCGAAATGAAAGAAATGTATCAAATGTTTTGTTCTCGAGGTAATTCATTTGCTTTCGTTGTTGTTGTTGTTGTTGTTGTTGTCTGTCTGTCTGCTTAGTGCCATCTGTTGGTAGGCTAGATTTTTTCCCATGTTTGTCACTAAAGATACGCGTCAAAATATACGAGATCATGCCTATGATGGTTGTTTATCTATTAACGGCCTTACTCGTACCCCATACTCTAGCGTTAGCTATGCCATTTTTGTAGTTGTCGAAATATTTTCATCGTCCATTGCCGGTGGTACAAAAATGCCACAATGCTAGATTAGAGCAATAAGTCGTTTGTTAGGTATTCATAATCCTCCCTCGTATTACCCTGTGCTCAATAAGGCGCTACTGCACATTGGCTCGATCCAGTTGAATAAGCCTGTCGATTTTAGCTCTTGCTTTTTCGACGTGTGGTGACTTTTAACGATTCTCCTACGGTGTAAACTAAGTCGGTTTTCATCCGAGTGATTATGGTCACACCGAAGTTGTGTTTTTTCTAATCTGTGCCTTCACAAAACCAAATAAACGCCGGATTATAATTGACGTCCGTAAACTAAAAATAAATTAAAGCTGTCGTGTAATCCCTTACAGCTTAATTTGTCTGTGGTGTTTTAACCTCCTTTAGAAAAGTTATCGGACACCGTTAACCTTTTTATATCGAGTTCTCCAATTTTGTTTTATTAGTAGAGGAAATAATGGATTCAGATAAGGATGGCGTTAATGACGCCAACGATGAGTGTGGCGCTACCCTGATCGAAAATTCAATAGCCAGTAAAGATCGTGGAAATAAAGTAGATGGCGGTGGGTGCACTGCGGCGCAGCGTGTAAAGCTCTTGCAGCCACAGTAGTAAGTATAAGGTAATCAAGCGCAAGGGTGGTGGCCGAAGGGGCTAGGCGACACAGGCAGGATGGCGGCTATTTCGTCTGGTGCAGAGGGGCACTTTTGTGTGGCCTAAATTTTTTCCTTTGGATGTGGTGGAAAATACGTTAAATAGCAATCTGGTTTTTGTCTCTTTATAAGTATTATCATAAATTCATGCGAGATATTTGCATTCGGTAAAGCGATTGTAGTTGTATTTATAAAAATAGCGTTGAATCTTGCCCCTTTATCCCTTTATCCCTTTCACGAGATATGTACGAGCCATCTTAAAAAGTTACTTGGTTTTTTTGTGGCCACCATTGTGTTGGGTGCCGAGTAGTAAAATTCTCTACCTCTATGATTAATTGCAATAGGTTAGGTGCTATTTGGACTAATGTCGCACTGTATATAAATTATTTGTGCTGATTGTTGGTTTTTCGGCTATAAATAAAATTACATTACTTTTTTACAGTAAATATTTATTGCATAGAGTCTTCGCCAAAGAAATAGCAGATATGGCTGGGAGATGTTGGCGAGTTATTAAAGGGTCAAATTATTGTCAGATTTTCTGGCTTTTCGCGAGGAATTGAATATGTTATCGGGATTGGTTTACAAGTACATTAGAGTTCGTGGTGCCTTTGTCGGGACGGTGTGTTTTACTTTATTTTTAAGCGCGTGTGGTGGGTCTAGTGGTGCCGGAACGCCAACCGTTGCGCCAACCCCAACGCCAACTGTCGCGCCAACACCTACACCTACCGTTGCGCCCACCCCCACCCCAACGGTTGAGCCCACACCCACGCCTACTTTGTTGACAATTTCGGGAACAGCTGTGGCTAACGCTAATGATGTAGTCGCCGTCGCATCACTTTCTGAAAAAACTATCTATTGGGTATCCAAGCTTTCGTTGGTTACCAAAGCGTGGGCGGATATTGATACGGGTTCTGAAGAAAATGCGGTGTTAGCCAATGCCTCGGTAGAAGTATTTAAAGTGTTTGCCGATAAAAACATGGCTAATGATCAGGTTGATATCGGTGCAGTTACCACTAACGACCAAGGTCTTTTTGAAATACCCGACCTAGAAAAATTGACACCGGATAATTCCGGCGAATTTTATTATGAATTGCGTATTAGCAAGGGCGACCTTGTTCTGCGCTCTCCTGCGGCACCAGAGGGCGCTGGCGCCATCGTCAATGTATCCCCCGAAACCGATTTGGCGGCAAAACTGATAAGTGGTGTTGTTGGCGTTCCCTCGCTAGACAACCCGCCTTTACCTGGGCCAGACTTTATTGAAGCTTTGCGTGAACACGTTATCGCCGATGCCGGTGGCCTTGTAAACGACGGCGCCATTGCGCTGCCCTCGGCATTGGATGGCGCTTTTGACGAAACGTCCGATGCGGCCGCAAATGGCATTGCCGCTGCCGGAGGCGATACAGAAAAATTATTTAAAGCGGCAAGTTTTGACGCGGAATTTAAAGCGCTTGAAGCCGATACAGAGAGCAGCGACGATATTGCTACCGCCTACTTAGATCGCGTAGCGAGAGAGAGTTGCGACCAAGGCACGGGAGAATATTTGCCCGACAGTTTGGCCGCCGTTCTTGGCGAAAAGCTAAACGCTGGCACAACCGTAACAGCGGCTGATGTGGTGGAAAACTTCAATGCAAATTATGCTGGCCCCGATGTAGACCTCGCCACCGCGGTGGCGGCCTTTAACGCCAAGCTGACATCAGCCGGCGGCAGTAAAGACGCAGTAGCGACGGTATTAAGCCCCCTCGACGCAGACGATCAATTAGTATTGAGCGTGATGAGGGATCTAGACCCCGCCAGCTTCAGCGCCTCAACGCCAATGGCGATGGATCAAGCCTTTATGTTTGTGCAATCTCTTTTTCCTCAGGCCTGCGAGCCCGACGCCCAGTTGGATGTGTTTGGCTTCTACTCCGACCTAATCAATAACCTCGGTTTACGCAATGCGGCCATTGCGCGCTCAAATATTTATCACAACAGTGGTTTTGGCTGCAATGAAGGCGATGGAATGGGTCATTTCTTTGCCGATATCCGCGTGTTTAAGGCGGGTAAAAATGTAAGTTCGGTGGTGATCAGTTCAGACGATTCTGATACTACAGTGCTGGGTGGCGACGGCGAAGAGTCACTCACCATGAATGGCGGCGGCAGCTTTCTGGAAAACTGGGTGAGTAATACTGAGGGGGTTTGTATTAACCTGGGTAAAGACGTGACCTACACCATGACCGTAACTTTTGACGATGCCAGCACCGTTGTTGGCACCATCGATCGCAACCATCCGCGTATTCCGGAAGCCATAAGTGAAGTATTTAAGGATGGTGCGTTTGTAGCCGGCTCTAGCGATTCGGCTTCACCTACGGTTGTGGAAGTCACTCGTCCCCTATATCGCTGGACCTCTCCCGACACCATGCTCACCAATATTATTGCCGATGCCTCCAACACGGCCATATCTACAGACCTAGAGGCCAGCACAGTCGCGGTAAAATACACCTATGAGTTTTCACACGTAGATACAACTGCGCTAACGGTTTCACCGGCGCCTGAGTGTGCGCAAGTGTCGTCGGGAAGGCTGTATGCGGTAGATAGTTTTATTCCCAC
>JBLHGN010000158.1:0-8226 GCA_047616325.1 Lentisphaeria bacterium
CACCGGTTTCACCCGCATAATCAGAACGAAGTTCACATAGAATAAAAGCAAAAAATGCTTCCTTAAAAAGATAAGGAACATCCATCTCAACCAAAGGCTTCATTACTTATTTTTCTACCGTGTTGCAAAAAACATATAATTCACCCACAGTACTGAAGTTAGTTTCATCGTTCGATTGAAGGGACTAACTGCAACGCCTGTGGCATTTTGCACAGTAAAATTATCACACTCCAGCAAAGCCTTTATTTCACGGGGTTTGCGCAGCATATGATAGCGATGCGTGCCCTGCGGCAGCCAGCGCAAAACGTACTCAGCCCCAACAATGGCAATCAGCCAAGACAGCCAGTTGCGATTAATGGTAGCTATAAAAGTTGCACCACCAGGCTTTACCAGAGCATTACATGCTTCCATAAAGGTATTAAGATCGGCAACGTGTTCAACCACCTCCATATTAAAAACCACATCAAAGCGGTGGCCACTGCTATGTAGTGCCTCTACGGTGGTGTATTGATAATCAATATCTAGCCCGGCACTAGCAGCGTGCGCACGAGCAATCGTTATGTTTTTTTCCACCACATCCATACCCACTACTTCTGCACCCAAACGGGCCAAAGATTCACTCAGTATGCCCCCACCACAACCAACGTCCAATACCGACAATCCAGCCAGAGGTAATTCACCTTGTTGATGGCCCAGTGCTGATTGCTGAAGATGCTTGACGATCCATCTAACGCGTAGACGATTTAGTGTGTGCAGCGGCCAAAATGGCCCCGCGATATCCCACCAAGTGTTGGCTAGCTTTCGGTAATGCTCGACTTCTTGGCCGTCAATAGTCGGGCTAATCAGAGAGTTTTTCATCGAAGTTTGACCACCGTTATTTTATGGTTTTTAACTTGCGCGCCATCAGCAAGGCACCTCATTGCCATCCCAGGCAAACACCTTACCGCTATTCTCTACAGTAAGCCCTTGCAAAACTTTGATTAGTTGTCTTGCTGAATACTCCGTACTAAATAACTTATCGCTGGGGACTCGTTGCTGAAAGGGTTGAGACAAACTCGTATCCACGGTGCCAGGGTGCAGCCCCACTACGATGACCTGTTTTTGAAGCCGAGCGATTTCAATGCTGGCCGTTTTTATCACCATGTTCAGTGCCGCTTTCGAGGCAAGATAGGCGTACCAGCCCCCTAGACGATTATCACCAATACTGCCAACGCGCGCAGATAGCGCGGCAAATACGGATCGCCGGTTTCGCTGGAGCTTGGGTAAAAAGTGCTTAGCAACCAAAGCAGGGCCAATGGTGTTGGCGACAAAACTCCTCTGAAAGTTATCGACACTTAAATCGCGCAGTGACTTTTCGGGCTTCAAATCGCTATCGTGAAGCACCCCGGCGGCAACGATCACACAATCCAACGGTCCCCACTGGGCGCTTTTTTCAGCTGCTTGCTTGATGGACGCTTCAGCAGTAAAATCCACCCTTCCGTAATTAACATTGGCTAACTTGTCCTCTATTTCTGAACGGGAGAATGCATAGATTGTATTGCTAGAATCATCAGCAAAAGCCTTAACAAAGGCAGAGCCAAGGCCACCTGAGGCACCGATAATGACGATATTTTGATTTGGCATATTTATTCGCTTTTTGTTGGGTCTATTTTTGTCATCAATTAACAAGCGACGACTAAAGCTATCGGTCGAGGCCATCTATTTCTATTAACCTTGCGTATAGTTATGCAAAAGCGCACAAAATTAACCCGTATTTGACTGCACCTTGTTTTGAGATGCATCACCTTGGAGCCAGATGCATGAACGAAAAAGTCAACCTCAAAAAATCTCTGCGCGTCTTTAATAAAATTATTACAGAAGGCTACCGCAATGGCGATGAGTACAGCTTAAACGGCCTTAACGCTTCCATGGATTTCGATGGCTATACAGTTACCATACGTAACGATTATGTTCGCCTGGATATTTTTTTTCACAACAAAATTTCTTTTGACTATTCCAGCAGAAAAGAGAGAATATTATTTTTAGAGAAAATCGACGTAATGGACCGAGGTAGTTAAGCCCTAAAAAAAACACCATCATTCGTTTATCTGCAAGTGCGTCAACCTATTAGTAAACCGAGTTGTATTTTGTCAGTCCTTATTTTTGAGAGCCGTAGTAAGCGGCCAGTGCTTCAATATCAACATCGCTCAGCTGACCTGCCTGGGCAGCCATAACCCCAGCCAGCCCTCCGTTACGTTGACCATCACGGTAGGCTTTTAAAGAGCTGACCAAGTAGGCTTTATTTTGTCCATTAAGTTTCGGGTAGTGTGGTACTAGGGGTGCTGCCCCAGCTGCCCCATGACAAGCACGACAGGTTACTTCTTTGGCGGGCGGTTCTCCCTGCGCGTGGGCTAAAGCAGGCGCTAAGAGTGTGCAGGTCAGAATTATAAGACATTTCATACTAAAACCTCGGTTTGTTCGCTAGCGCCCATCCATAGATAGGACTGTGATGCTGAAAATTTCAAACGGGACACTTAACGCCACTAGATGCAGCTATTTTCAATAAGCAAACGTCTGTATCTATTAGCGCGAGGCTGTTCTTTTTTATTTCCCCTCTCGACGAGCCATTTATGTACGTGCGCTAGTAAGAAATAGCTTTTAGACGTCGTCGTGGTTTTAAGCTTCTAAGTCCAACTGCCAAACACACACAGAAGCATGGCTTAGGTTTTGTACAGGAGCTTTTAGGGTGGAGCGAGGCTCCCCATGCTTAAATACTGGGATGCTAGCAAAGACGCCCGCTAAAACAAGCAGCTGCGCCAACCATACGATTTGAAGCTGAAAAATGGAAAGGAGGGACAGTGAAAGTATTGTGCCCCACATCCAAGCAAGCCCCTGCGTAGAATAATGCTGCGATGCCATATGCACATAACGGAGCGGGTTATAACGCGTGTCTATAATAGATTTACGATGGCCTAAAATAAATGCTTTCATAAAAGTATCCTCAGTAGTTCTTGGTGTAAACTTTGGGTTAATAAGGTTTAAGCAACTAGCGTAAGCCGGTCCGTAGCCCGAGTGATGAGCGCACTTGGCGGGTGATACCCGTCCAGCCCCTGAACCAGCGTTTCTGACATCTGACCCGCGAGTCGCAGCATGTGCATTGAAATTCAGCTCACCGCTGCAAATCGATATTTTTGTCTAGAAATCTTCTACACTACCTTTACGTTTAAGTATCTATACGCTTAACCTGTAAAATAGTTTAGTTTACGTGCGGCTACATCTATACAAAACTTAGTCACGACGTTCTAACCCCAGTAATGACAATGAAGAGGAGAACCGGTGAAAGAGAGTGCTTATGTGGAGCAGGCGAGGATGAGCATCGGAGCCGTCGAGCGAATGACCGGTATCAATGCCAATACCCTTAGAATGTGGGAGCGCCGCTATCAGCTGGGTCCGTCGAATCGCAGCCCAGGTGGACAGCGGGAATACAGCACAACGGACATTGACCATTTGCGGCTGATTAAAAAATTGACGGACAAGGGCATGCGCATTGGCGATATTGCCCAATTGTCTAGCAAGACACTCAGCAGCCTGCTGCTCGAGGCCGGCGATGATAGTGGCGAAGTTGATGACGCAAGTGATCCATTCAAGACGCAAGTAGTCGGTATGAACTTAAGCCCTTATTTCAAAGCTCATATTAAGCGCTACCCCAAACTTGCTATCGCATGTTCAGAGATTGAAGGGGATAAGTGGTTATCTGATCCAGAATCTATGGATAAAGCCTTAAGTGATAAAAAATTATTGATACTGCAACAAAATTCTCTCAACCAAAAACATATTGGAATACTAGAAAAGATCGTCAAAAAAAAGGTTCATGTGATCGTCCTGTATTTGTATTCTCACCAGGAAGTCCTGGAAGCATTACAGCGGCAAGGCATTATCCTGCTACTAGGAACTCTTGAATCATCGCGTATCGATGAAGCCGTGAATAAAGTGCTTAGATTGACAAAAAATTTATCCGTCCTCGACCAAAACAGCAAAGCATTTAATATTTCGCTACCCAATAGCCAGCCACGGCAATTTGACGAAGAGGCTCTGACCAAAGCGGAAGCCTTAGCTAATAAATTGGATTGCGAATGTCCACCGCATTTAACCGATTTGATTCGCCGACTGAGCGCCTTCGAAGACTATAGTCAAACCTGTGGTGCTGAAAACTGGAAACAAGCAGCAGTGCATGCTTGTGTGTATTCCTATGCGAATCAAGCCCGATATTTGATTGAAAAAGCGCTAAGGGCCGTACTGGATGAATAATAGAATGAAAAGAATACTACATATTTCTCCGGTTTTAAATCGGAGAAATTCAACTGATACTTGCAAGAATAGATCAGCAAAACCATGAATTATTGGACTTGATGGGTCGGCTACACGCTTCTATAGCATTCGGAAAAATCTTCACTACTTTTGGGGGAATATTTATACATCTGAAGACAATGAGCCGAACATCTATAACAAAGCCACTATCTTTTTCTGTTTGCCATAATTATTTTCAGCAAATGCCAGGTTAGATATCTGTGAGAACACAACAGTAAACATTCCGTTTGCTAGTAATATTTTCATAGAAAGATCCTCGTCACGGACAAAAATGTAAATTTAATTTTCCTGACTATGCTAAGTCAGTTGACCTTGCTCACGGGTAAACGTAACTTTGGATGTATCATTTCGCTAATATTTTTACTCGATCACAGAAAAGACGAGTAAGAATACCGCTAGTGAACCAACGGCAAGTAGCACCGCGTATACTTTCCAGTGAATTACAAAAAGTGCTTTATTCCGACGGCGAAAATATGGCCATTCCCAGGAAAGACCCTTGCGGGATGACTTAGAAGAAAATTGGGGGTAAATGCCGAAAATTAATCCGACAACCAGCAGCGGACATTCTATTATGTCAAAACCACTAATCTTAGGCCTAATCCTCTTATTATTTGCAGGAAACTCCATGGCAATTGAAGAGCCAAACTACTCAGTGATCGAACAAACGGGCGCTTTCGAACTAAGAGCATACAACCCTATGATTGTGGCTGAAACCACCGTGGCAGGCTCGCTAGATGATGCCTCCAGCGCTGGCTTTAGACTTATTGCCGATTATATTTTTGGTAACAACACCTCGGCTGCGGGAGACAGTGAAAAAGTGAGCATGACTGCTCCTGTGACTCTTTCACCCTCACATACACCATCAAAGGACGAAGCAGCACCATCAGAAAAAATCAGTATGACCGCACCCGTAACTATGGCGCGCTCAGAGGGCCAGTGGCGCACACACTTCGTTATGCCTAAAGAGTACACCATGAATAGCCTGCCTTCGCCTAACAACTCAGCGGTGACCTTGCGTGAAATACCTGAACGCAAATATGCCGTCATCCGTTTTTCGGGCTTCACCGGTGAAGCTAAAGTAGCAGAAAAGACTACTGCATTGATGCAGTGGCTGACTGACAAAGGCATTAGCCCTGTCGGAGAGCCCCAACTTGCGCGCTACAACCCGCCTTGGACCTTACCCTTTTTTCGTCGCAATGAGATTATGGTGGCCTATCAGCCCAAAACAGATAAGTAATTAGGGCTTAACTTTCGATAAGCGGGTTGCGTGCCTAGTGCTTCTTAATTAACTTTTTTAATATCTGCTCACGCCCCCGGTTATTGACTGTACTTTGAAGAAAGGCATGAGCGGGTACCTTTTTTATTAAATCAACTTAAACAGTAACATTACTGAGGCTTAATCGTGAATCCATCACTCTACTACGACGGCACTTGCCCCTTATGCAGCAAAGAAATTTCAGTGCTGAAACGCTTGAGTAATAACGGCATAGACTTTGTCGACATTCACCACACGAATGATGCTGACCTCCCCAGTAAGGACATATTATTGAAGCGGCTGCACCTGCGTAAAGCCAACGGAGAATGGTTAATTGGTCTCGATGCCAATGTCTACGCATGGTCGCAGACACCCTACGGGGTCTTGTTTAAAATTCTGAGAATCTGGCCTATTCGATTTATTGCTGATTCAATCTACGCTCGCTGGGCAGATCAACGTTTCAAGAAGCGTTACCAATGCAATGAATGTAATATTTAAACTAAACGATTGTTAATGCATAAATTTTTTAAAGGTGAACACTTATGTTTGAATGGCTAAAAGCAGACCCCATCGAAAAACTGGAAAAACAATACCAAGCCAAATTAAAAGAAGCGATGGAGACACAACGCAATGGTAATATTAGACGCTATTCTGAATTGACACAGGAAGCTGAATCTATTCGCGAGACCCTGGAGGCATTAGAAGCTGAAAGCCAGAAAGGCTAGCGACTTTTTTGCGAATTCAGCGATAGCTCCGCATTCACATCCCTCACACAACGAAGACTAAGGGGTCAATTCTAGTCTTATTCAATATGACGCGCATCGAGCTTATTATGCACAAATGTCAAAAATAACGCGTTAAGTATGGAGGTTCTTTAAAAATTGTTTTAGCAAAATAAGCTCCGCCTCAGCTGTATGAGGTGAAGCTCAGGCCCATACTTATCGACTACTTATACTTTGCTGCCGGACACCGTTACCTTATTGGTGAAGAGCAATTTTTGATATTTCTTCTGGGCGGCATTCCGGTGCGTCAAGAGCTTGCGTATACATTCGTGATCCAACTGCGTTTTCTAGGTTTAACATTAACTACATACTTTCCAAGCTAGACTTCAATCGCACCAGGCTCTTTTCAATTTGATGATACTGGTAACCCATCTCACTCTGCTCCCGCTCAAATTGCTTAATGTCTTCCAGTGCATGCGTACGTTCTGCAGATGTGCTTGTATTGCTCACAATTACTGCTTCGGCGTTGACGATTGAGTCTTCTGCAATTTGTATATTTTCGCTAAGCGTGAGCAAATCATCTTCAAGTGCATGAATAGACTGAACAACTTCAAATTTGACATGCCCATCAGCGTGCCCAGCACTAAAATCAGGGAATTCAGCTTGAGCACAAGTACTATTGGACGCGCTACCCTGCTGCCCTAAGCTATAGCCCGTGCTATAACTGCAATAACTCGTCAAACCCGCGCTATACCCCTCCTCAAAACGGGGGTAGCGGCTGCTCGGGCATCGGATATTGTAGTTTTGACCGATATTACCAAGACTTATACCCTGCTCAAAGGTGCAATAGTCCGCTAAACCTTGCTGATGCCCACGCTTGAAGGCCGTAAAATCGGCTTTAATATCATGCTTAGAACAATCGGCCCGATAGCGTTCGAAGGCGGTAGCAGCCTGGCCTCGCGCCCCATGTTGATAACCGACAGCCTGCCAGTCCGCCACTTGGCATTCCTTTTTGTTCATGGAGGCACAGCCCGACAGCATTAAGACGAGAGGAAACAGAATAAGCTTTTTCATGTTTATATTCTTCTTTGATTGCGCGGTTAAAATGACTTTGCAAAGTATACACATACTGGTAGCGAGCGATAATTTATTAACGAGTTTAAGCTTAGTTGAGCACGTAAGCTTCGCCGTGATACTCGTAATAAAAGCTGGAAATTTGCAAAAACAAGAACCAGATATGTTTTGTGCTTCCAATACCCCCGCGCGAATTCGTATAAGAACCATCACACCAAAACCCGACACACCAAACAACTTCTGTCCCATATGCAAGCCGTTTTAAAATTCGCTGATTGACCGGGGCGACGCGCATTTGAGGTAATCTGCCCCAATTTAACACCATGCACAGCATAGTGATCTCGCGATCAGCGATCAGGTCCTCTTGGTGATATTGCACGCACAAGTCAATTTTGAGTTTGCAGACTCTCGTAATTGAATTTTCTGCGTCACAAATCATGACTGACTACTCCGTCATTACGCCAAATTTGGTGAAATTTTCACCATTATCGTGGTCAGGCAGAATTTCTTTGTGATGGGAGCCTGGGAAAATCGTCGTAAAATCAGGCACGGTTCAAATCAGGGTACCGCTAGATACGGTTTTTGTGGGTCATTTATTGACCACTCCTCAATGACTTTATGGGAATGATCTTTTGAAATCAACCGCTACCTCTTCCGTACAACACGCTGTAAAAACCATGAGCGTTGAACAGAAAAAATACGTGGCCGTTGCCGCGTTTTCCGGCGAAAAAACAATCACACAAATCGCAAAGGAAATTGAATCCAGCCGAAAATTTGTTCGTGGACAGAAAGCGATAGTTGCAGGTGCCGTCGATGCGGCGTTTCATC
>JBLHGN010000159.1:0-8124 GCA_047616325.1 Lentisphaeria bacterium
CTAGGCCTTGAGTTTTTTTTGTGCTGTAACGGTCGTGAATAATAAGATGCTTGGGAATTTTTCGATTGCCGAAAGTCATGACAGATAACCCCTAGTCGTGTAGTTGCTGGTTATACTTATTACATCATTGGTACATGGTTCGTTTGCGATGAATTAGGGGAATGGAAGGGGGAATTGTGATGGAATGTGGCAAGCTGAAAAGACGTTTTTTCAAGACAAAAAAATGCCCAGAAAAATCTGGGCATTGGAACTGCTATTTTTAGATTAAAGGAGGCGTCTAAATATTTCTCGACACCAGCGCACTCTCATCCAGCCAGGCATCCAGCTTCTCAATGTCTTGAGGGGTGAGAATGCCAGCCACTTCTTTTAAGCGTAGCGTGTTTAAAATATAGGTGTAGAGCGAATTTAAATAATCTCGTTGCGCGGCGTAAAGCCTGCGCTGGGCATTCAACACGTCGACCAAATCCCGTGTGCCTACATCGTAGCCTGCTTGGGTGGCCTCCAGTGCGCTCTTGTTGGAAACCGTAGCCTGTTTGCGCGCCTTGATGGTGGCAACATCGGTCATAACCGTTAAATGCAGCGAACGAGCGCCCTGAACTGTATCGCGTTGAGCTCTATTGTAATTTTCTTTGGCTTGCAGGTATTGGTACGCGGCTTGTTTACGAGATGCCGATACACCACCGCCACTAAAAATGGGAACCGTTACTGTAATGCCAAACGACTGTACCTCTGTGTCAATATCTGAGTTGAATCCATTGGCTGCACCGTCGTCATTAAATTTAGAGTAATTAGCGCTGCCGGTCACTCGTGGATAATGCCCCGCTTTTAACTCTTTGGCACGTCGACGCGCTCTTTCTGCGGCGAGAGATGATGTGGCGAGATCAAAGTTATTACTTACTGCAAAATCAACCCACTCCTGTCTGTCGATGGGCGAGGGAGGAAGCACGGGAAAGTCTTTTTTGAGGGGAGAGAGTGCAGCATAAGATCGGCCTGTCACTACTTCCAATGCCTCGAAGTTGATGCCGAGGTTGCCCTCGTTTTGCAGGCGCTGTGCCAGCGCTGAATCGTAACTGGCTTGTGCCTCGTGCACTTCGGTAATGGCCGTCAAGCCCACTTCAAAACGTTTTTTGGTCCGCTTGAGTTCATGAGCCAGGGCATTTTCTTCGGCCACCGCTGTACTTAGGTTATCCGCTGCGCGCAGGGCATTGAAGTAAGCCTCAGCCGTTCGTATCACCAGAGATTGTTTTGCTGCCTGAAATTCAGCTTCTGCGGACTTGGCACTGAGTTTTCCTTGTTTATAAGATTGCCACGCCGCCATGTCGAATAAGGGTTGAGTGAGAGACAGCGAGTAACCAGAATTAGTGTTTGTTAAGCTAGTGTTTAAAGGATGGTCTGGCGCAAATATCTCGGCGTCTTCGTCGAGAGGGTCCTCGATAAAAGTGTCTTCAATGCCAGATCTGTCCGTCTCAGAGTCAGCCCATTGATACTGCCCAGTAACTAGCGGCAACAAACCCGAACGTCCAATGTTTTTACTTTGCAGCCCCGCTTCATAAGCTGCCTGCGCAGCTTTAAATTCATGATCGTTCTGCAAGGCGTGCTGATAAATCTCGTTGAGTGTTTCCGCATGCAGTGCGGAACATGCGCCCAAGCTGAAGGCCAAGGTGGCCAGCGTTCTAACGATTTTGTTGTACATGGTAGTCCCTAGTGGTCAAAAAAAATGTAATAAAAACAGTCATGGTTTTGTGTGTTCATGATACCCAATTTAGCCATACCTTAGGATAAATTTAGGTTAAACATACACATCTATTGTTTGAAACGATGATTTTGGATGGGCTATTTCAAGAAAGGCGCGCGCCGCCGGGCTGTTGTTTTGCTGCACAATAAACTTACGCATCTCGGTGGCGTCCAGTTCACGTGCCAGTGTGTTTTTGCTTACAGGTCGGTCGTTCGAGCTTAACAAGGTCGAGGGTCGTCGCGCTTGATTGGCGATACGCTCAAATTCGCCTACCGCCCGAACCTGCGCAGACGGCTGATTAAGGTCTTGCGCGTGTGACCCATTAGTCGTGGGCGAGTTGAGTTGAGAATGAGGGGCATCGTTGCCCTGCGGGGTTCTGCTGGCTTCCTCTTTATTGTTGTGTTGTTGGGGCGCGCCCACCCGCTTTGCTTGAGTCGGCAAAGTTGTATAGGAGAGGGCTGATGGCGATCCGCTGAGATCCATAAAGCTCTTTGTGTTTGATTGAAAGTTGACCAGCTTTGAGAGTTTAGACCAGATGTGCAGGGCCTAACAAGCGATCTAACTCCACCGCTCTTTCCACACCTAAAACTTTGCTTTAGGTGTTTCAGTGGCCTGGATTGGCGTACTACCCATCGTGCCACCACAGATCATTGTATCGTTTAAAAAGTACTTCTTTCAAATCTATCAATCGCTATCTCAGGATTCTACCGGCAACTAAAAACTATCCCGCAGCGCTTATGGCATATTTCTTGATTTAATGTCTTTAAGTTTCAGTAAAAACCGCATATATCGATAAATTCGCACCGTTTAATAACATTTCTGAGTGGATGTGCACTGTGTTGGGGATAAATGCGCCGAAGTTCTTGCTGGATTGGTTTTTAGATACTTGCTTGAGCTGTATATTTGCACCACAAGAGAGCAATTTTAGAAGTTTTAATTTCCGTTAACGGAGCATTACATGCTGTTTGGCCGAACTAATCGCAAGCCCATTAATATAGCCGACAAACAAGTGAAAGAGTGGAAATACGCCGTGTGTGGCTATTGCTCCACCGGTTGCACTATAGAAGTGGGACTTAACGGCGCAGGGCGACCGGTGACCAGCCGAGGCCAAGGTAAAGCTGACGTTAATCGTGGCAAGCTCTGCATTAAAGGATTGTTCGAGCACGAGCTGTCAGAATCCAGCGGTCGCGGTACGGTTCCGCTCATCCGCGATAAATCTTATTTACCCTATAACGAAACCACTTGGGATGCTGCCCTCGACAAAACTGCGGCTGAATTTAAACGCATTAGTGACAAATACGGCCCCGACGCCATCGCCGTAGTGTCTACTGGGCAGTTGCTTACTGAAGAGTTCTATACCTTGGGGAAATTGGTGCGCGGTGTTATCGGTACCAACAATTATGATGGCAATACTACCCTTTGTATGGCCTCGGCTGTATCTGGCTATAAGCGCTCCTTCGGTGCCGACGGCCCTCCTGGCTGCTACGCGGATTTTGAAGAAACCCACTGTCTAATGGCCTTTGGTTCTAACCTTCCTGAGCAGCACCCCATTATCTATTGGCGTTTAAAAGAAGCGCTGGAAAAACGCAAGTTTCCGCTGATTGTGGTGGACCCTCGAGTGACCATGTTGGCCCAGTTTGCTGATATCCATTTGCCCATCACCCCTGGCACAGACTTAGTGTTGTTGAACAGCTTGGCCCACGTAATCCTTAAGGAAGGTTTGCAAAAGCAAGACTATATCGAAGCCCACTGCAACGATTTCGACGCATTTAGTGCGATGGTGGAAAAATTTGACCCTACCACCGCGGCAAAAATATGTGGCATCGACGAAGATATGATTCGCCACGTAGCGCGGATATACGCCCAAGCGCCGTCGGCGATGTCCATTTGGACCATGGGTATCAATCAAAGCACCCACGGCAGCGACGGTGTGTGTGGCATTAACAACCTTAACCTTATTACCGGCAATATCGGTGTAGCCGGCGGTACCAGCCTGTCCATTACCGGCCAATGCAACGCCATGGGCACACGCGAATGGTCTTCCTGCTCTGGCTTGCCCGGTTATCGTATGTTGGAAAAAGAAGCACATCGCAACGAAATTGCCGAGTTTTGGGGCATAGACCCCGAATTTTTTCCGAAAAAACGTGGCCTGCAACAGACTGATATTTTTCCCGCTATCGAGTCTGGGCAAATTAAAGCGCTGTGGATAGTTGCCACCAATCCGCTCACTTCCATGGCGAATCAGCCGCGCATTAAGAAGACCATGGAAAAACTTGAATTTATGGTGGTGCAAGACGGCTATGCCGATTGTGAAACCGCCCACTACGCCAACGTGTTTTTACCCGCAGCCGTGTGGGGTGAAAAAGAGGGTGTGCTAACAAATACCGAACGCCGTGTTAATTTGGTGCGTAAATTTGTCGAGCCGCCGGGGCAGGCAAAACCCGACTTTTGGATTTTTAATGAACTCGCCAAACGCTATAAGCAGGGTCAAAAAATTCATTTTCCGGATAACACTTCGGATATTTTTGATGAAATGAAAGCGCTGTCGAAGGGTCAGGGACGCAACCTAGACATTTCGGGAATGAGCCACGATCTGATAGAAAAACAAAGTGGTATTCAGTGGCCCATGCGCGAGGGTGAACAAACTGGCCAAGAGCGTTTGTACGTCGACGGTGTGTTTCCAACGGCCAACGGAAAAGCCAATTTAATGAGCATGGATTACATCGAAAACAATGAAGTGCCCGATACCCAATTTCCATTTTGGTTGAATTCCGGTCGCGTGGTGGAACATTTTCACACGCGTACAAAAACCGGCAAGATCGGCAATTTGAATAAATTTAGCCCAACGCCCTACATGGAAATAAATCCAGATGCCGCCAGTGCGCTGGGTATACACAGTTTGCAATATGTGCGCTTGGTGTCGCGCCGTGGCGATGCGGTGGTAATGGCGCAGCCAACTCACCGAGTGCCGCGCGACATGGTATTTATTCCCATGCACTACCACGACTGCGTTAACCGTTTATCGCTAGGTTTGCTCGACCCCTATTCGAGGCAACCGGCGTTTAAACAGTGTGCCGTGCGCATAGAACATATCGATCAAGACGAAGCGGCGAAACTCAATGTTGAACGGCGAGCGTATTAAACCGATTACCAATAAATAAGGTTAATTAATTCATGTGGAAAGTGCGAGAAGACGAACCCGGATATGCGTTTTTAAAAGACCCCGAGGTTAATACGGTAAATTACTATGAGGCGCCCATTGACCTGATAGCTCGGTCGGGCAGTAGCGCGCCGCTTGCGCGCGAAATGTTTATAAATAATGAGCCTGGTGTTGGCGTAAATCCCAACCGCAATAAGCAACACGCCTTTCACTTTACGGCCGACAACTGTATTGGCTGTCACGCTTGTGAAGCGGCCTGCAGCGAAAAAAATGACAATCCTGCCCACATTAGTTTTCGCTCGGTGGGTTATGTTGAGGGCGGCAGTTATCCCGACTTTACTCGCATGAATATCAGTATGGCCTGCAACCATTGCGACGATCCCGTCTGTTTAAAAGGCTGTCCTACTCGCGCCTACACCAAACACGCCGAATACGGTGCGGTACTGCAAGACCCGGATACCTGTTTTGGTTGTGGCTACTGCACCTGGGTATGCCCCTACAATGCGCCGCAATTAGACCCTATAAAAGGTCAGGTCTCCAAGTGCAATATGTGCGTCGACCGTTTGGAAGTGGGTCTTAAACCTTCCTGTGTGTCGGCGTGTTTGGGCAATGCCCTAAATTTTGGCGTGGTGGAAAATACCCCTGAAAATCGTGAACAGGCAAAATTGCAGATTCCGGGCTTTCCAGACCCCAGTATTACCAAACCTAATATTCGTTTTCAGCAAACTAAAAAAATGCCAGACACGGTTACCCGCACCGACGGCATGCCCTTAAAATACAGCAAGCAAAATGACGGCTCCTATCGCCCTGTGGTAGACCAGAAAAGGGGTAAACAAAAATTATGGAACGTGGTGAAATTGAGCTCGCGTGAAAATCCCTTAGTGGCGTTTACCTTGTTGGCGCAAATTTCTCTGGGTGCATTTTTTATCGTTGTGTTGGGTTCGTTGTTGGGCGTAGAAGGCTTGGCTTCCCTTTCGCACTCGACACTTTACGTTCCCCTGATCGCGTCGTGTGCGGGTATGTGTGCTCTGGCGCTATTGATGTCTACCATTCACTTGGGTAAACCCTTTCGCGCCTATCGCGGCTTTAATAACTTGCGCCATTCGCCAGTATCGCGCGAGGGTTTGGGTATCTTTTTATATTTGGTTTTTTGCGGTCTGCATATGTTAAGCGTGCTTCCGGATAATAAGATATTTCAGTCGCTATTTGGGGATGTAGGCAATTTTACTCTGACTGCTCGCACTTTCTCCTTGCTTGCCATTGTGGCCGGCTCGGTGGGATTGTATTACATGGTGCGCTGTTACCGAATTCCGGCGCGACCTTTTTGGGATCACTGGCAAACAGCCACGCATTTTGCCGGCAATGCACTGACGCTCGGTGCTTTACTTGTAGGTGTATTTGGTTTGGGGGCCTATCTGGTGGACGGCGTTGCGCTGGCCCCCTTGCTAAAAGCCCTCGCGGCATTGGCGTGCGTCGGCTTGTTGTTGGAGCTGATTGGGCTCTGGTGTCATGCCCGCGCCATGAACGTTGCTCCCAATGAGGGCGCGGCTTCTCACTACATACAGTGCACTACCTTTGGTAAGAGTTACCAGGCGAGAAATGCTTTGCTGGTGTTAAATATCGCGGTGGCGGTGGCACTGTTCGCGGTAAATCCAGCTGGCTATGTGGCTTTGGCACTTTGGTTGGCGCTACTCGTATCGGCGTTCGCCGTGGCGCTAGTCGGTCGCGCGTTGTTTTATGTATTAGTTATCCCCACCACTATGCCCGGCGCATTTTTCTGGAAAAACAAAGATTTTGAGCAGCATGCCCGCGATATCGGTTTGGCCAATATGCCCCAGGTTGGTGTTGTTCCCAGCGCCCACTGATGTGGGCGTTTACTTTTCGAAATCTTAGTTAACCTTTGGTGCTGCCGTGCGTGGCACCCAGTCCCACCACTCGTGAAGGCCCTTTTTTTGCTCCTGGGTTTTGTATATGTCCCAGGTAACAAAATAGTCGGGATCTACCACTAGTAGGCGTTTGTCTGCGTCGCGATACTGACCTTTAGGTGCCTTAAACCAGGGGGTGAGTGCTGCGGGAACTATAAATGTCTTTTCGTCGCTGCTCGCGATGAGTGTGTTTTCATCTGTCACTGCAGAATCGTTCTTGTCTTCGCCATTTTGATTGCCAATGCCGGGCGTAAACAATTGTATTGAAATACCGTCTGTTTCGTCAACTTTTACTACCCTGCCTGCCACCTGGTTTTGACGGAGGAGCTGGTTGTCGGTATCAAAGTAGCTAAGCCCAACGAGGCAGGTACAATCAATTAAGTCTTGTAAGGTCATGCGGTGAGGGCTCGAATTGTTATAGAATCGACAGTATCGCAATACGCCACTCAAAAGACAAAAACTATGCCCAGTCAAAAACCAAAATTTACCATCAGCGATGTCGAAGTGAGCCGTGATGAGGTGGTGTTTGACGGTTTTTTTAAAATGCACAAGCTTAGTCTCAAGCATCGTTTGTTCGGCGGAGGTTGGAGCGAACAAATAAATAGGGAGCTATTCCATCGTGGCGAGGCTTCGGCCGCGGTGTTGTACGACCCCGTGCACGATACTATTGGCCTCATCGAGCAGTTTAGGGTGGGCGCTCTGGACTCTGAATATAGCCCTTGGTGCCTGGAGGTGGTGGCGGGTATGCTAGAGCGGGGCGAGTCGCCGGACGGGCTAATGCGGCGCGAACTTTTTGAAGAGGCAGGTATAAAAGAAGCAGAGCTTATTCACATAAGTAGTTACTACTCTACTCCAGGCGGTTGCAGTGAAAAAATTCATCTCTATTGCGCCGTCTGCGATCTCAGCAACAGCGGCGGTTTGCACGGTTTACAGGAAGAACACGAAGATATCTTGCTGCACATATTTGCAGCAGAAGAGGTATTTACTGTTATGCTGAAAAGTAGAATGAACAATGCAGCAACCCTGTTAGGTTTGCAGTGGTTGCAGTTAAATAGGGCGTCTCTGCGCAAATCAATTTGATTGTAAGGGGGTTGTATATTGAAGGCGGGTTGCCGATAACAGCTTGGGAATAATAGGTGAGCAATGATTAGTCATGACCTATCACTAAAACGCAAACGTTCGGTAAACTTGAGCGCCCACCACTCCGTGTGCGAGTTTAACTTTCACCAGCTGCTGAGATTGTTGCCGGGCTTGCGAGACGGCGTTCAGGCGTGGTCCTTTGCCGCCGGTCGAGAGGCACCACT
>JBLHGN010000160.1:0-8112 GCA_047616325.1 Lentisphaeria bacterium
CCGATGGTGAATTGTTTGGAGGATGTTGACGCAGCCTTGGTGTTGATCAAGCAGGCGCGGAATGAGCTGGTTCAGGAGGGTGTCGCTTTAGGCACGATACCCATCGGCGTGATGATCGAAGTTCCAGAGGCCCTTTATCAGCTGGAAGCACTGGCGCGCCGGGTAGATTTTCTGTCTATCGGCAGCAATGACCTCACGCAGTATCTCTTGGCAGTCGATCGCAATAACGATCGGGTAGAACGATGGTACCGGCCTTTTCACCCGGCAGTGTTGCAGGCGATTCACAGCATAGCCAAAGCAGGTCAAAAATATGGCTTATCTGTCTCAATATGCGGTGAGGTGGCGGGTAATCCTGCAATGGTGATTCTATTGCTTGGCATGGGCATCGATACTTTGAGCCTCAGTGCGGGGGATTTGTCTCGAGTAAAAATGACGGTTCGTGCTCTTAACCTTGCGCAGGCTCAATCTATTCTCAAGCAGGCCCTGACGCTGGAAAAAACTGATGCTATTGAATCCATGCTCGAAAGAGAATTAATCGCGCTGGGGTTGGGCGGTTTGATTCGCCCCGGTAGTTGTTAAATACAGTGTTTCACACAACTTCCGTAGGTTTTTCCAAGTCAATGTGACTTTGCTTAAAAAATATCAGTCCAACTAGCTGTTCAAACGGCGCCTGTAAATACACATTAGATGATGCCTGCTGGAGATCTTTTTGCTGTCAGCACTGCTTAAAGGTTGAAGCGCAGTTGTTCTGCACTAACGACAAACACCAGCGAATTCGTGTTGAAGGTGCCTTAATAATCCACTGCTCTAGTTAACGGAGATTGCCATGGCAGACACAAAACAAGCTTTTGATTGGCAAAACGCACTGACCGAAACGCATATCGAATTCTCTCAGAACGTGATTGCATATTTACCCCAAATGTTAAGCGCTTTAGCATTATTATTAATAGGTTGGTTGGTTGCGTGGCTGCTGCGGCTGCTCGCACGCAAATTGATTCGTGGCTTCGATGCCTTGGTGTTGCGCGCTGCACAGAAGCGCGGCCTGCCTCAATCGCCCGTGCGTTCGTTCGCTCGTTTGGGCGGTAATATCGTATTTTGGAGTGTGCTGCTGTTTTTTATTTCGGCCAGCGCCAATATGTTGGAATGGAAGATCTTCTCCGGCTTGACCTCTGCCTTGCTTACCTACTTTCCCAATGTACTCACAGGCTTGTTGATTATATTAGCCGGCTTTGCCTTGAGCGGGCTCACCCGCTCGGCGGTTGCCAGAGCGGCAGAGTCCGCAGACATCGCTCATGCCGATTTGTTGGCTCGCATCGTCCAAGTGACGATTGTACTCACGGCTATAGTCATTGGTGTCGAGCAGCTGGGCATTAATGTCGCCTTTCTTACCACCACCTTAATCGTTACTGCTGGTGTGCTGCTCAGTGGCGCTGCGCTCGCTTTTGGCTTGGGGGCCAAGCACTTTATTGCTAACGTGATTGGTGCACAAACAACGCGTAAACACTACCAACTTGGGCAGTTGATCAAAATTGGCGATGTTAAAGGGTATTTGTTAGAAATTACGCCGACCATTCTAGTGTTGGACACCGAGCTGGGCCGCGCGGCGGTGCCGGCAAAGCTGTTTCATGAACAGATAAGCCAGACAATTACCGATGCACCTGAAGATGGCGGCTCGCTCATTAGTAATTTATTTCATAAAAGAGGAGATCCTAATGAATCCCCATGAGTTGGACTTGGTGTTGACCTTCATTCAGTCACACCCTGACGCCGCTGCGCGTGAACTGGAGCTGCAGCGCCCGGAAACTGCCACCGAACTCATCCTTGCATTGCCTAAAAAACAGGCCCACCGAGTGCTCATGCATATGTTGCCTTCGTGTGCGGCCAGGTTATGCAATCAAATTCCTGTGGACAGGGCGGCGGAATTGCTCGTTGATGGAAACGTTAACCAAGTTGCCGCAATTTTACGGTGCTTGCAAAAACCCAGATGCAATAAAGTGCTTAAAGGGCTGCCAGAAAAAACAGCGACACTATGTCGCTTGGTGTTAAGTTATTCCGAAGACACGATCGGTGCCTGGATGGTCGCAGATATTGTCATGCTTCCAGCAGATTGCACTGCGGCAGATGCGTTAAAGCGGCTTGCCCTAAGCAACAGTAGTGCCGACAGCAATAAAGTGCCAGTGATTGACAAACAGCAGTATGTGATTGGCCTGGTCGATGTCAGAGATCTTTTGCGTGCTAAGGCTGAGACCGTGGTGACTGCCCTAGTGCGAGAAACACCTTCAGTATTGTCAAGCCGCACCAGTGTTACCGCCGCTGCGCGTGATAAGGCTTGGCACCACCACGACACCTTGTTGGTGCTTAATCGCAATCGTCAGTTGATTGGTCTTCTGCGCCATGTTGACTTGCGTCGAAGCTTGGCACGCTTTAGTGAAGTGTCCGGTGCTACATCGCAAAATGATTTTCTGGGCAGTATCGGCGAAGGTTATGTTGGCTCATTGAGCGCAATGCTTGGTCTATTTCACGTTCAGCAGCCTGCCTCAATGACGTCTATAAGTCTAGGAGAAAAATCATGACGGCAGGTAGCGTTCACGTATCTGATACGAGCGAGCTGAACTCCGCGACGGCACTATCCCAGGTGTTCCTAAACCGTTATCCGCGTGATGCCGCGCGCAAATTGGAGTCTTTGAAGCTAGAAGATGCTGCCCAGATAATAGTATCTCAACCCGCCATATTGCGACAGCGAGTATGGGCACACATTACACCTCCTGCGGCAAGCCACATATTGCCGCTTACCCCAGACAATATCGCCTTGGAACTACTTGTAGCTATGGATGCCGGTCCCTGTGCCAGTCTGCTAACACGCCTTGACGATGCCCAGTGCGACCAATACTTGAAGCTAATGAATCAAAGCCAGGCGACTGAACTTCGCGAGCTAATGGATTATCCTGCCAATTGTGCCGGTCATATGATGGACACCCGCGCTTTGGCGCTGTCTATGCAAATTACCGTTGCCGAGGCCATGAGCCAGTTGAAGCTGCACCCCGTAGCGATGCGGCGCCGAATATATACGCTCGACGGCGATATGCGTTTGCACGGCCAGGTCGATCTTGAGCGTTTGGTCGCAGCGCCACTGGAGCAAACCCTTGCCGAACTCAGCACATCCATCACTATATATGTCGCGGCATTGGACCCCAAAGAAGATGTGGCTGAAAAACTCCAGAAAAATGCCATCGACGTGTTACCCGTTGTGGATATTCATCATCGCTTGCTCGGCGTGATTAGAGGCGCCAGTGCGATCGAAGCCTTGAAAGAAGATATCGCGGCTGACTTGCAAACGATGGTGGGTGCCAGTCGCGATGAACAAGCGTTATCGAGCAGTTTGTTTGCCGTGCGCAAGCGCCAACCCTGGTTACAAATTAATTTGTTAACGGGCTTTTTGGCCGCCGCCGTAGTGGGATTGTTCGAGAACACTATCGCGCAATTTACGGCTCTGGCGATACTGATGCCGGTGGCAGCGGGGCAGTCGGGTAATACTGGGGCGCAGGCGCTAGCGGTGACAATGCGAGGCTTAACACTGCGAGAAATTACTACCCGTCATTGGTTTAAAGTCATGTTCAAAGAAGCCAGTGCAGGTTTGATTAACGGCTTGGCGATAGCGCTGACCTGCGGCGCTGGGGTTTACTTCTGGAGCGACAGTGAGGGGCTTGCCTTGGTGATAGCGCTGGCAATGATTATTTCCATGACTATCGCCGGGACGGCCGGTGCACTGGTGCCCATCGTATTAAAAAAACTTGGCCAAGACCCTGCACAATCTTCATCAATTATTTTGACCACCGTCACCGATATCGCCGGCTTTACGTCTTTTTTGGGTATCGCAACGGCGCTGTCCGGTATGTTGGTATAAGCGATTTAAGGTGTGATTTTTCGCTTTGCATGTCGTCTATTTCTGAAGGCGACACTGAAGTCGGAAGTCAAGTCGGCAGTCAAGTCGAGAATAGAAACGGTGAGTGTGATGGTTAGAAAAAACTTTTTGATGGTATCTGTTGATGGCGAATACGCTTACAGCATACTGAAACGAAAAGTTATTATCCAAGACAAGGGGCTGGAAGAGCAATTTTTTGGGGAAATCTATGACGACTAAAAAAGTTTTCTATCTTGTGGTTGTCGTGCTTTTGGCGATATTTGTTGTGCAAAATATTGCCTTGGTCACGGTTAGTTTTTTATTCTGGGAACTTACCTTGCCCAGGTCGGTAATTGTTGCGATAACCTTTGCCATCGGTTTTATTGCGGGCTTCGGTTTTTTTGAAATTCGACAACACAAAAACGATATTGAAAAGCAATGAGCTATAAAACGGATAGGGTAATTGTCACTGCGGTAGGCCAGCGTTTTGAAAAAGACACAGTGCTATCATCTTGGGCAAAAACCCACAAGTGTTCGCGCTACAATGACGTTGTGTATATTCAGCAGAAATATCGCCATTCCTCAATGTTCGAATGGTTAATTATTATTCTAATTGCGATTGTGTTGGCTACATTGCCGGAGGTATTTCGGTGAACAATTATGTGCGGCAGCGATGCGCCATAAAACGATTTGATGCGCTGTTGCCACGTGCACTGATGCTCCTGCTGCTCTTATGGCAAGCTCCACTCGTGGTCGCGGTGGAGGATTTTGAGCCTCCCAATATTCAACTGAACGATATATCGCTTGTGGCGATGAATTTCGATGAGCTGCGCATTGCCCTTGACTTGGAAGTGTATAACGTCAATGCAAAGGATATCATTGTAGAAGAAATTCGTTATCAGCTTCTGTTAAATCACACCGAAGTTAAGCGGGGTTTGATTCAGCAGCGAGAACACTTTCCAAAATTCACCAGACGCGTGGTGCGGGTTCCCGTCTCTTTGGCTTACGATAAAAATATTAGCCTTATTCTCTCTGCATTAAATGGCACAAAGTCACCGTTCTATGAAATCATTGGAACAGTTAAGCTTAAGGGGCAGCGCGTGCCTCTGCCCTTTTTTCATAAAGGCAAGCTAGCATTACCGCGATCAGTTAATCACAGCGAAAAAAGCAGTGTGAGTTTTTCAGCCTTCACCCAGTTGCTCGCTAAAATAGGGGACAAAACATGAATGATACACCAGATGAAGAGCAGCAATTGCGGCGCCAGTTTTTACAAAAAGCGAACCTGGATTCAGTGCCAGCGCCGCCGTCGGTGGACAGTCTGATAGCTGCAACGGTTCGTAAAGCCAATGCACAGACAGGAGGGCGAGACTTGTTGCTGTTAGCGATATCCTCTTTCTTTGCTTTTTTACTCGTGCTCTGCGCGCCCCTGGCAGCTGGGTCCGTCGCTAGTAAACGTCCTCGTAATACGACCAAAGAATCGAATCCAAAATCTCAATAGTAATATTTGAAAGTCACTCGCTCACTTAAAAACTTCCTGTGGAGGAAACAACGTGGAAAAAGTCAATGTATGGGGTGAAACCCTTGTTACGGTTATGACGACCCTTTGGGGTAAGCTCGCCGGTTTTTTGCCAAATTTACTTGGCGCAATATTATTGCTGGTCATCGGCTACTTTGTATCGAAAATGGTGGGCTTTATTTTAGCGAGAGCGCTGGATAGGGCAGGTTTTAATAAGCTTAGTAACAAAGTGGGCGTTACCGAAACCTTGGTGCGTGCCAATGTCACGCTTGGCGCCGCCGATATTGTTGGCAAGCTCGCATTCTGGGTCATTATGCTGACCTTCTTGGTCACGGCGACCGAGGCATTGGGATTGCCGCGAGTTTCAGAAACCATCGATGAGTTTGTGCTCTATTTGCCCAAGGTCATAGCGGCCGCCTTAATTCTCATAATAGGGTTGTTTGTTGCGCACTTTGTTCGCGATCTTATTCGCAGTGGTGCTGAGGCTATCGGAGTAGAGTATGCGAAACCATTGGCGTCGGCCGTGTATGGTCTCTTATTTGTAGTGATTGTCTCGCTTTCCATTGGCCAATTGGAGATTGACACGGGTTTACTTGACACCCTGATCTCCATTTTAATTGCCGCCATTGGTATTGCTGCCGCACTCTCTCTTGGTTTGGGTGCCCGTGAATTCGCTGCTAATATTCTTGCTGGAGTTTATGCCCGTGATTTGTATCGCACGGGTGACCAATTACAACTGGATGATATTACCGGTACTTTAGAGAGTATTGGGACAGTTAAAACCCAGATAAAACAAAGCGATGGCGCTTTAGTTTCAGTTGCTAATACTGTTTTAATCGACACTAAAGTTAGTGTACAGCGTTAGGTGTTATTGACACAAGGGCACGCCCTGGAAGCGACCTTATGCTATTGACACCAGAACGCATAGCGAAACGGGACAAGCCCGCGTATGACGACGACGCCGCTTTAGTTGCGCGAGCCATTAAAGAGCTTCCCTATGTGACGCAATCCTATGAACTATTGATGAAGCGTCATTATGCGCTCATCTATCGCACCTGCCTCGGTATATTGCGTGACACCAGCGAAGCAGAAGACGTGAGTCAAATTGTATTATTAAAGGTCTTTAATGGCTTGCCTCGTTTTCAAGAGCGTTCCGCATTTAAAACCTGGTTGATAAAAATTGTCACTAATGTGTGCTTTAGTCGCCACCAAAAACTTAAGCTGCAGCGCGAGCGTTATGCGGATTTTTCTGAAGGGAGTGTCGATGACCGCGCTGGCCATAATAATGAGACAGCGGAGACCTTGTGGCGGGATGATTTCGACACCATGGTGGGGTGTTTAGACGAGCAAGAGCAATACATATTGAGTCTGCGTTTCGTAAGTGAGTTGTCGCTAGCAGAAATTGCTGTGATTATGGAATTGGGGCTCAGTGCGACCAAGATGCGTTTTTATCGTGCCCTGGAAAAACTTAAAGAGCAGATGTAGGGGTAATGAGCCAAGAATGAAATGACTCGCAATGGTCATATCCCTCGCCACAAGAAAGAAGTAAAGAGTGGAGCAGTGCCTCTAAAGATGACGAGACCTTACCAACAGCTGGCTTATTAACAGCGGTGTCAAATACCTTACTAAAAAAGGTTATTGCCCGCGAGAGATTGCTGATTCGGCAGAGGCTTAGTCAGTGCCCCATCAATTTAGAGCTGGCAAGGAATACAGGCCAAAGAGCTTGCCGGCGCAAGTAAGCGCAAGAGAAGTTGGCCAGACGGCGAAAAGAAGCCTGTAAAGCCACAAAAATGACAGAAGCCATGATGACCCTTATTGAGTCCAAAATACTCGTCGAAGAAAATACTTGGAGTTTAAAGCGCCTGATGATTTAATTGCTGAACATATGGCTGCGTTAGCCGCTTAGGTGATGATGCACTTTGGATTTGAATCCGCGTTAGATAAGAAAGTAGTTTCAGATATATTACAGGAATATTATGCCAGACAATTTACACTTAAATATTAGAAACCTTTGCACGAGCGATTATCCTCAAGTGAAAACCTTAATGGATAGTGTATACAAGGATATCGGCGGCGCTTGGCCTGAGCACACATTTCTAAAACTTATTGACGACTTTCCCGAAGGACAAATTTGCCTCGTTGATCATGAGCGCTTGGTTGGTATGGCCCTCTCGGTTCAGGTTGATTATATCCGATTTAGTAACCCCCACACCTACGATGATTTGATGGGTAACAGATTGACCATTCGTCATCAGAAAGATGGCGACGCTATTTATGGCTTAGATTTACTTATTCACGCTGATTATCGTGGGTTTCGCTTGGGGCGAAGGCTTTACGATGCTCGCAAAGAGCTATGTCGACAATACAATCTAAGAGCCATTCTGGCTGGTGGTCGTATTCCAATGTACCACAATCATAGCGATGCTATGAGCGCGGAAGAGTATTTGGCCGCCGTAAAATGCAGGGAAATATACGATCCGATATTAACCTTTCAACTATCGAATGATTTTCAAGTAAAGCGCTTGTTGCGACAGTATCTACCTGAAGACGAAAAATCTCTTGGATACGCGACACTTTTGGAATGGAGTAATATTTTATACGAAGTTTCTGACTTGGTCATTGAAACACAAAAGACTTCTGTAAGAGTAGGTGCAGTGCAATGGCAGATGCGTCAAGTGACGTCTGTCGAAGATGT
>JBLHGN010000161.1:0-8093 GCA_047616325.1 Lentisphaeria bacterium
CTTGCGGTATAAGTGATGACCTCACCTTCAGTGATTGAAGGTGAGGCACTTAAACTAAGCGTACTAGGGAACAGCACACCCAGATCGTCCTGCGAGTCGGCAGAAAGATTGCTAATAAAGGGCGTATCAAGGGTATCGGCACTTATCGTGTTGTCTGGCAGCGCCTCGACAATACGCGCAAGACGAATAAAGCTGCGGCCACCATCGCTGGCATTTCCGCCGGCCGCTGGGCCGTCCAGTATTTGGTTAATATCAACGCCACTTTCCAGAGCCCCTAACAGCGCAGCAATATCATCGGCTTCTATGGCGTTCTCTTGCGGGTCGATAGCAGCGGTTTTCAGCAACTCTTGAGTGATGGCAACCTCAGAACCTTCTGCCAATATTAAAGGATCGCCATCGGAGAGATCCAGAGAAACAGTTGCACCATCTTTAGTGACGATTTCTTCACCGTCGAAAATAACGTCACCCGTTTTTATGGCTCTAAGTTCACCTTCGTTGTTACGAACAAAAACCTGACCGGATATGGAAACAACTGTTGCAATGGGGTTCATACTCTACTCCTAAACGTTTTTTAAGCCCACGATCAAAAAAGGCAGTCGAGACATTTGATAACGGGAATAGTAGTTGAATTAGATCAAAGGGGGATTGTACTAAAGGGCATGTTGCTTAGAAGAGTTATCCATAGGATCTTGCGGCACTTGCACATTGTTCAGCAACAACGCCAACTCTACACGATTGCGAATATGTAGTTTTTCGAATGTAGCCGTAATATGGGCCTTCACCGTACGTTCTTTTATGTCGAGGCGTTGAGCGATTTCTTGATTGGTTGCACCTACGGCTACTAGTTTAGCCACCATGAATTCTCTCTCACTAAGACGCCCTTGAAAAAATACCTGCGCCTCAGCCCTCTGCGATTGCTGAGGTTCATCACTCGCATTGGCCATCATACCTTCATCGCTAGCACTGGCAAGTGCGCGAATACTTTCGATTTCATGTGGGCTTTGGCTTTCAGCAAGGCGAGATTGTGACGCCAGATCGGCCTTGGGTTCCACCGAAAACGGCCGTTCCGCGCTACTGTTCGACACCTGCCGTATACTGCCCAAAATTCGTTTGAGCAGAGAATTACCTACCCACAAGCCACCGTGTTTTACGACTAGCGCCATTTCCCGCAAACGATCCGGCACCGATAGCGCGTGCCCGTAACCAACGGCACCCTGCTGAATTACAGCAATAGCCTCATCGTCGTCGGGGACTGAGCTAAGCACAATTACTTTTCGTTTGGTGGCTACAGCGCAGCTCAACCATTCACTTTTTTGTTCGGGAGTTAAACCCATTGTATTAACAAAAATAATAGAGCGATCGAAGGTGTCGAATTGTTTGGGCAAACCATAAGACACATAAGCATCTGGAAACGCGCTGTTCCATTGGGGCATTGCATGGGCCGCTAAACTTACGAATACAGTCATCGTTATCGTTATCGTTCGCTTAAGGCGTACTGTTTAGCGCGGAATAAAGGTTTTAACATATAGTTCAGTATGGTTTTTTTGCCCGTCAGAACATCTACCGAGGCTACCATGCCGGGAATAATGGGTTTGCCCTCACCCAAGGTGGATTCGAGAGTACGCACCCTTACAACATAGAAGGGATTACCGTTTTCGTCCATTACGGTATCGGCACCTATATGTTCAACTCGGGCCTCTAGGCCGCCATAGACAACAAAGTCATAGGCGGTGAATTTGACATTGGCGCGCTGCCCGGGATGTAAAAAGGCAATATCCTGCGGTTTAATTTTTGCTTCTAGCAGCAGCGTATCGTCCAAGGGGATAATTTCAATCACCTCTTTGCCAGGTAATACCACCCCACCAATGGTGTTAAAAAATAAGCGTTTGACCGTACCGCGTACGGGGGATCTCACCGACGTTTGCTTAACTCGATCTTTTAGTCCTGCACTGGACCCTTCCAGTGCGTTTAAGCGAGCCATAGTCAGTGACAAATCCTCGCGCACAGCATTTTTAAAATTCAATTCAACTTCAAGTATTTTTTGCTCCGCCTCGGAGATGGCGGCTTTAAGACGATTAATTTGTGCCTGCGCTTGATCGCGTTGACCCACCATATTGACCACATCGCGCTCTAAACGCAGTAGTTCCACCTCCGAAACCGCTCCAGAAGACACCAGGGGCCGTGTCACTTCAAGCTCGCGCGATGCCAGTTCAAACGATTTTAGGGCCTGGTCACGATGCGACACCGCCTCCACCAACTCCTGCTCGCGCTGGGTAACTTGCTCTAGCGCTATTTGTTTGATGACCCCCAATTCTTTTTTGGTGGACTCGAACAACACCAGCTCTTCGGCAACGAGGTCGGGGGCTTCTTTTCTCAGGCTATCTAGAGGTAAAAACTCGCCCCCCTCTGCCACGGCGCGCAAACGTAGCGACTTGGCTTTCAACGCTAATAATTCCGCACGACTCTCGTGTACATTGGATAAAAAGCGCGTTGCATCGAGCTTAACCAGTAACTGATTGGCCTCGACAATATCGCCCTCTTGCACATTTATTGAAGTAATCACGCCGCCATCAAAGGACTGTAATATTTGTACCTGCTGCGACGGAATAACCTTTCCTTCGCCACGGGTCACCTGATCAATGCTGGCAAATGCAGACCAGATAATCAATATGGTGATAAGACTGCAAAGACCGTAAAACAAAAATCGCGTGCGAATGGGATTTTGCTCTACTCTCGCTCTGTCAGCATTTTCCTCCCAACTCAGAGAATCCGCATCTTCAGGGTTGGCATCCAACATCGCCAACACTCTATCGATAAGCTTAGGCACTTTTACGGCAACATTGCTTAAGGGCAGCGTTTTGAGCTTGGACTCTAATCCGCCATCAGCTAGCGCCTTCTTTTTCACTTGCGGCTTCGTTGCGATCATGAGGCTTTTCCTATGCGCCCTTCTCTAAGAGCCTCCGCCACATTGTCGCGCGGGCCGTCGGCGACAATACGCCCACCATCGATGACAATAATGCGATCGACCATGCTCAATACCGAGGTACGATGCGTAGCCAATAGAATCGTCTTCCCTTGGCACTGATCTTGTATTTGTTTGTTCACCCAAATTTCTGTGGAGTGGTCCATTGAGGCTGTGGGTTCGTCCAGCAACAAAATTTGCGGATCGTGAATTATAGCGCGGGCCAGAGCAATAGACTTTCGCTGTCCGCCAGAGATGGTGTCACCGCGCTCACCAATTATCATGTCGAAGCCCTTTGGATGGGTATTCACAAATTCGGTCAGATTAGCAAATTCAGTGGCGCGAATAACGGCCTCGTCATCGGCTTGCGGGTGAGCCAATACGATATTTTCCCGTAAACTGCCATAAAACAAAGTCGTGTCTTGGGCTACGTAACCCACTTGCTGGCGCAATTCGGCGAGATCTAACTGGCGTACATCGATACCATCAATTAATACCGCGCCTTCGGTAGGCTGATACAAGCCAATGGCTAATTTTTTAAGACTGCTCTTGCCAGAACCAATGCGACCCAGCAACGCAACATGTTCACCCGGCTGAATAACAAAGGATACGTTTCTAAGTGCGGCAGTTTCACTTCCTGGATAAGTAAACGATACATTGCGAAATTCAATCTTACCCTTCAGCTTCTGTCTGTGCACAAAGCGCGCATCCAGAGGCCGCTCAACAGGAAGTTCCATGATTTGACCGAGTGAGTGAAACGCCGTTTTTGCGTGATGAAACTGAGCCAACAATCCAGCCATAGCCCCCAAAGGGGCCATCGCGCGAGCACTTAACATCGAGCTGGCTATTAGGCCCCCCATGGACAATTCGCCCTCGGCAATTAGGTAAACACCGGTAACAATTACACCCACTGTAACCGTCTGCTGCGCCCACATCACCGCATTCATATTGGAGGTTGCCAGCAGGCGCAATTGAATAGAGACCCGCGCCAAAAACGAGGCCGAATGCTCCCAGCGTTTTTGCATAATGCTCTCGGCGGCCATCGCTTTTAATGTGTCTAGCCCTACAAGGCTTTCTATGAGTGTTGCATTACGCAGTGCACTGGCGCGGTAGGTGGTTTCGGTAAGCTCTTCCATTTTGCTCTGGGTACTTAAGGCAAATAACACTACGATAATAATACCGATGCTTACCGGCAGCACCATCGGGCCTGCTATCCAAAACAGGAGTGCAATAAAAATTAGCGTAAAAGGTAAATCGATAATTGCGGTGATGGTGGCCGACGTTATGAAATCTCGGATGGTCTCAAACGAGCGCAAGTTAGCCGCAAACGACCCGGCAGAAACAGGCCTCGACTCTAATCGCAAACCCAATACACGCTCCATTATTTCAGCCGACAAGCGAATATCAATGCGTTTGCTCGCCAAGTCCAAATAGTATGCACGTATGGTTTTCAATACAGCATCGGCAATAATCACAATGCCCACCCCCAAGGCCAGCACCCAGAGGGTTTCCAATGCGGTGTTGGGAATCACGCGGTCGTATACCGTCATGGTAAATAAGGGCAGTGCCACCGCCAGCATATTAATAAAAAACGCAGCCACCAGCACGTCGCGATACAGAGGTAAGCTCGCGTTAAAGCTGTCCCAAAACCAGTGGGTTCGACCGTGACTTTCCCTCACCTCAGGGCTGCGCTGGTCAAAACGAAAGCGCGGCCTTGCAAAAATTACCTGCCCTAAATAGCTTTTGTTCAACGACTCAAGGGGGACATCCACTGCTGCATCACCCAGTTCAGGGTAGATAATTTTTGCGCCGGCCTCAGCCGAACATGAAACAAGCACACAGGCCTGCTCATTTTTTAGAAGCAGTACGGCGGGTAAGAGCGAGTTGTTAATTTGGTTAAGAGGCTTTTTTGAGATTTTGGAGGTCAAGCCAATGCGCCTGGCGGAGCGGCCAAAAAGTGAAGGGTCGAGTCGTCTGTCTTTGAGTGGCAAACCAGAAATTAATGCATCACGCGAGGTGGCTTGACCGTAATACGTGCCAAGTACCAACAGACATTCAAGAAGCGGGTCGTGGTGAGTAGATGTCATGTCAAAGGCCTTTTTTGCACATACCCTTTTTTGCACGTACCGAGAGTAAGCAGGCCGTTGAAGCAAACCAAAAGAAATAGTTCTTTAATAGTAGTCGATATAGGCAATATGGCGTCTCAATTTTTGCGAAGCGGTATTCCAAATGACTCTTTTAACTGGCTATTCTCTACTGCCTGCTCTCAAGGCAATGTAGCGTAATTCAAGCCAAAGTCGTTAACTCGTACCTACTGCGCAGCAGATTCCGGCACAAACTCTGCGGTTTGTTCGGTAACGCCTTTTAATAACAATACAACCCTTCGGTTCAGGGCTCGACCTAGGTCGGTGCTGTTTAATGCTATCGGGCGAGATTCGCCGTAACCTATGGCCGACAATCGTTTTTGAGCAGGGGCACAGCGCATGGCCAAGGCATCTCTAACGGATTCTGCCCGCGCCTTTGAGAGATACAAATTGTAGTCATCGGCCCCACGCGAATCGGTGTGCCCTTCTACCGTTGCACGAAGTTCGGGGTTGCCACACAGGTATTTCGCCACTCGCGCCAGTTCAGGGCCAGCATCGACCGACACTTCTGATGACCCATGCTTAAACTTAACATCGAGACGTAGTTCCGCCTCGTCGGCAGCCAGCGGCACCGCAATTAAAAAATCGTCCTCGCCAAAATCGACTCCTTCCATGCCTGGCGCTTCCGCAGGACAACCCGCGCTCAAGGCTTTTTCGCGGGACAGATCCAACTCGTCTTTCATATCGGCATCGCTGCCCTCAATATTCATTGAATGCAGTAATTCACCCATTCCAGCCAGTGTTCGCACTTGCGACAGCAAAAAATCGCTTTCAGCGTTGATAAGCGTTCGCTTCACTTCAAAATACTCGTTTTCGGTGTCGAGCAAATTCAATAGCGTTCGCTGCCCAATATCGAATTGGTTTTTATAGGCTTCGCGGGCCTTCGAAATAGCATCGACGTTGCGAGTTAAATAGCCCACCAATTTACGCTTGCTGCCTATGTCGTTATAGGCAATAGATACCGTTTGACGCACTTCACGACATACGCGATCTCGCACGTCTTGAGTTTCCAACATCAAATACCTGGACTGTCGCTTACGAGCAGAATCACTGCCGCCATTGTAAAGGTTGTAGGTCAGCACTAACTCAATGGCTTCTTCGTCGTACTTTCCTTCCAAACCACGGACGTTTTCGTCAATTTGTTTTCGCAATCTTAAGTCCAGGCGCGGCATCATGGGCGCCTTGCGTCCTCGCAGATCCGCGCGCGACGAGCGAATACCTTCAATGGCGGCGTTGAGTGATGGATTTTTAATAAAGGCTTTTTCTAAGGCTGTGGTGCGATGACTAGGAATTAGCTTGGTGGAAAGGCTGGGCTCGAGCATATCCCGACTAGGGAAATACCCAACTAAGCGATGAAAGCGCACCGACACATCGTGAAGATTGGTTGCCTCGGTTAACACGTTGGATTCAGACAAAGCCAAACGCGCACGCGCTTGCTCCAAGTCCACACCACGGCCGATACCCGAATTAACACGCTTTTCAATATCTTTATGGTAACGAAGGTGCTGAAAATAATTCTCTTTGGCCAATGCCACTAACTTTCTATACCGCAATACATCGGAATAAGCCTGGGCTGTTTCCAGGGCGATATCTTCTGACACCTGCCTAAATTCGTAATAGCGGGCCAATTGAACATAGTTTTGGCGGGCCACATCTTGCTTGGTGGCAAATCCGTCAAAAAGCATTTGAGTAAGAGTAAGGCTGTAAGTCTGCGCATCAAACGATTGCGCAATGCGCTGGGGGTCTTCAGTGGTTACATTGCCTCCTTCGGCCGATAAGTCGAGTTTAGGATAGTAGCCGCCCTTTGCAGCTCGAACACCTTGTCTGGAAGCTTCAAAAGCATTCCACGACGCCTGAACGCCAGGATTGTTCACCGCAGCACTGGAAACCGCTTCGCGCAAATCCATAGGCTCTACAGCCTCTGCATTACCAACTAACGTTAAAGCCAGCACACCCACAAAAATTTTAACTTTGCCCATTATCAAGTTCAATTCACTTAGTCGTTGTTGTAGTAGTAGTTGCTCTCACAGCTCAAAAGACATTATATATTCTATTTTCAACTCCTTATCATACTAAATCTAATCCCTTTTCTTGAAAGTCCAACGTAATTGTATGATTTTATACGTATTTTCACTCTAACAATGTCGGCTTATTAAACACTTGTATCGCTAACACTCAAGAAACGATGGTCTACACAATATTTTTAAAAAGCTGACACAACACGTAAATATGCTGGCATTTTAACGATTGAGGATTAAAATCCATCCATGTCAAGCGCCCGCGTCCGCTCTCCGTCACTTTAACACAGCAAAAAATAGACCACATAACCATAAACCTCCACTTTGTTTATATTTTTTGTCCGCGATCACATCAATTCCAGAAATATAAAATTGAGTTTGCTCGTTATTAAGGACGCACCTACCCTGCTAACTGACTAGTCAGCTAGCAGGGTAGGATTCGGTTAGATATTTAAAAAAATAGGCAAACCATGCCACACAAAAAAAGAGCCCGATCAGAACACGCTAAAAATGAGCGCAAAAGCCACTTGTTAGTCGCCGCGCTCGACGAATTTTTTGAGCGAGGGTTTAGTGCGGCCCGCATGGAGGACATTGCCCGACGCGCAAAAATAAGCAAAGGCACCCTCTACCTCTACTTTTAATTCCAAAGAATCTCTATTTAAGGCATTAATAGACACCGTCGCCGTGGGCAACCTGCAACGTATCAGCGTCCTGGCGAATACTTCGCTTTCAGGTGCTGGGGCTATTCAAGCCATAATGAAACTTGCCCCCAGCATTATCCGAGACACGCCTCTCCCTAAACTGATTAAGGTAATTATTTCTGACGCGCGTAGCTTCCCAGGCATCGTCACAACCTACCGGACGCTTGTCATCGAACCGGCGTTAACACTAGTCGAAGGCATACTTAAACGCGCAAACGAGAACCAAGAGTGGCGGGTGGATGACCCCTTTCACACGGCTCGGTTAATC
>JBLHGN010000162.1:0-8057 GCA_047616325.1 Lentisphaeria bacterium
GGAAACTCAGCAGGTGAAAGATGAGTGGTGTAGAGATATTGTAGGGCAAATTACCAACGATGCGCAGTAAAGGATTCTTCAACTGCAGTTCTGAGCAGCTTTCTTCATTTGCTGGGTAGAGGGTAGCGTAGTCAAAATGGAGGGCGTCGGTCTGGTGAATTTTAAATTCGCGATATTTGGCAAATTGTGCGAGAAGAATTGGTATCAGGTCGCGGTCTAGTTCAATAGCGTTAAGTCTAGGGTTAGCGTCTAAGAGCAAACCCGTGATGGCTCCTTGACCGGGTCCGATTTCCACAATGTTATCGCCCTCGCGTGGGGCTACGGAGCGCACAATATGGGTGATGATCGACTGATCCACTAGAAAGTTTTGACCAAAGCGTTTGCGTGCCTTGTGTCCGGCGGTGGTTTTGGAGACTGACATAGAGTTTTTAGTTTCGGTTACAGGCCAGTTGATAGGCACTGGCAAGGGCCTCTTGCAGGCTGCCTGCGTCGGCGATGCCCTTGCCTGCAATGGTAAGAGCGGTGCCATGATCGACTGAAGTACGCACAAAAGGAAGCCCTAAGGTGATATTTACCGCTTTTCCAAACCCAGAATACTTAAGTACTGGAAGACCTTGATCGTGGTACATGGCGAGCACGACGTCGCAGTCTTTGAGGTGATGGGGGGTAAACAGGGTGTCTGCAGGCAAGGGGCCGACCAGGTCGACGCCCTCCGCTCTAAATGTTTCCAGCACTGGAATGATGGTGTCTATTTCCTCTCGCCCCATGTGACCGCCTTCTCCGGCATGGGGATTTAAACCGCAAACCAGTATTCGAGGCGATGGCAGGGAAAATTTTGTTTTTAGCTCGTTCACCAAAATGCGAATAACGCGAGTTAATTCTCCGCGAGTGATCGCGGAGGCCACATCTTTTAGGGGGAGATGGGTGGTCGCCAGGGCGACACGCAGTTCGGTGGTCGCCAGCATCATTACTACTTTGTCTGTTTGGCTGCGCTCGGCAAAATATTCGGTGTGGCCGCTAAAGGCAACGCCAGCGTCGTTAATTACACTCTTTTGCACGGGGCCTGTCACGAGAGCATGGCAGGTTTGGCTGATACACAAGTCCGCCGCTAGCGCCAGGGTATCGACTACGTAAGCGGCGTTGGCCACATTTAAGTTCCCCGGGGTGGATGGCTCCCGCAGGGCTACCGGGCGCACATAAATGTGGCTTGCCGGTAAGGGTGCACAGGGCGCATTATCTTCTCTCAAGTGAATGGTGAGAGGAAGCCCCAGCGTATTAGCGGTAGCGTTTAACAGCGATGGGTCACACACGGCGGATAAGGCGAAAGGTTGGGCCGTTTGTGCGGCCACAACAGTTAGCTCGGGCCCTATGCCAGCGGGTTCGCCGGGGGTTAGTAATATTTCTATAGCTGTAGTGTGTGACAATTAAGCATCCCCTTTGGCTGCTTGTCGGTTCTTTCTAGCGTTTACTTACTAGTGCTTACCTAATAGCAAATGGGCTAATAGCATCTGGTTTAATAGCAACTGGGCTAAATTTTTATATCGATGAAGGCGTTGTCGCGCATTTCTTGTATCCATAGCTGAATCTCGTCTTCGAAGCGTCGACTCATCAACACGTTGCCTGCTTTCCCGCGTATGGCTTGTTCGGTCATGTCTTCTTGGCGGCGGTCCATAACCTGCAGAATGTGCCAGCCAAACTGAGATTCAAACGGTTGGCTGATATCGTCTTTTTCCAGGTCGTTCATTGTGCTTTCGAAAATGGGTACAAACTGACCAGGAGACGACCAACCCAATTCGCCGCCAGACAGTTTAGAGCCAATATCTTCGGAATGTTTTTTTGCTAGTTCGCCAAAATCAGCACCATCGAGAATGGATTGACGAATGCCATTAAGTTTTTCTTGTGCCTGCTTGGCGTCTAGAATGGCCGAAATTTTAATGAGAATATGGCGAGCGAGGGTCTGGTTCACAATTTGTTTTGTCTCGCCGCGTATGCCATTAAGCTTAAGTATGTGAAAGCCCGCCTGACTGCGCGCCGGTTTTGAAATTTCTCCTTTTTCTAAGGTGGGTGCAATTTCGGCAAATAGCGTTGGTAGGTCCGTGGACTTGCGCCAGCCTAAGTCTCCACCTTTAAGGGCGAGGGGGCCATCGGACTCGGCCAGTGCCACCTCTTCAAAACGAGCGCCGCTTACCAGTTTTTCGTATACTTTATGGGCTTTTTCTTCCGCTTCTGCACTTGCCTTACTGTCTGCCGATGGTGGCAGGGCAATTAGAATATGACTCAGCTGGTAGTCGGGAGAAATCCAAAACTGGGCATCGGCAGATTTCAGAAAGTTATCGATGTCTTGGTCAGATATTTTAATGCGCGAGCGCACCAAGCCTTGGGAAATGTTTTGCATGGTGAGCTGTCGGCGTATGTCTTTTTTGAAATCTTCGATGGTAATGCCATCGCTGGCGAGGTTGTCGATCAGATCTTGCTGCTGCCATTTGCGCGATACCATAACGTTTTTAATCGCATCCAATATTTCTTGGTCGCTGACAGTAATGCCGTAGCGGTAGGCGGCATTCAGTTGCAATGTTTCATTTATCAGCTGATCGAGAATTTGTTCTTGCAGAACATTTGCAGGGGGTAGCTTCATGCCAGCCGCTTCGGAGCGCCGACTAATATCGACAATGCGGTTATCCAGTTCGGTCTGTGTTACCACGTCCTCGTCAACAATGGCCACAACTCTATCCAGTAATTGAGTTGCTGTACTAGCAAGTGGGCTGAATAGCGATAGGCTCAGGCTTGAAGAGAGGATGACTATTAAGGAGACGCGCTTTGTATTGATTATCATGAATAGTGACTACTTACTTTATTAATATATGTGAATGTTTGTTTAGTGGGCCGTTATAGCGTAAAGGCAAACTGTGACTGATGTTCCATGGTTTTTTTCGCAATATTTATTCGTAACATACTCTCAGTGGCTTAAGTCGTTACCTTGCCACCGTCGCATTCCAATGATCAGGGTTATAGCTATTTTCGGAACTCTTCCCGACGTTGGTAGCCGATAATGCCGTCTTCAAGAATGTTATTAACTTTGGCACCAGAGCCGCCGAGGCCTTTGAAGTGGATCTCAAAAAACATGCCTTGATCGTACTGCGCGTCGTCACCGGCACCGAGGCTGGCTATATTACTGTCTAGCCAGCGTCTAGCCAAGAATCTTAAGCGATAACAGCAATCGTTGTATTCGAACCCGGCAAATGTCTCAAGTTCCTGATGGTTCTGAATATCGTAATTGACATGGCCCATAAGCGACCACTGTGCTGTTACAGGAGTAACAAATGACAAGTCCACCTGGTCGATTTCCTTGTTAGTTAATCGAGTGGCGTTTGGGTCGCGAAGAAAGGAGTAGCTAAGATTAAGCAGCCTGTTGTAGTCGCTCGACGCAAAATTTAGTCCTGCAGAACCTCTGTTGATTCGACTACTATCGGTATCGTAAACAGTGTTGGAGTAAAAAACTGTTTGCGCGCCAATATTCACCGACAGCTCCGCAGCAAACTCGGAGCTGGTTGTGGTTTGTGTGCTGAATGCATCGCTAGTTAGGTCCACCATTCGATCTTTGAAGTGGAAAATTTGCCCTGCACTTACTGTAAACAATTCTTCTCCAGTGGTATTGCTCTCCCAGCGAGAAGTGAGCCCCAGTGTCATCTGATTGGCATCGTCGAGGCGGTCTCCGCCAATAAAGCGTGAATCGCGGTACAGTTGACTGTAAGTGAAGGTTCTCGCTGAGGTATCAAAATTTATATTTTGCTCTCCGTCAGCGCCTAGGCCAAAAACCTTACTGTGATCCGTGAATTCACGATACAGGTAGAAAACTCTGGGTTCTAGTGTTTGTAAATACTTACCTTGAGGGTGTTCAAATATTAGGCCCATATCAATGCTGGCCTGCCCGGTACCGATGCCAAATTCAGCATCATCAATATTGGTGATACTGCTTTTGTCCAGCTGATAGTGTAGCGATTTGTAGCCGATTTCGGGCTTTATAAAACCCCAATTTAGACGCTTTTCCCATCCCGCCCGGTAGTCGGTATTAACGCGCTTGCCAGCAATGTGGTCAATATCGCTATCGGGGTGGGTAAACTGTGTGATGCGGTTGTTAATCGCGATGTTCCAGTTGTCTAAGCGGTAGAGTCCATTTGCATCTATTTGAGGTAGCTTGCGATAAGGTGTGTCCAGATCGAGTAACATCACTTGCTGGGCCTGAGTCAGTGTACTTATCTCCCAATGTTCAAACTGGTAACCCACCTCCAAAGACTGATTGAGAAATGTGGTACTGGCAACCGATAGCGAAGACGTGCCCAGGTCGCGAAAGTAGTCTTCGTCGCTAACTCGGGTATAGTCAGCGATGGAATACCAGCCGTTTACTTCACCACTGCGCTGCTTTAGTTGCGCCAGCCATCTATTATTGCCCTTGTGGGGGCGGGCAATCTCTTCGGTGATTTGTCCCTCTTCTATTAATTGGTCGAGGTCTTTGTCCTGACTGCCACCGTCATTGGGCAAAAATGCCAAACCAATATCATTTCTCATCCATTGGTTTAAGTAGCGTGTTTCCAGTTCTAGCATGGCGCCTCGGCCAGAAATCAGGCGAGGGGTGATGGTGGCGTCGTAATTGGGGGCAAGGTTCCAGTAGTAGGGCGTAGCAAAGTCCACTCCGCCGTCATCGCTGCTGCTTATGGATGGGAACAAGAGCCCAGACTGGCGCTGATCGCCCACAGGAAAAGTGATATAAGGCAGATAAAATACAGGTACGGAACCCACTTTCAATTTAACATTGCGGCCGGTCCCCTGATTGGTTACGCGATCCACGGTTATTTTTTCGCCTTCCAATACCCACGATTCACTGCCGGGTTCACAGCTGGTTATTTTGCCTTCGTTTAGTTCAAGCTTACTGGCGGAAGTTTGTCGCACAGATTTTGCGTTACCGCGTATGTGACTCTCTTGAAACACAAACGCCGCATCACTAAAGCTGGCTTTGTGTTGGTTGGTGCTTACTTCGGCATGTTCGCCCTGAATAAGCATGCCCGTCTGTCTGATGGAGACATTGCCTTCTAGGCTGGCCTGATCATTTGCTCTATCGTAAGACATTTTTCCCGCAGAAATAGAGCGATCACCCTGAGACAATTTTACGCCACCCTCCAATACAGCCCTATTGCCGTTAGTGACGGTGGCGCTGCGGGCTTCAATTACTAGCGGTTGCTCAGCCATTTGGGCACTATTTTGTGGGCCTGTATCGACATCGGTTAGCGAATCTACATAGGCACCACCGCAGCCCAGTGCGACCTTTTCCTGCAGCTCGTGGGGGAGTAATTCTTTCGCAACCCATCCGAAGGGTGCTGTTTGGGCGTAGGCGCGAAGTTCTGTTGTTGATAGCGTGTGTGTTTTTGATGGCTGCTGTTCGCTGGCGAGGGATGTGGATTTGGTTTGCGTGTGTGCAAAAACAGCGTGGCACGTTAGAAGAGAAGCTATAGTGATAAAACGACTCAGAGATACACTCTTGGTGGTTTTGCCGAACTTCGATTTATCGCCACGTTTATCGACCGATAAACGATTGAGTAGAGCAAAACTCTTGGGCATACTGGGATCCTGAAACGGTAAAGGCGTCGATTATAGTGCTAAGCATGGGCAAAATAAAAACAATCGATCGTATAAATAGTGAAGCAAGAGGAATTAATGCAAAAAAACGATTTCCCCCCCCCTCAAGACTCGTCTGACAAATACGCGCAATTAAAAGATTGGGTTGCCCTCCAGCTAAAAAGTCTCAGTGAAGATGCCGAAAATTCGCCAGAATTCGACTGGCTGCCTCTGCCGGGTGATGCTGGTTTTAGGCATTATTTTCGAGTTCGTTTGCAAAGCTCTAGTCTAATGGCTGTCTTTTCGCCGCCCGAGACGGAAAACAATAAGGCTTTTTTTAAAATCGACAGCTATTTTCGCGAACACGGCGTACACGTACCAAAAGTGCTTGCGCGCGATTTTGATTATGGTTTTCTCTTACTGGAAGATTTGGGTGAAAAGCTCTATCTCGAATATCTTAATTATGACACTGTAGATGTATTATATGGTGAAGCATTGATGGCTTTATTGCGAATACAGCAGTGCCCGCTCGACTACGCCACCTTCCCCCTATACGACGAACCGCAATTGCGCAAAGAACTAGCGCTGTTTAGCGAATGGTTTGTTCCAAAGATATTAAAATACCGCCTAAGTGACGAAGAAAATGCACTGATCGACAATGCCTTTTCTGTGTTAGTTGCGAGTGCTTGTGAGCAAACCAAGGTGACAGTCCACCGAGATTTTCATTCGCGCAATTTAGTCTATGGTGCTGGAGGTGTGCCCGGAATAATTGATTTTCAGGATGCCGTGATCGGTCCAGTTACCTATGACTTGGTGTCTCTATTAAAAGATTGCTATATATCCTGGCCACGTGAAAATGTGCAGCGTTGGGCCCTCGCCTACGCCAATATGGCGGTTGATGTGGGCATTATGCCGCCCACTTCGAAGGATCAATTTATAACATGGTTCGATTTGATGGGACTGCAGCGTCACATTAAGGTGCTTGGTATTTTTTCTAGATTGTCTCTGCGCGATGGTAAGCACCAATACCTGAATGACCTGCCTCAGGTGCTTGAATACGTGCGCAGTGTGCTTGCCCGCTACCCAGTATTAGAGGCATTTGGCGCATGGTTCGAAGGTAAGCTTATGCCTGAAGTTAACAAGCAGCCCTGGATGAAGGCAACGTCCCCCCGATGAAGGCATTTATTCTGGCGGCGGGAGAGGGGCGACGCATGAGGCCACATACATTGGCGTGTCCCAAGCCACTGCTGGATGTTGATGGCGCTACGCTATTGGAGCGACACATCGGTAAATTGGCGTCGGCTGGCATCACCGAAATCATAATAAATACCTCCTACCTAGGTCACATGATCATTGATGCCATGGGTGATGGGTCGCGTTATGGGGTTGTACTGCATTATTCCCATGAAGATTACCCCTTAGAAACCGCAGGGGCGATAAATCATGCTCTCGACACTCTGGGGCAAGATCCTTTTTTGTTGGTGAATGGGGATGTCTGGTCGGATTATGACTATGCAAATTTGTTTTGCAATAAACCTGTAGCCGAGTGCGTCAAACAGGGCGGAGCCCATCTTATTCTTGTCGAAAACCCAGATCACAACCCTGAGGGTGATTTTGCTTTGGCCAGTGACGATAGAACCTCAGCACTTTTGCAGCCCAATAGAGGGGTTTCCGCCTTAAAACCTCAGCAGCGAGAAGGTGGTACTAAAGGCGCACACTTCTATACCTTTAGTGGTCTTAGTCTGATGTCACCGACTTTGGTAAGTACTTACCCTCGGCGACGCGAAGCATTTCCGCTAAAGGAGGTGCTGGATTGGGGGGTTTTGCACGGGCGTATCAGCGCAGAAATTTACAGCGGTTTTTGGTTGGATGTGGGCACACCTGAGCGCTTGCAACAACTGCGCAGCTGTTTTTCTGGCGCCTCTTAGCCCATCATCAGTGGCCCAAAAGCAAAAACCTACCTGATTAGTTACCATCCTCAGAACCCCTTGCAGCGAATACTGTGTGGGCGTACAGTTGCTTTAATTTAACGCCTATAGCGGATGAATAGCAATGAGCATGAACAAAATGCAGTTTCAAAAAGGCATGTCATTTGAAGAGTTCCACAAATCTTATGGTACGGTTGAGCAATGTGAAGAAGCACTTGTACAGTCACGTTGGCCACTGGGTTATTGTTGCCCACGCTGTAACGGAAAACGAGCGGCTTTGACCCACAATGGACGTCGTTTATGGGAGTGTTTGGGTTGCCGTTATCAGTGTTCGTCCGTCGCAGGGACGATCTTTGAGGCAACCAAGCTGCCGTTGACAAAATGGTTCCTCTCGATGTTTTTGATGACTCAAAGCAAGAATTCAATAGCGGCATTGGAATTGATGCGCATGGTGGGGGTTAGCTATAAAACGGCTTGGCTGCTGAAGCATAAATTGCTTGAAGTGATGTTTCAGCGAGA
>JBLHGN010000163.1:0-8049 GCA_047616325.1 Lentisphaeria bacterium
TCGAGAATACAAACCCAAGTTAATAGAGCCAGGGTTTGATTTTTAAAGCCATCGGTAAGCTGCTCTGACACGCTAACATTACCGCTTAAATGCTTCGTTAATTTAGCCACAAGAACATACTACAGTAAGTGTGAAACACACTCGCAAGAGAGAATACATATGCCCAATTTTTTTACCGACAACAAAGATCTAATGTTTCACTTCGAGAATATCGACCTAGAGAAAGCCGTCGCCATCATAGAGCACGACTTCGAACCCGACGAGAACGACCCACTGCGCCCCAGCAGCTATCACGATGCAATGGAAATGTACCGTTCCTCACTGGAGCTATGTGGCGATATTAGTGCTAATTTTATTGCCCCACGCTCCCAAGCTATCGATACCGAGGGCGCCCTGCTAATTGACGGCAAAGTAAAATATGCTACGGCCACCCTCGAAGCACAAAAATGTTTGAGTGATGCGGGGTTTATGGGGGTTATTGTTCCACGGAAATTTGGTGGCTTAGATTTTCCCGCTACCATATACATTATGATGATAGAAATGGTTTCACAGGCAGACGCATCCATGATGACAATGTTTGGCTACCAAGACATAGGCGAGGCCATTGCGCACCTAGCGCCAGAAGAAGTCGCAATGCAATTTCTACCGGAATACTGTGAAGGCAAAAAAGTTGGTGCTATGGTACTTACAGAGCCCGGCGGCGGCTCAGACTTGCAGGCCATACGCGTGAAGGCTCAGCAGGGCGACGATGGCACCTGGCGGCTCAGCGGTGTAAAACAGTTTATCTCCCATGGCAATGGCGATGTATTGTTGGTGCTAGCCCGCTCAGAATCCGACACACCTGGAATGTTTGGCCTTTCACTGTTTGCCGTTCACGGGGGATCAAAAAATAATGTAACAGTAGCGCGCATTGAAGAAAAGATGGGGCTTCACGGTTCACCTACGTGCGAGCTGCATTTTGAAGAGGCTGTAGGACACCTTGTAGGCAACCAAAAGTTCGGCCTGTTTCATGTGGTCGACATTCTCAACCATGCCCGCTTTAGTGTGGCAGCCCAGGGTTTAGGCATTGCCGAAGCCGCGTATTTAGCCGCGCTTGAATACACTAGGGAGCGCAAGGCATTCGGCAAAACAATTTACGACATGCCTTCCGTGGCGGATATTCTTATAGATATGCGCGTTATGCTCAACAGCGGTCGCGCCATGGTGTACGCCGGCTCTCAATGGCTAGATATTAGAAATAAACTTCATGAAAAAATTGAAAAGCAGAAAGCTCAGGGCGTTTCGCCGGAAAAGGAAGACCGCATAGCGCTAAAAGAAGCACAAAGAATACTCGACTTATTATCGCCGCTAGTAAAATACACCGTAACAGAAGCCGCCAACCGCGTGTGCTATTTGGCGCAGCAGCTGCACGGTGGCATTGGCTATATTCGCGAATACACGGTGGAACGCTGCGTACGCGACGTTCGCATTACCACTATCTATGAAGGTACCACTCAAGTACTTGTAGGGCTTGCCATCAAACACGCACAAGCCGATGTTCTCGCAAAATATTTTGATAGCGTTGCAGCGCTTCCAGCCAAGGCCGGACTTTCGCCAATCCTAGAAAAACTACAAACAATCCGCACAATATTTGCCGAGGCAAAGAGCTCACTCAAACAAAAAGACGATTTTTTCAAAGCTGCGGCGGCGAAAGAGCTAACCGATACCTATGCAAATTTATACGCGGGCCATTTGTTACTCGAAGGGGCAATCAAAGACCCTTCCCGTACTCCCTTATTAAAAAGATTTGTCACCCAGGCGCTAGCTAAGGCCCGCGCGTCACAATCAAATATTGACAACGATTTGTATGACGACGGAAGTTTAGTTGATGAAATCTGCGGATAGAAAATATGGGCATATATGCCCATAAGTTACACACTTAAAAAAGAAAAAATGGCCGAATAATTCGGCCATTTTTTTTTACATACTAATATGAAAAACATATCCCTTTAGAACTAACAGCTTACCAATACGTTTTGCCCGGTTTACTCAAGTCTGCACCAAAGGCCATCTGCCCTAAATAGGATAGACACGCATCACTTGTTGCAGGCATAAGGCCTCCACAACGAGAATCGCGGTACCAACGTTCAAGCGGCAATTTCTTGGTCAACACACTGGCGCCCAACATGCGAATGGCACGCGAGGTTATCCACGGGCCGAGTTCACTGCAAATATACTTAGAGTTGTGAATAGCAGTGTTGGCTTCAACCGAACCGGGTTTTTCATCAACAAGCTTCGCCGCAATATGCACGCCGTTACGAGCGCTAAGTAAACGCGAATAGATTTCACCAATTTGATGCTGAATAACGGGATCATCTGCACGAGATTTGTCGGTTCCTGGAATTTTTCTGCTTTTAAGCTGATTGACCAAAAACTCAAAAGACGCCTGAGAAATACCGAGATAAACACCGACGTAGCCACCAATTAACCAATGCGGCTCGCGTACAATTTTCATTAAGGCATAGCCTTCACTACCCAAAAACAGACGCTCTTTCGGCACAAAACAGTCTTTCATATGCATGGGGTTAGTCGACGTGCCTCGCATACCGAGAACATCCCACGTGCGCTCCCAAGTAACATTGGGATTACCTTGTTCCACAATCATAAATGAAAGCGGTGTATTTTCACTTTCTATCTCTTCCGAACGGGCAACAACCACGTAGTAGTCGGCATTTTCCGCCATTGATACCCATGATTTAGAACCGTTTATTAAAAAGCCACCATCAACCGTTCTGTAGCTCGTTTTAAACTCGCTGAACTTAGCGCCAACACCAGCTTCAGATGCAGCCGAGGCAAACAGTTTTTTATTGACTGCTGCTTCGTTAAACATCCAATCGCGGAATTCCACCATGCCGCGACCCTGCTCGGTTCCTTCGATACTGGAAATGTCCAATTCAGCCAAACTACCAATCGCGATATTGTGCATATTGAAAGTTAGCGCAGTGGAGCTATCCCCTATTGCCAATTGCTCAATTGCTTTGGTGTAAGTAAGAAAGTCTGAGCCCATGCCTCCGAATTCTTTTGGCACCAAAATGCCGAGCAAACCGGCGTCTCGCAAATCGTCAAAATTGGCACGAGGAAAGACACCGTCCCTATCAAACTGCTCTGCTCGCGGCTTAAACTTTTTCGCTACTTCATAACAAAGTTGTACTATTTCATTGTCGTCGACAATGCCATCTTTCTTCATTTTCAGTGCTTTTAACTTAGACATTACGCTTCCTCGTGAACCCTCTTAAGTGTTTGGTAATCGACCTTGTCGGTCGACGTCTTCGGTAGAGTTTCATGCATGGTAAAGGTGTCAGGCACCATATACACCGGCAGATGCTCCGAACTAAACTTTTTCAATTTAATAACCGATATCTTTTTCTTGTCTGCCGTAACGTAGTGCGCGTGCACTTGCACTCCCTCGTCATTAGCAATAGCAACAACAGCCGCCTCAAGAATATTCTCGTGCAAATGCAACTTCGCTTCAATCTCGCCAAGCTCAACACGGAAGCCACGCTTTTTGATCATGCGGTCGCGACGACCGGAATAGGTGTACACACCTCCTGCTGACTCGATCACAAGATCACCCGTGCGATAGTAGCGAGCATCGGGCTTTTCAAAAAAGGCTGAAGCCGTTTGCTCGGGAAGGTTCCAGTACCCGGCCATCACATTGCCACCAGCAATAATCAACTCACCTATTTCACCCGCCTTTACGGGTTCACCGTCTACGCCTACCACCATGGCTTGCAGGTGGTGACACACAGGTCCAATGGGTAAACTAGCAAGGCCAGAGCTGATAAAATCGTGGGGAACCGGGCAGTAGGTACATACATTAGTTTCGGTTGGCCCATACAAATTGAAATATTTGGGATATGGCACCTGCTCCAAAAGCGCTCGCAGGTGGCGTACAGGAAAGACTTCACCTGCAAATAAAATAGCACGCAGACCGGATAAGTCCTGTTTGCCAATATCACCAAACTGTAGCAGCATTGTCAAAATTGACGGCGCCGAATACCATATGGTGATTTTTTCAGAGCTCATCACCTGAGCTAGTAGGGCTGGCTCTTTGCCCAATTCTTCGCCAATTAAAACAATGGCCGCGCCATGTTTTATCGGGGTATACAAATCGAGTATAGAAAGATCAAAATGAAACGGCGCATGGGCTGAAAAACGATCTTCACAACTTGGCGTAAAAACATCGGAGCACCAGTCAACAAATGCAACACCATTATGGTGGGTTAACGGAACCCCTTTAGGGCGTCCGGTAGATCCGGAAGTGTACAAGATATAGGCCAAATCAGACATTTGGCTATTATGAGTTTCTGCCTTAGCAGCGGGCTCCAACTGGTCTTCGACGTCTAATGCGGTCGCGAGGGCCAGCCCCATCCCCGGAGAACCTATGGCTATAACCCGAGTTATACCACCTAGCTCCATCATTTCTGCTTTAAGCTTTTCCTCTAGCGCACTCTCGACAAAAACAACATCGACCTCGCAATTGGTAAGAATGTAGGCGGCTCGCGGAACAGGCCCGGTAACGTCAACCGGCACGTAGGCCGCACCGGCTTTCAAAATACCAAAAATGCACGCAACGGAATCTATGGTTTTATGAACCATAATGCCAACGCGGCGCCCAGGAGAGACGCCCAAGTGCAAGAGTCGATCGCGCACACGGTCGGTCAAACGGTTAAAGTCAGCGTAAGATATAGAGCCCACGCCAGGCTCGACTACCGCAGGCCTGTCCGGATACTTTTCGGCAGATGCCGTTAAATAATGCTGAAGTGCCATATTAGAGCTCCCACCACCTTTTTAGTCAGTGAGTTTTCCACTTACAAGCGCAGCCATGGATTCAATCGTATTCATGTTGTCTACGCTGGCTTCGTGAGCTTGTATCTTAATATTATAAAAATTTTCGATATGAGCCACTACTTTAATCACAGACACTGAGTCCAAAATGCCTGTACTTACCAACTCTATATCGTTGGTTAAATCATCTTCATCTTCATCTGGCAAAAACTCCTCTAAAATGTAAGCTTTTAGGGATTTTTCAAGTTCGTCAATGCTCGGCATAAATGCTCCTTAATAGTAAGTAGTATGTATCTTATTAGTTTAGTTTTGCGTTAATAGCTTCGAGAATATCATCGTGGATCTCTTCATAAAAGCGATTAGCCAGTAATTCTTGCCCTTCAAGCTTGGGATGTTTGTCCCACGCTGCCGCCCACAACGCTTCTTTGTCCATGCCATTGTAGGTGTCGGTAATGTCCACAACCTTAATGCCAAGTTCACGCGCAATGGTAGCCTGCATTTCAATTTCATCTCGAACCCTGGACTGATCTTCAGGAATAGGAATTATAGCAACCCACAGGTCAATATTGTTTTTCTTGGCCAAATCCGCCAAATGGCTGTAATACAGACGCACTATTTCAGGCAAATACTTGTTTAGTCGAATCATAACCTCGGTTCGACTCATACCTTCACCCACCCCAGCATCCGCCGCTATTTTCCGAATGGAATCAAAATAATAGTCTTGATTGTTATCAACCAGGGCTGTGGACGTTTCAGGTGGAACCCAATAAAAATCATTAATGGCAACGTAAATCATTCCATCAAGATCGTACTGCAGCGCCTTTTTTTCCAAAATAGCTATTTTCGACCCCGGTCCAAATCCGCCGAGAGAAAAATTTAAGGACTCGAATTTACCTGAATTACTCTGTGCGAGTTCTTTATTCAAGCGATCTTCGAAGAGCGATTCGTATGCCTCACCGTCATTAACGCCTGAGCCAAAGGAGTGTGAAGCACCCGCAAGGGCAACGCGATAGGTGTGAGCGGGTGTAACAGCCGAATACTCCTTATCCCTTATACCCCAACTATTGGTAGTGAGTGTTTTACGCATAAACTGGTCTGTCATGGACGGTAGCAGTTTATAGGGGGGGAATTCGTCAAGAGCCTCTACTATTGTGTTGTTTTTGGTCCAGTCAGCGGGTTTGTTTTTATACAGCGACTGCAACTCAGGGTTAAATCGTGAAACATCAGTTAGGTCTTCGTAGTAACCGCGCTGCAGGAGTTTACGATCTCGCTCGTTTAAATCATTTGACCCCATGCGTGCAACCATTGCTTTAAAGCCAGGTGTTCCCGGCAAAGTGGTGGGGTAAAGCGCAATATAAATCAGAAATAGAGCAAAACCACCAGTCTTTGCTGTGGACTTCAAAAATTCACTATTTTTGTCGACAACCTTCTTTTTATTGCCAAAGGAGAAGAGGCTGGAGTCACCGCGAGACTTATGCCCGTATAGCACCGCCAAACCACCTAATGCCACACAAAAACCAACAATAACAACAAAATCTTTGATGCCAAAGATGGTGAAGGTTGACATTATCACCTTAAATTCATCAAAATCTGGCGTCGACCAAACGTTCCAAATGAACACAATGGATGAAAATGTAAGCACTGTTTTTATAGCGAGTGAAAGTTCACTCTTCCACGTTCTCACTGGGCCCTTTAAAGATCGCTTCTTAGGGTGAGTCATTTCCCACAACAGGTTTATCAACACGGCCACCCCGAGGCTTCCCCAGAAAAGACCGTCTTGGGCCGACAACTTGACGTCGCCACGAATCCAGAACCATTGATAGGCGTGTAAAAACCAAGTGAGAAAGAACGCGTAAACAGTGGCGATAGACATCGCCATTAGCGGACCCATTCTTTTAGTTAGCCAAAAATGCACAGGATAAAAGAATATCTTCTGCATAAAATCCTTCCAGAAGATATTAATTCTGCGCCAGAAATCAGTAAAACTAGAGGCGAGAAAATACAGATGGTGGGTTTCAGGAAGATTGAACCCATACATATGTAAAATCCCCGAAATCATATGAAAATAGCCAGAAATTCGCAAATAGAGCAGAAATGTTCCCACTAGGTACTGAAAAGAGTCACTTGCACTCACGATGGTGGCTGGATCCACCAGAACATTTTGATACACAAGGCGGTATAACAGCAGATGGAATACGCCCTTTACTAGCAGCACGATGCCCTTTTGATATATTTCTATATCTTCAACTTTTTTGGGATAATAAACCAAAAATAAGTTTTTGTAGTCAATTACTGGCAACAGCGTGAAATTGACATTTGGCACCATAAAAAAGTATGCCAACGCCCGCCATGGTCCGAATTCGGATGACTTAGCTTTTAGGTCGTACATGTAGATCATCAGCCTAAAAATAAACATCGACCCGAGAATAGGCCAGATGGCCGAGGGGATCAAAGAGGGAAAGAGGTCTGCACGAAAAACGATAAGCACTGCGCCTAATAAGACCTGTGTAATTACACGAGCAAAAAACGGAACAGGTAAATGCGCCAGCACAATGAATAGAGAACCAAGCCCTATCAACCAAAGCGCATTATAAAACCCTAATGCAATAACGATAGCGGCAAAGGAAAGAAAAACGAAAAACGGTAGCTTAAGCTGTTTGGGCAGCACATGGTGTAGAGGAAAGCCAATACAAGCGATGACCAAGGACATCATAAAGGTTCTGTTTTCCAAACCAAATTCTCTGACCAAAATAACAACTAAGCCAAAGACAAAGCCTACAGCTAACACTCGGAGCAAATCATACTTCTCAATAAGCGCGTTAACAAAGGACGGAAATGGGTAGTTAGTGGCCTGTATTTCTGAATTACTCATAACGTTTACAATTGTTCCTTACTATTTTTGGTGTAGCAATACTGTATCGGTGAGGCAATGTGTCTGCCGCTAGATCGTATCTGACGCCGAATACTGGGTTAAAGGCGCATGGCTTACTGCAAGAGCGCGAATTTTATACTAAAAACCGCCTCGAAACACACACTTCCCGCCCCAAAAAAACGGATATAAAATAACCGCGCTGGATTACTATTGAGTTACAAAAGGGGTGATATAAAGAAGACGAGTCATATATTTGATCGGCATTAAACCGTATCTTGGCGACCAGTGCCACAACATAAACGCTATTTGCGCCACATGGCATTCAAATAAATCAATTACACGCCTGCGGA
>JBLHGN010000164.1:0-8006 GCA_047616325.1 Lentisphaeria bacterium
GTAGAATATCGTCTCGCAGTTCTGCATGGTAGAAGGCCATCGGCTTTCGCGCCAAGCTGCCAATTAAATGGCGATAGTCAATCTGACGACCGCGTTGTTTCCCTGGCACATGCAGTCTCTCCAGCGTGATGGCGTGGGTAGAGCCCAGAGAGTTAAGCTTTTTTGTTGTCGTGGGGCTGCACGAGATTACTTTATACTAATCAATAGGTTACATCGTTTAAAAGATTTTCAGCAAACTCTAGGAAAAAGTGAATGCCATTGCCCCCCCCCTCCCAGACTGAGGATGGTTTTCGCAGAACGTCGGAAGGTATGTTGATTTGAACGTGGTCATTCGGCGCCCGAAGCGCCGATATGATGGGGGAGCTAGCCTTGATTCATATCCAGCTCACTCTCCAACCACACATAAAACTCTAAATCTTCATCCATCATGTCCAAATCTTCGCCTTCTGCGAGCACCTCTATTGCCGTCATAGTCAACAATGGCATGGGGTCATTTTTAAACAAGGGGTAAACCGCTAGCAATAACGCAAATACTAGCGCTGAAGCGGAGGCCATAGTGGCATATTTGGGCCAAACCATAGAAGAGAAAAACGATGTTTTGTTAGGGATAGCGTCGAGAGCATGCTTGCGTAAAAGCGCTAGCCTATCGAGGGTGTCGACATCGAGAGCTTCACTTTCTTGTTCTATAGCCGAAACAACTTTTTGGGCAAATTCATGGTCATTGCTTTTCATTTAAATTTACTCCAGCTTAAATCAAGGTAATTATAAATCAATGTCACCTAACGCCTCCCTTAAGCGATGCACAGCTCTTGAATAGTGGGTTTTTACACTACCTTCGCTACATCCCATGGCAAAGGCAGTTTCTTGAGTATCGTGGCCATGCCATGCGCGCAACAAAAAAGCTTGCTGTTGCCGCAAGGGCAGTTCTTTGACGACGCCCGAGACCTTTGTAGCAATCTGCTTATTGCTATTTATCTTTTCCGGCGAATATTGTTGCGCTCCCGGTAAATCCAAAGCTTTCTCCTCATTTGCGATGGCCTCTTCCAATGAGTTATTATCTTCACCCAGCTGGTTCCACCAAAGCAGAATACGCCTCACTTTGTTTTTTCTATGCCAGTCGCGAATTAAATTTTGCAGTATTCGCTGGAACAGTTGCGGCCACTGCTCGCCTTTTCCTGAATAGCTTTGTGCTAGCCGCATCATCGCGTCTTGCAGTATGTCGAGCGCTTCATCTCTATTGCCTATTGCAAATTCGGCTTGCTTTAAAGCTTTGCTTTGAACACTCAGAAAAAAGTTATTGAGCGCTATACGGGTGTTACCTTGTCCACTGGCGTCACTGCCCGTGCTGGACAAACTAGACGCGCTTGAAGGCTTTCCATTTATGCCGTCAGACACGGAAAACTTCGCACAAAAAGTAAGCACACCGAATATTAAATATCGCTTTAAGAATATGCACGTTGCGCCTAATAACTGGCATACATTAATTCCTCACCAGGCATAACCAATAGACATTTCTATATATGACGCTGATGGCGTATCCGAATCTTCCTCAGAATAACTCACCAACCCAGCTACACTGAGATGCTCACCGATGAGATAATCCACGCCTCCAAAAAGCTGGTATGTCTGGGTTTCCTCAACGTATGATTGATAAGTAAGCGCACCAAATAATAAGCTTGTATTGCCCATAGTGAAATAGCCATCAAGCGCTAATTCGTATGTAGATAACACACTTTGCTGCCCATAAATACTTCTGCCGTATGCAAGACCTGCATTGCGAATTTGCATGGCTCTGAACCGTACCCATTCAATAGCTCCCCGTTTAATCTCTTGCCAATTTCTAGAAAACTCTAAACCGGCAAGCTGTCGAGCCAGCTCATCGCCAAAGCCCTCGGCGCGAAATCCGTCAATAGTCTTTGCAAACAATATGCGTACATATTGAGTTTCTTCTTCGCCCAACTGCTCGACAGACTCAATTAATTGACCACTTTCTTCAGGTAAAATAACGCTATCTTCATCGTAATCAAAGTAATCTATACTTGCGTGCATGCCCCATGAAATCGAATCATAATTGAGATGTAAACTTGCACCTCGGCGCTCTCTCGACAACAGGCTACCCCCCCTAAACCGACTCTCAGCTTCACTGGATATTGCGGGTAGTTTTAAATCGATATCGCCCTGAACATATCGACCGCGTATAGACCAATAATGGCCAATATTGGCTTGTAGTTGCAAGTGACTATTATTATATTCAACATCACTGCCTAGGCCGTTTTTGTCGTAGCCAAAACCAAAAGAATAATTTGACAGTGTGTCGGAATTCCAGGCTGTGCTCCAGGACTTGCTGTTTTGATTTTCACCTTCCAAGTTTTGAGCTGGGCTGTTACTTTCAATCTTTGTATCAGAATATGCTAAGTGTAATTGACTGAAAGAAAATAGAGGTAGTGTTGTACTTAGAGAGGTACTTGTTGACTCGTCGTCAAGGCGACCCAGCCTAAGTCCAAAAAAGCCACCTTTCGTTTCATCCCCCAACCAACTTTGCTCATCGGCACAAAGTGTTTTACTGAAAGATATAAGTAGTGGAACTGAAAAAAAGACAAACAGCTTACAACGGCAGATATTACTGAAGGAGAATACCAACATCATCTCCCCTCCTCGTGCCGCTTAGCCTTCAAACGATTTAACAGTTGCCGCTTTTGTTGTGGATTAAGGTTCTTCCAACGATCTTTTAAATTTGCTTTTTTTGCGTCTGGTATAGACTGAAAGCGTTTAAATTGTTTACGTATACGCTTTTTATCTCTTTCGGGTAAAGACCTAAATGTTTGCAGACGTTTTGCAACAGCCTTTTTTTCATTTGGCGTAAGTGTTTGCCATTTTTCGAATCGCTGTGCGGCTGAGTTCAGCTGCTCTTCATCCATACTGGCCCAGCGATTCGATACCTCGATCATGCGCGACTGTTTTTCTTCTGGCAGGTTCGACCAGTCATTCTTTAAAGGTTCTAATATCGCCTGCTGTTCTGGCGTCAACGACTCCCAGGCTTCAGCAAAAGCGAAAACGGGAAAAATCATTAATACAAAGCACGCCAAACACTTTTTAGTCACGCTTATACAATTATTCATCATCGTCTTGGCCTCTCATTTCGTCATCTTCGACAGCCCTTGCCTGTGCTACATGGCTACCAGGGCTCTCGAATGGCTCAGGGGAAGCGTCTTCACCCCTCGCGTCTATAATTGTTTGCATATTACCTGTATCGCTTTTTGAAATGTCCTGCTCTAGCTCTTCCATCTGACTGTCACGTTTACCGTGGTAGAGCACTACTTTAAACAATTCATCGTCGCCTTCATCGAACTCAGCCATGAATTCAAGCAGCGCTCTATTGGGCAATAGCTTACGGTGCTTTGACATTGCCAGCCCCCTATCGCTAGCGGAAACCTGCTGTACGACGCTTATGAGAAACAAAGCCATCAAAGTTGGGAAAGATAATGTCTGATTAAACAATCGCTGATTAAACAATTTTTGATCCAATCGGTTAAGGGCAGTACAAAACTGCCCTTGTTTAATTATTTATAAAAGTGGCTTCAGTGCCCATTCATAAACTCACGCCCTATGATGTTTATGGATGCCGCAATTGGTTGGGCACTCACTTTTTTAGTTTGAATTGGACATAATGACTGTAATACGCGAAGAAGAAAAAGTGCCTATGTCTTCAGCGTAGAAGCCTTGAGCATTAAATACGAGAACATTTGATCCGGCATTTAACTGGTCGTTGAGTGTTTCTATCATATCAGAATATGTGGTAAACACACTTAGTCTGCTACCCACCATAATAGTATAGATGCCGTCCTCACCCACAGGAACCACAAGCGGTGTTAGTGGCAGATCGTCAATATCCACTGGAATTCCTGCGCGAACTATGTGATGACTGATACGAGCATCATCCAGAGAAAGCTGTATGCCAGCAACATTTGCACTGACAATCGCACTGTATGAACCGAGCAGCCCATACCCTACGATCATAAAGCCTCTCATGTCTGAGCCAGATATTACGGTAGTTGCGCTTAAATCTTCTGGCGCTGCGCCAAACTCAGTAACATAACCAAGCACACGTATTGGGTCGCCGATGGACAAATCGCTCAAATCTAAGCTGCTCGTAAACACCTCGTAAAAGTCTTTATCCGCATCAGTTTCAGGGGAGCTGCCCGTGCCGCTATAATCGTACAGCGCAGCTCTGCGCCCGTTTACAAAGGCGAGATCTAATGCCATAGGGCTGACACTGACAAGCGTAGCAGACAGACTACTTGCCCTAATTCGCACTATGCCATCTGCGGCGCTAAAGGTATCACTTCCAATCGCCTCACCAGTAGCATAAACGGCTGAACCTACCGAGACATCGTCAAAGGTTGGGTTATCATCGCCGCGCTTCACAAAACGGGTCGTCTCATCCAGCGTGAGGGTAATGGTATCGTTAAAAACAAATGCGCCTTCGGCAAGCTCAATTATACCGCCTCGAACACTTACCTGATCGCCCGACCGGCCCACTACAGTGCCCCGCAGAATATCAGCTTGTGCCCATGGCACGCTACTTCCGGCGTAGACGGCATTCGCAGTATATTGACCGGTATCTTTACCCCAAGAACCTTCTGTGATCACTGGCGTGGCGGGCGTTTGTGCTTGCAAAACAGTTAAGCCTTCATTATTTGACACCAGCTCACCATTTATCTCGAAACTAGTCTCTGAGTTCACCTCAACTGTAAGCGTTCCATAATCACCAGATCTCACTCGAAAAGGCAGTAGATTCAAGGAAAGCTCTTCGCCATCTACGTCTACCTCTTCCAATAAACCCCTAAGGCGCAATGGTTTGTTGTTTTCTAGTATGGTATCGGCAATAAGAACGGGGTTCACAGTAACTACAGCAGTGTCTCCGTCGATAACGATGGTATTGGAATTTTCCAAATCAAAATCCAGCGTCACATGGGCAGGCACGCCTGGAGCCAAAACAAAGCCCTCTTCACCGCCAAATAGAATGTCAACGGTTACCTGGGCTAGCACTTGACCTTCATTGTCTTGCAGGGCTGCAGTAATGGCTGAACCCTCTTCATCTTGCACGGTAACAAGGGCGCTGGTGAAGTCTAGAGTCAAGGATGCGCTGTCATAACGACCTGAGGGTACTTCGGTCATGCTCAGCAGCTCGCTTACATCTACATATTGGGCAAAGTCGATTGTAGTAGTCTGAGGTAGCACTGTTATGTCAGCGCCATTTGATTTATACAACTGAATACTGCTGACATCCACTTGGTAGGTAAGAAAATCGCCTTCTGCGTCTGTCATACTTACCATTAGTTTTGTTGTTTCAGCGGATGGAGACTCCTCTGGCGGCTGAGAGTCATTTAAGCTGGGCGAACCCGAGCCAGCCCCACCGCATGCCGAGATGAAAAGTGAAGACATTAATACAAACAAGGCTCCGAGACTTTTGAGCCTGGCGAAAAAATTGGGCTCGCTACTGCCATTTACATGAAAGCGTGTACGAGACAAGCAAACAAAGCTGTATGCGCACTTCTGCATATTTTCTGAAACTGTATATTGTCGATAAGGTGTCATTTTGGACTCCATTAATTAATTTAATACCGGATTCTGCAAACGACGAAGAAATATTCATTAGTATTTGACGCGTCTACACATCTTTAACGCGTTTAAAGCGTATCGGTTGACACAGGTGAGGAATTTTTCTCAATTTCTGAATTGCGTTGTTGCACTATCAAACGGCCCTGGGCAACACGCAGTAATGGTAACTATTAGGCAATGGGCTTTCTTTTACAGAGGTCTAAACAATTTTGTTTGGCTCCGAATAATCGACTAGTAAGACGGCGCACATACCAATTGCCACCCATCCCGCTCCATGAAGGCGATTCCACAACTGAGAGTCGCATATTTGGCCTAAACGCTGAACATGCCCATGGAACGGCAAAAACCGGGCAATAGACGCCACTAAGCGATTAGAGGCATCGCACCCAGCCCTCCAAACTCATTTCGAGCAAAGCTTTAGACCAAGACGCCATTTCTGCTAATATGCACGGCTTGCCTCCACCACCCCAACCCCAACCGGAATACATTCATAACTCCAATGAAAACGCTGTTAACTTCACTACTCATTATGTTTTATGCCTGTGCCGCACATGCCGATATTAGCTTGCTGTTCAAAAACGATGACGGCTCGACAAAATGGCAGCACGTGGCCAACTTTTCCGGATCCGTGCTTATCACCCTATTATCCATTACGGCAATTAGCCTGTTTTTTAGCTTTCGCCGCTCGAGAAAAGCAAATCGCGCACTCAACGAAATTCGAGGGGTATTGGAACAGCGTGTGATGGAGCGAACAGCGACACTCGACAAGTCTAACCGCTTGCTTACCGAGTCGAATCTTGCCCTGGAGGGCGAAATAGCCCACCACAAACAAACAAGCAAACTTCTGCGTGGCTCTGAGGCTTATATAAAGAATATTCTTCAATCTATGCCCTCCATGCTGATTGGCCTGGACGATAGCCTTAATGTTACCCAGTGGAACCGATGCGCCGAAGAAATTACCGGCATTGAAAACAGCAAAGCTATTGGTGCGAACCTGTGGGGTATATACCCCACAATTACTATTGCCCCCGAGCAGGTAAGACAAGTCCTTACCGACAACCATCCGGTTACCATCAAACACAGCCAAAGGGGGCAATATTATTTTGACATTAGAATATTCCCGCTTTCGGGTGAAATTGATTCTGGCGTGGTGATTCTGATAGACAACGTTACTGCGCGTACACTCACAGAAAACATGCTGATACAACGCGACAAAATGTCTTCTATGGGTGAACTCGCCGCGACCATGGCCCACGACATAGAGATACCCCTGCAAGCCATACTTGAAGACATGAAAATAGTTCAAACTGGATTGAACTCAGAAGTCGAAGACTCTGAAAAATTTCAAACTTTGTTAGCCGATGCCGAAGCGCGCGGTAAGCAAGCCTCGCGCATTATTAATAATTTGTTGGAATTTTCAAGAAGCCACGGCGACGAAAAACGCCCAGCCGATGTGACCAAAATTATTGACCATTCCATTGAACTTGCAAAAAATACACTCTCTGAACCGACCGGCCTAAAGTTTCAAGATATAATCATCGAACGTGAATACGAAAAAAACCTCCCTAAAATTCCTGCCTACGTGTCCGAACTACAACAGATGTTTCTCAGTATTTTACGCCACGCATGCCACGCCATTGGCAGCATAAAGCACAAAGACTTTACGCCAAAAATCAATATCAATATCATCGAATGTTACGATGCCATTTGGATAAAAATTCAACACAATGGCTTGGGTTTGACGGCCGAGGAACAGCAGGAAATATTCGAACCATTTTTCAACGCTTCAAACAACAGTAACGTAGAAGCAGAACACCGCTTATCCTTTTCGCACTTTATTGTTGCAGAACATCACAAAGGCCAAATTGCGATCACCTCAGATGTAAATGTAGGCACCACTTTCCACCTTCAGTTTCAGTTAAAATAACGGTATTCCGCCGTGCATAAACTTTTCATATGCGACGAGCACATTGGCGAGGAAAGAACGCTATGGGACCATTTTAGAAGAAAACCTAGCAAAAAGATCATCGGTGTTCCCATTAAAAGAAGCGATGGTGAATACATTGCATCAAGTTTCCGCTTTTAGCTGGTATCACGCGCATATCTTAGCCTTCTCCATACGAATGCAACATACAAAAAACGAAGCCTCTGGAGCCGGCACTTTGAACCGAAAACAACAGGAAAATACGCAAAAAAAGACTTACAATTTAAAAAACAGCTTCATCTCTTTCGCTTTATTAGCCCCTAAACAGGGATCTGGCATGAGTGAAAATATAACATTAATTGACTATATTATTGAGCATTGTAATAAAAGTATGGCGATAGCTCTATCTCCCTGCGTCGAAGGCATAATTCAGGAATGTGGGTAAGTTGCGAAAAAACGG
>JBLHGN010000165.1:0-7998 GCA_047616325.1 Lentisphaeria bacterium
GAAAAAGGCATTAAAGCTTAATGATCTACTGACTAAGCTGGATAGGTATCGCTTCATCATTATTGACGACATCGGATACGTGAACCGAGACCAACAAGAAACGAGTGTTTTGTTTGAGTTGATTGCGCATCGCTATGAGAGTGCCAGCTTAATCATTACAGCCAACCAGCCCTTTAGTGAGTGGCATAGTATTTTTGCAGATAAAAGCATGACTGTCGCGGCCGTCGACAGGTTGACTCACCACGGCAACATCATTGAACTGGAAGGAGATAGCTATCGAAGAAAGACGGCAAAAAGTACGAATAAGACAACTTTAATCAATTAACCCAGTGAACCCAGTGAACCCGCCAATCTAATTGTCGCCAACCCGCCAAAGTAGTTGACGTCTAATAACAGGCGCACGATGGGGGTTGCCGGGAGCTGAAGCAATATTGAAACTGCGTTCACTTAAATCGAGTGGTGATTTTGATAAATACTGGAAGTTCCATAAGGAGGAATCGAAGACTAGGCTGTATTCGCGATTTCAAATTGAGGTATAGCTTTGAAAATCCCCGTCGTATCAAAGGAACTACACCCATTTGAAACTCCGGAAGATTATCCGAGATGGACAAACACTGCAGGAAAAGCGCAGTACACTTGATGACTTAAGCTTCCAGAAGCGACTCAATAAGTTACGGGGTCGACTCAGGGACTTATTGGCCTGGAAAAGTCCCAATGTCATTTTAGCCGATGCAATAGCAAAGGTTCGCCGGCAAGAAAACCACATCTTAACCTTTGTGGAGCATAGTACTGGCGAGCATCACAACAATTATGGTGAATACATCATTAAAAAAGGTGTACTTAAACGCAAGGTGTCGGGTGGCAGCAAATCGGTAAAGGGTGTGCGTGCCTATGCCATTATACAATCCATTGCCATGACCTGTTTTTTACGCAAACTCTCTTTCTGGCATTTCCTGAAGGTAAGCCTGACACAATATATTCATAAAGGAAAACCTATGTCGCTTGTAGACTATGAAGCCCGTTTTCCTGCAATATCCAAAGTCGCTTAAATATTTCGTAGCCAATAAATTTATAGAAACTCTATTCTTTACTTAAATCCAGTTTGAACTCACCTATTTTTATGTGCATCTAATATCTGTATTGTTTGCTTCATTGTTCCCTGACTTATTTCATGAAATGAAATTTTAATACTTCAGTGAATTAACTTTGCATGCTCGTTTTAACGTTTGTTAACCCGGGGCGCTTGCTTCTATATCGGCTTTGAGAATACCCGAGCGCTTCCACAGATAATAAACGGCTGGCAGTACAATCAGCGTTAAAAATACAGCGCTAATCATGCCACCCACCATGGGTGCAGCGATTCGGCTCATCACTTCAGACCCGGTGCCCGTGCCGTAGAGAATGGGTAGCAAGCCTACCACAATGGCGGCGGCCGTCATCATAACAGGACGCACGCGCATGCCGGCGCCCTGCCGAACGGCCTCGTTTAGGTCATTTAAGGTAATCACCCTGCCTTGGTCTTGCGCATTTTTTGAAACACGCTGCCATGCCTGATTTAAATAGACCAGCATTATTACGCCAATTTCCACCGCCACTCCGGCCAAGGCGATAAAACCAACCCCCACCGCGATGGAGAAGTTGAAACTTTGTAGATACATTAACCACACACTACCTACCATGGCAAAAGGTAAAGTGCCCATAAGAATGAGCACTTCGGTAACGTTACGAAAGTTCATAAATAATAAAAGCGCAATAATACCAAGCGTGAGCGGCACTACATAGGTAAGTTTAGCCTTTGCGCGCTGCATGTATTCGTACTGGCCTGACCACACGATGGAATAGCCCGGTGGTAAATTTAATTGTTGTTGCACTATGAGCTGCGCATTTTCAACATACGTGCCGACATCTACGCCTTCGATATCGATAAACGTCCAGCCGTTAATGCGAGCATTTTCACTTTTTATACCGGGCGGGCCGTCTTCAATAAATATGTCCGCCACATCGGCTAAGGCTATGCGTTGTCCGCTGGGTGTAACAATGGGAAGCAGCTTTAATTGCTCGGGCGAATCCCGATAGGACTGAGGATAACGAATATTTACCGGGTAGCGTTCCAAACCTTCCACTGTTTGGGTGACATTCATACCCCCGATGGCCGAGGCGATCACCTGTTGCACATCAGCAATATTTAATCCAAAACGTGCCGCTTTGCCGCGATTGATATCTACTTTGATATAGCGTCCACCTGCAACTCGCTCCGAATAAACTGATGCCGTGCCAGGTACGTCTTGCAGAATAGTTTCCAGTTGCTGGCCTATGCCTTGTATAACGCTCAGTTCGGGGCCGGCAATTTTAATTCCCACGGGCGTTTTAATACCGGTGGCCAACATGTCGATACGGGTTTTTATCGGCATAACCCAAGCGTTGGTTAAGCCAGGAATTTGCACCAGCGAATCCAATTCTTTTTTTAGGCTTTCCGCTGTAACGCCTTCGCGCCATTCACTTTTATCTTTTAGTTGAATAAAGGTTTCTATCATCGTTAGTGGTGCAGGGTCGGTGGCGGTTTCGGCGCGCCCGATTTTCCCAAACACTGTGAGCACTTCGGGCACTGTGGCAATTAATTTGTCGGTCTGCTGCAGAATTTCGCGCGCCTTGCCAATGGAAATCCCTGGGTATGTGGTGGGCATATACATCAAATCCCCCTCGTCGAGTGGCGGAATAAATTCACTGCCAATTTTACCCATTGGCCATAGCGTTGTGGCAAGCACCAACAGTGCAATGCCTATGGTTGCTTTGGGATAGCTCAAGACCTTTTTTAAAGTGGGTAGATAGATAGCCGTTAACAATCGGTTTACCGGGTTCCTATTTTCCGCTGTTACCTTACCGCGAATAAAATACCCCATTAACACTGGCACCAAAGTAATCGCGAGAACAGCCGATGCGGCCATTGCGTAGGTTTTAGTGAAAGCTAAGGGCGAAAACATGCGCCCCTCTTGCGCTTCCAGAGTGAACACCGGCACAAAACTTACGGTGATAATCATTAAGCTAAAAAATAATGCAGGGCCTACTTCACTGGCCGATTCTGCGACAATTTGCCAGCGGTTTTCGGCGGTAACTTGCTTGCGCTCCATGTGTTTGTGCATATTTTCAATCATCACTATGGCACCGTCTATCATTGCACCGATGGCAATGGCAATACCGCCCAATGACATGATATTGGCGTTAATTCCCTGGGCATGCATGATAATAAACGCGGTGAGAATACCCACGGGTAAACTGACAATGGCCACCAGGGAAGAGCGCACATGAAAAAGAAACGCCATGCACACCAGCGCAACCACCACAAACTCTTCCAAGAGTTTGTGCCAAAGATTTTTAACCGCGCTGTCGATAAGCCCCGAGCGGTCGTATACGGGCACCACTTCAACCCCCTCGGGCAAGCCCGATTTTAATTGAGCAAGTTTGGCTTTTACGGCCTTAATGGTGGTTTGCGCATTTTCACCAAAGCGCATGACAATAATACCCCCAACGGCTTCACCTTCGCCGTTGAGTTCGGTGATACCGCGACGCATTTGTGGGCCGAGGCCAATATGAGCCACATCCTTTAGTAGCAGTGGTGTACCGTTGTCATTCACGCCCAGTGGAATGGTGGCAAGGTCTTCTTGATTCTGAATATACCCGGTTGCGCGTACCATATATTCGGCTTCAGACATTTCTACTACCGAGGCCCCAATTTCTTGATTGCCTCGTTTAATTGCCATTTGGATGTGAGAAAGTGGAATACCGAAGGCACGCAGCTTTTCGGGATCTACCGTCACTTGATATTGTTTTACCATACCGCCCATGCTGGCCACTTCCGACACGCCCGGCACCGTCTGTAATTCGTATTTTAAGAACCAGTCTTGCAGACTGCGCAGTTGGCTGATGTCTTGTTTGCCGCTCTTGTCTATCAGCGCGTAAAGGTAGATCCAGCCAACACCTGTGGCATCGGGGCCCAGCTGAGGTCGCGCATTTTCAGGCAGTGAGGGCGCCACCTGACTGAGATATTCGAGTACCCGGCTACGCGCCCAGTAGAGATCCGTCTGCTCATTAAAAATAATATACACATAGGAATCGCCAAAAAATGAATAGCCGCGCACTGTGACGGCGCCAGGCACCGATAACATGGCCGTGGTTAGTGGATAGGTAACTTGATCCTCTACGACTTGCGGAGCCTGCCCTGGGTATGAGGTTTTTATAATAACTTGTACATCCGACAGGTCGGGGATGGCGTCTACCGGTGTGTTTTTGAGGGAAACCAAGCCCATCGCTACCACAATGAAAGTGGCCAACAATACAAAACCTCGGTTATGTATCGACCAAATAATAATGGCATTTATCATTTTGCCTCACCACTTTGGCCGTGATCCATTTTGCTATGATCGATTAGCTGAGGCTGTTTTGGCTGAGGCTGTTTTGGCTGAAGCTTATCTAGCTCATGCTCCATGCTTGCGTGGCCACTCTCTAGCGTCTCATCGTTTTGATGGTGCATGCGGGTAAAGTCTGATGTTTTACTGGATTCGGAATCCAACAAGAACTGAGCTGAAGTCACCACCGCCTCCCCGGCGCTTAAACCGCTTTTTATCTCGGCAAATTTGCCATCCAAACGCCCCAAACCTATGGCGATAGACTTAAATTGGCCGTTGCCCATGGCGAGCACTACCCGATTTTGAGTGCCGGTACGAATTAATGCCTCGCGAGGAATAACCAGCACATCGTCGGCACTGTGCGCGTGAATTTCGACTTGGGCGTACATATTAGGCTTAAGGGTCCGGTTGCTATTGGCAAATTTGAGACGCAATCGAGCGGTTCGCGTTTTAGCGTCTAGTGTTGGGTAAACGTAGTCTACTTTACCTTCCCAGCGCTCGCCGGGAAGGTAATCCAAGGTCATGGTTACCGGCAAGCCGATCTCCACCAGAGACGCCTGACGCTCGAACACTTCGGCTTCCACCCACACCTCATCTAGGGCGCCTATCGACATTAACGTTGTACCAGGGCCGACAAAAAAGCCTTCGCGTATATTGAGGTTGTCCACCACACCGCTTTGCGGCGAATAAAATCTCACTGTCTGCTTTACTTGCTTTTTATGCATTAATTGGGCAATAAAATCGTCATCGATTTGTAGGGCTTTTAATCGGTCTTTTGCAGCTTCTATTAAGCGATTTGGGCCTTGCTTGTTGGCGCTACGATTCATGGCAAGCAGTAATTCCTCCTGCGCATTGACGAGTTGGGGGGAGTAAAGATCGTAAAGTGGCTGCCCTTTTCTGACAGGGTCGCCGGCTGACTTCAAATAAAGCTTGTCCACCCAACCTTCAACGCGCGGGTGTATGTGTACCAGCTTGTCTTGGTTGTAGCCCACGTAGCCCACGGTGGTGATGGTGGTATACATGCTTTGCTTTTTTGCTTTGGCGGTGCGCACACCCAAGTTATTCACCACATTGGGCGATATTGAAACGGTTCCGGGACCATCGAGTGAGGCGCCCTGCTCATCTTGATATACTGGGATTAATTGCATGCCCATGGGCGATAAGCCCGGTTTATCGCGTTGATAATTTGCGTCCATGGGTGCGGCCCAATACAGAACCTGTTGCTCGTCTTCATCGGCGACCGATTCTCCTGAGGTTTCACTGGTTTTGGTCGCAAACAAAGTGGCAACTGCCGCACCAACTACTAGCCCAGCTAGCCCGGCCACCAATAACTTATTTATATTCTTCATGGTTGAAATCCCTCGGTGCGCAGCGTAGGTGGTGCGTCACTCGGCACTAAAAAATAATTGACTTGGGCAATGGTTTTTAATCTTTCCACGTCGATGTCAAGCGAATCGATTTGAGCATTGAGTTCGTCAATACGGGCGCGTACCACTTCGGAGAAATCTCCCGTATCGTTGGTGTAGGCCGTAAGCGATGCCTCGGCTTGTTCGTGAATTTCCTTCAATAAACGCGTTTGATAAATTACGCTGCGTTCATTTAAACCTTGTAAATTTGCAAGGGCGGCCTCCAACCTAGCTTGCATCGCTCGCAGCACTAACGCCTTTTCTGTTTTATAGGCTTCCGTATTAGCTATTGCCGCTCGTACGGTTTTGTCCTGTCGTTTAGAGGCAAACAAAGGCAAGTCGAAGGTTAACGCTACCGAGAAAAAGTCGGACCGGCTATCACCCAAAGGATTGTTATCGCGATAGCCATAGTTGGCATTGAAGTCCCACTGAGGCTTGTATTGCTGTTTTGCCAGAGTGATGCCAGTGTCGTTGGCAGCAATTTTTTGGTCTAGGCTCTTTATGGATGGATGAAGCAACAGTATTTGCTGGAATGCTCTCTTCTTATTTGAATCGCCCATCCAGTCAAGGTTGTTTAGGGTCAGTGCGGGCAAGGCGGTCTCAAGCTCAAAATCAATAAGCTGCCCTGTGGATGCTGAGATCATCCATTCTTGCAGGCGCACATAACTGCTGTCGTAGCGCTGGTGCAGAATAGACAGGCGATTATCCAGGCGCGTAAGTTCCAATTGCGCACGAATTAAATCTTGCTGGCGTGTTTTGCCGTAGGCGTTGGAATAACTGGACTGGGCTACATCCACCAAATTCTCAAATAACATGCGATCATTTTCAATGAGTTTAATGGACTCTCGCTCTCTAAAAATGTCGAGCCATAACTGCGCCACAGTTACGGCCACCTTAGCCTTGCGATCGCGACGCATAAGCGGTTGCTGCTCACTTTGCTCCTGCAGCTGACGCTGCTTAAGCTTGCGACTGCTGCCTCGTGGAAATACCTGAGTAATGCCCACTTTTAACTGGGTCATAGGTTCTTGGCCAAAATCTAAGCTGTCTACGGGCAAATTGGCAAGCCCCAAAGACACCTTCGGGTCGGGTAATTGGCCCGCGGCAACACTTTCGGCCAGCGTCGCCTCTTGGCGATATTCACTTCCCTTCAACCAAGGGTCGTTTTGTTGAGCAAGCAACACGGCTTGCTCAAGGCTAATTTTATTGGGTGCTGCTAGCACGGCTGACGAATAGCCAATAGCGAGACACGAACCGAACACACAAAAGCGCACTGAGCCGTTTAGCCATAGAAACTTCATGGGTATTGCTCCTCTGCTGTGTTTACCTGGGCGAACATTTCGCTGCTACCGTCAGATTTAAGTAGGTAAACTTGATAGGGCGAAAACGTTTCCCCCATCTCCATCCCAGGACTGCCAATAGGCATACCAGGTACGGCCAGGCCAATGCCATTAACCGGAGGATTGGCTAAAAATTTGTGGATGAACTTGGCCGGTATATGCCCTTCAAACACATAGCTCTGGGGGCCTACGGCTGTGTGGCAAGACTGATATTGCGGCGCTATACCCTTCTCCTCTTTGAGTTCACCCAACCTTGTACTATTGATGGCGCTCACTTGAACTCCACTTTGTTCTATGTGTTCCACCCAAGACCCGCAGCAGCCACAACTTGCACTTTTATATACATCTAACTGCAAAGAGCTAGCCTTTAACCCGACCTGTTCGTCTCTTTCGCTGCATCCCGCCAGTGACAACACAAAAATAATTATAAGAAAAAATGCCTTGTTTACCATACAAACTCCTACACACCCTAACCCGTGAATAAGGTCTTAGCGTCATTTCTATAAAGTTATGAATACGTGTGAGCGTCTAATGAAGGCTTGTATTGCTAATTGGGCAATAAGATTAGATCGCTCCCAGTCGTTTACCTATATTTCAGGCCCAACTGTGCCGTGCTATAGATATATGGGGGGACGATAAAGCGAGGGGCTGAAGGTGGAGGTATGAAAAGTTTGATGAGCATCTGTCACGTCGCTAGAAAGCGATGAGAAGTTGAAAAGTGATATCTCTGGATAGACGGCCGCCATTGAGCAGCTCATCATTGCGCACGACGCATCGCTACAACAGTCACCGCTAGTAGAGCTATAGTCTCCATTTGCCATAGCCACGGTGTGGTTTGAGTGGTTCATATGG
>JBLHGN010000166.1:0-7987 GCA_047616325.1 Lentisphaeria bacterium
CTATTGTTATAGCAGCGCGCCTGCAACAGAAACCCAATTTTGTAATGACAGGAATGCCTGTGCCCGTCTATTTGACCGCTGCTAAATATCCGCGCGATGCACTAAGAAAAGGTTTGGAGGGCTATGTGGATGTACGCTTTGACATTACAAAAATGGGCGCAACCGATAATATTAGTGTGCTTGCGGCAGATCCTCAGGGCTATTTCGAGCGCTCGGCCATCGACGCTGTGACGAGTTGGCGCTACCAGCCCCAGATGGTCGATGGTGATCCTGCGCGATTTGAGGGCATGTCAAAGCGAATAAAGTTTGTAATGTCTCAGGAAAAATAGAAAAATTCAGTTGGATCCTTAATAGCGCGTTCATAGAAGGCGCTTTTTTTGCTCTAAAGGCCTTAAGTTCAGCGATTAAGATGGAGACCTTTGTTTTGAATGCAAACGAGTTCGATTTTTATATATATTGCACCGATCAGAGCCGAAAGCCCATGGCAGAGCAGATCAAGAGTATATTTGATGTTGCTATTGTTTGTGATCTTGATAATGAGCAAAAGCGTGGTAAAAGATTTATAAATTCCACTCCAAATCGATTGGCGTTTACCGAGAATGGCATTTTCTTTGAGTCTCGAGAGGGTAAAAATACCATGCAAGTTCGGGTTGATTTTTCCGAAGGTAAGGCGGCCCACCGGCGACGGTATGGGGGTGGAAAGGGGCAGGCCATAGCAAAAGCTGTGGGGTTAAATAAGGGTTTTATTCCACATGTCATGGATTGTACGGCTGGTTTGGGGGGGGATGCCTTTGTGTTGGCGAGTCTCGGTTGCACTGTGACGATGTTTGAGCGATCGCCAATTGCGCATCTATTGTTAAGCGATGGATTGACTCGAGCTTTGGGCAGCGCCAAAGACAGCGGCGACGAAGCGCTGCTCAAGGTCGTTACGCGATTGCGCTTAAGTCAAGGCGATGCGGTAAATCATCTCGAGGTCTTGCTGCGCGCTAAAGAGCGGATCGACGTGATCTATTTGGACCCAATGTTTCCCGAGCGAAAAAAATCAGCCTCGGTAAAAAAAGAAATGCATGTATTTCACTCTGTCATCGGTGCCGATGAGGATGCAGACAAGCTTCTAGCTCCGGCGTTGGCCTGTGCCCGGTATCGCGTTGTGGTCAAGCGACCCAAAATTGCACCATTCTTAGCAGCTAGGGAACCGAGCTTTCAGCTATTGGGGAAGTCCTCACGCTACGATATTTACACTATTCTCGGATTTCCATCGGCTGATAAAACCCAAGAATCATAGCAAATGGACAGAGTTGCCCCTGTGTTAATCAAACCCAGAAAGTATGGTGTTTATTCTTTTGTGAAAAAAGAAACAATCCTACTTATTACCATACGAATGTGGGCCATCATCGCGATAAAAAATCCTAGAGCAGTCAGCAGTAGCCCCAGCAGTACTAGTATTTCTCGAGTGGTCGATGGGAGAAGGGCCGTATGTGCGAGGTAGATAGTCATAAGACCTACGGAAAAATAGATTACGCCGTTGCGAAATTTATGGAAGGTTTGGCCCAGTGGCTCCATATAATAGAGCTTCAGCGCATGAATTATTTTTGTGAGGGTGTTAGCCATGCGTCGGCAGCATCCTGATCTTGTTGTTTTGCTTCTACCCAGTGACCGCCTTCTTTTTTCCAAAAGGGGGCGTGAGTTTTTAGGACATCTATCATAAATTCACAGGCTTCAAAAGCCGCTTTGCGATGTTCGGAGCTTACGCCCACAAACACAATTTGATCGTTTACATGTAATTCCCCGACACGGTGAATGATTGTGGTGGCGAGAAGAGGCCAGTGATCATGAGCTTTCTTTTCAATGTCACCGAGTACTTTTTCAGTCATTCCAGGGTAGTGTTGCAATAAAAACTGTTTATCGCCTTGTTGAAAGTCCCTGACCCGACCGACAAACGTTACGATAGCACCGCTGGCGCTATGTTTAATAAGGTTGCGATATTCGGTCGCCATATCAAAATCTTGGATTTGAACCGAAATCAATTTAACCGCCTGTGACTGGTGGGAAAAAAGCAAGTTCGTCGCCGCTGTTTATTCTGCTGTGGTCGTTTGCGATTGTTTGATTGACTGCGCAGCGGGTGCTGGGCGACGAAAGCAGCGACCGCCATGTCTCACCGCGAGTAAAAAGTACATTCTTTAAGTCATAAATGGTCTCGATTTCGGAAGGTAAGCTAAGTTTTTCGTTTTGACGGCCTAGGCGCTCGCCGAGGCTGGCAAAATACAAAATAGAGACTTCTGTGTTCATTGGCTAAGTTCCTTGGCCGTAAAAAAGTTATTCATCGTGGAAGTTGTAATCGCCTGAATTTCCGCCGCACTTTGTCAACAGGCGGGTGCCGTTAATACTCATGTTTTTGTCTACAGCTTTACACATGTCATAAATTGTGAGTGCAGCTATACTCGCGGCCGTAAGTGCCTCCATTTCGACGCCCGTTTTCCCATAGAGCTCGCAGGTGGCTTCGATTTTTACGCGGTTGTGAGCTGCTTCCACAGTAAGTTCGACGGCGATTTTTGTTAGCATTAATGGGTGGCAAAGTGGGATCAAATCGGCGCACTTTTTGGCTGCTTGAATACCGGCAATACGTGCAACTGCGAATACGTCCCCTTTTTTATGTGCGCCATCGCTAATCATTGCAAGTGTGTCAGATTCCATGGTGATATAGCTGCGAGCCGTCGCCGATCGTTTGGTGGTTGCCTTTGCTCCCACGTCTACCATATGGGCTTCGCCGTTCGTATTTAAATGCGTGAGTGGTGTGCTCATAATATATTCCGGTGTGGATATCTTGCGTCTTCAGGGCGGCCTGAAGGCTATTATACGACCAAAAGATTAATGAGAATATTTTCGTAAATGTCACTTAGCTGGTTCAGATCTTCTGCGAGCACACATTCATTGGTTTGATGAATGGTGGCATTTACTGGTCCAAGTTCAAGTACTTGGGCGCCGGTGGGGGCAATAAATCGCCCGTCAGAAGTTCCGCCAGACGTGGAAAGTTCGGTGTTGCGGCCGGTGATATTTTTAATCGCACTTACCGCGGCGTCTACCAAATCCCCTTTTTCGGTTAGAAAGGGCAAACCGGATAGTTCCCAGTTTAGTTCGTAGTCCAGGCCGTGCTTGTCCAAAATGTTCGCTGTACGCGCCTGCAGCTCGTCGTGGGTAAGCTCGGTAGAAAAACGAAAATTAAATACAACCTTTGCGGCGCTGGGGATGACGTTGGTCGCTCCAGTGCCGCTGTTGATATTAGAAATTTGAAAGCTGGTCGCGGGAAAGTAGTCGTTGCCGTTATCCCAGTGGGTTGAGCACAACTCCGTCAACGCCGGGGCCGCTGCGTGAATCGGGTTGTGTGCCAGCTGTGGGTAGGCAACATGCCCCTGCTTGCCTCGCACCGTAAGTACCGCGTTTAGTGAGCCGCGACGGCCATTCTTTATGGTGTCGCCCAGGTATTTGTTACTAGAGGGTTCGCCCACCACGCACCAGGTTATTTTTAGGCTTTGTTGCTCCAGCCATTCAATCACTTTAACGGTTCCATGGGTGGCAATGCCTTCTTCGTCGCTGGTAATCAAAAAGGCGATGCGGCCCTTATGGTTAGGGTTTTGAGCTACAAAACGGTCGCAGGCCGTCACCATGGCAGCGAGACTTCCCTTCATGTCCGCCGCTCCGCGCCCATAAAGCATGTCGCCTTTAAGTGTGGGGTAAAAAGGTTGGCTGTGCCACTCGCTGATTTCTCCAGTGGGTACAACGTCGGTGTGACCGGCAAAGGCTAATATCGGCCCCTCGGTGCCGCGCACCGCCCACAGGTTTTCCACTTCGCCAAAACGCAGATGGTGCAAGGTAAATCCGGCCGCTTCGAGATGTGACGAGAGAAGCGCCTGGCAGCCCATGTCTTCGGGTGTTACTGAGGGGCGACTAATAAGCTCGCACGCGAGGTTTAATGTGGGTGTTAAATTAGCGTTTGACATGTTTCAGACGGCCATTGATTTAGGTGTTGTTTCGGTTGGTGTTTCGGTGTAGGTCCGAGTGCTGATACGTTCTAAGTAAAAACACATCTTAATTGTTGGTGTGCAATTCTTCATTAAGAGCAATAGCCGATTTATTTGTTTTGCATTCTACGGTTCCGGTGATGGAGTTGCGACGGAATAATAAATCGTCTTTCCCTGCGAGATCGCGCGCTTTCAGGTGGTCGACCAGCTGATTGGCGTCGTCGAGCACGGCGACTTTAGTGCCGGCGGTAACGTAAAGGCCTGATTCAACCGTGCAGCGGTCGCCGAGGGGGATGCCGATTCCCGCATTGGCACCGATAAGGCAACCTTTGCCCACGGAAATTACCATATTTCCACCGCCGGATAGTGTACCCATAGTGGAGCATCCTCCGCCCAGGTCCGAGCCTTCGCCGACAACTACGCCCGCCGATATGCGACCTTCGACCATGCTGGTGCCTAGCGTGCCAGCGTTAAAGTTAACAAAGCCCTCGTGCATAATGGTGGTGCCTTCGCCGAGGTAAGCCCCCAACCGAACGCGAGCTGTGTGGGCGATGCGTACGCCTTTTGGCACTACGTAATTGGTCATTTTGGGGAATTTGTCCACGCATTCAACTGTGAGTGTGTTTCCCTCCAAGCGTGCACACAATTGCCGCTCCGCAAGTTCGCTTAGGTCGATGGCGCCCTCGTTGGTCCAGGCTACATTGGGCAGTATGCCAAAGGCGCCAGACAAGTTGGTTGCGTGTGGCTTTACCAGGCGGTGGGACAGCAATTGCAATTTTAAGTAGGCCTCGGGCACCGACTGCGGCGCATCGTCAAAATCAAGTAAGGTCAGCACTACTGGCTTTTTGCTTTCTTTGAGTCGGTTTGTCAGTTGAGCGATGCTGCTGTCTATGGCGAGTAGAGCAGCATGGATATTGGTCAATTGCTGTATCGATAACTCTACTGCGTGATTTCCGCCTTGATAGCCAATGACGCCGGCTATCGCGCGACTCACTTCGGTGCTGGGCTGAAGTAAAGGTGCAGGGTAATAGACTTCAAGCCAGTCGCCCTTAGAATTTTTGGTGCCAATGCCCAGTCCCAAGCTGTATAAGTCAGTCATTGTTTTGATCCTCAATTAAAGAAAATAGTGTTGTATTCGCCGGCGTTAAAACCCGCGTAAATGTGGTTTTTGTGTTTTAAAATTGGCCGTTTTAATAGGGTCGGTTTTTGCAGTACTATGGCTTTTGCCTGAGCTGTCAGCGGAGTAGTGTTAAATTTTGTTTTCTGTTCTTCGTCTAGTTGTTTCCATGTGGTGCTGCGGCGATTAATTAGTCTCTCTGCGCCGATGGCGCTTTCCCAGCTTTCAAAGTCAGCGGTCGTTAATGCGTCTGCGCGGAAATCATGGAAAGTGAATTCGCACAAATTTTGATCTAGCCAAGTGCGCGCCTTTTTTACTGTGTCACAGTTTTTAATTCCGTACAGTGTTGTCATAAGTGGTGGATGGTTGCTTAATGTGGTTGCTTAAAGTGGATGCTCTTAAAATAGAAGCGTTTAGTGTGGGAAATTTTAGTTATTTGTGAGCGTGTCGTGATCTTTCTGTCTGGCCTTAGTAAAGCAAAGTTCAATCATAAGTCACATTGCGGACGATCTTTAACGCTGGAGAACGAAAGGCCTCAATTGTAGCAAAACCTACTGTGAAGAGCACGGGCTTAGGCCTTTAGTGTCTGTTTGGGGTTGCGGCGCAGAGGAAAGCAAGTTTTGCATATTGGGCAAACTGTGCCGTCGCAGCCGCTAGCAGAGCAGAATTCGCGCGCGTAATAAATAATTTGCAAATGCAGCGTATTCCAATGCTCTTTCGGAAATAGGCGTTTTAGGTCTAGTTCTGTTTGCACCACGTTTTTACCCGAAGTTAAACCCCAGCGTTGAGCTAGCCGATGAATATGTGTGTCAACTGCGAATGCGGGAATACCGAAGGCTTGCGACATTACCACGCTGGCGGTTTTGTGTCCCACGCCAGGCAAAGTTTCCAGCGCGTTCAAATCGGCGGGTACGCGAGCGTCAAATTCGGTTACTAAAATTTCCGATAATTTTTGAATCGCCTTTCCCTTTTTTAACGACAAACCACAGGGCCGAATTATTGCTTGAATGTCATCAACGCGTTGCTTTGCCATGTCGATGGCATTGTCGGCCAGGGCCCAAAGCTTGGGCGTTACCTGGTTGACACGTTCGTCAGTACACTGTGCCGAGAGTAAAACAGCCACCAGTAAAGTATATTCATCGCAATGTTTTAACGGCACTGGCGGATTGGGGTAGCGCTTGGCAAGCTCCTCAAGAATATAGTGTACGCGTTCTCGCTTGAACATAGGGGGAATTGCTTTTGTGAGTTTGGGTGGATTAATTATTAGCTAGCCTATTTCCACAAAACGTTTTATCCGCGTGGCCGCTTCTATGCATTCATCTAATGATGCCACCAAAGCCATTCTAATACGGTTTTTACCAGGATTGCCCTGTGCCGTATCGCGAGCTAAAAATGAACCAGGGAGCACGGTGACGTTTTCCTGCAAGAATAATTGACGGGTGAATTCTGTATCACTTATGGGGGTTTCTGGCCACAAATAAAAACTAGCCTCGGGAATGCTAACAGGAAGTGCACCCTGCAATATTTCTGTAACCGCGATAAATTTTTCTCGATACAGCGTTCTATTTTCTCTTACATGAATTTCATCCCGCCAGGCTTGCGTGCTAGCCAACTGATTGTGCACAGGCATAGCGCAGCCATGGTAGGTTCTGTAAAGTAAAAACTGTTTAATTATTCTCTCGTCACCGGCAACAAAACCCGAGCGCATGCCCGGCAAGTTGGAGCGCTTTGATAAACTGTGAAATACGACACAGCGCTCGTACTGGTTGCGCTCAAGTTCTCGGCACGCCTGAAGCAGCCCTGCAGGAGGCTTTTTTTCGTCAAAATATAGCTCTGAATAGCACTCGTCGCTGGCGATAATAAAGTTGTATTTGTCTGCCAGTGAAATAAGAGCTTTATATTGTTGAGAATTCATAACCGCACCGGATGGGTTCCCAGGCGAGCAAACAAACAGTAGTTGACATTGTTGCCATACGGCGGGGTCTACCGCGTCGAAATTGGGCACAAATTTATTTTTTTGGTCGCAATTTAAAAAATGCGGCTCTGCTCCGGCGAGCAGAGCAGCCCCTTCGTAAATTTGATAGAAAGGGTTGGGCATAACAATTTTTTTACGACTATTACTTTGGTCGAAAATGGTCTGAACAAAAGCGAATAAAGCTTCTCTAGTACCATTGACGGGCAATATATGTGCATCGGGAGTGAGTGAGCCGTCGACAAGGTCAAAGCGTAGGCTCGCCCACTGGGAAATGGCGCAGCGAAGTTCGTCAGTACCTTTGGTGGAAGGGTAATTTGAGACCCTCGCTAGGTTATCATTGAGACTTTGTAAAATAAATGCCGGTGGCTGGTGTTTTGGTTCTCCAATGGAAAGAGATATATGGGTCTGCTCAGATTGTGAGCCCGTGCCACCCAATAGCTGTGCAAGTTTTTCAAAAGGGTAGGGCTGTAGGCGTTGTAAGTAGCGATTCATATGTGCACGGGTGTTGTTTAATTGTGTCAAATTAAAAGAATGGTTTAATCCGGCGAGATATTGCTTGGTTTCTCGTCAGTTCAAATAGCGAGATCCTGTTCGACATGTAAGTCGAGTCTACGGCAAATTTCTGTCTGCAGGTTTGAGCATACCTTAGGGTCCCCCAGAGGGTTGCCGTCAAGATCGGTAATGAAAAATATATCTTCTACACGCTCACCTAACGTGGAAATTTTTGCATTTTGCATTTGAATGTCAAACTGCATAAAAATTTGTGCGATAGTTGCAAGTAAGCCGTGCCTGTCTGGGCTTATAACTTCCAGAACTGTAAAACCGCGTGTAATGTCATTGCTTAAGCGTGTTCGTGTCGGAATGCGGAATTGTTTT
>JBLHGN010000167.1:0-7975 GCA_047616325.1 Lentisphaeria bacterium
CGCTGTAGGCACATAGTGGCGTGGCTTTCCTTCCAAAAATAACGCTTTATTTCGAAGTCGTCCAATTTTCTAGATTTTATGTATAATGTATGCCCCCATATTTGCGGCGAGGTCAAATTATGACCAGGGTGGGGTATTGGCCGTAGGTGACGATAGTTAACATTGTCACTGTAAATGAATCACAACAAAGCATCATTCTAAAATTCACCTCACGCATATATAAGTAACATCGTATATGCGACACCTTGTACCGAATTTAAGAATTATCGACGAAAAGAGGGCGATTTAAAGGCCCCAGAGTCTTGCCCCACTGTACTAATTTGGAAGACATACATGACAAAATACCCCGGTTTATATCGACCTGAATTTGAACACGATGCCTGTGGTATCGGTTTTGTGGCCAATTTAAAGGGGCGAAAATCCCACGACATTATTGAAAATGCACTCACCATGCTTGCCTGTATGGAGCACCGTGGTGGTACGGGCGTTGATATTAATAGTGGCGACGGCGCCGGTGTACTGATTCAGATTCCTCATGAATTATTGTCTGACGAAACCGGTAAAGATGGCATTTCTCTGCCTGCCTACGGCGAATACGGCGTGGGAATGGTGTTTTTCCCCTCGGATGAAAGTAAGCGTCAAGAGTGTCGTGCCGTATTAGAGCGCAACATCAGCAAATTGGGTTTAACGCTGTTGGGTTATCGTATAGTGCCTAAAGACAACAGCATGATAGGCCAAACCGCACTGGAGAAAGAGCCTCAGATTGAGCAAGTATTCATCCAAAATTCCAGCTGTAAAACCCAGCAGCAGTTTGAGCGTAAGCTCTACGTATTAAGAAATTACACGTCCCACATTATTTCTGAAACTGTGGCCAATATAGGCGAAGACTTTTATGTTGCGTCTATGTCTTCGCGTACCATCGTGTACAAGGGGCAGTTAACCACGGCGCAGGTGCGTGAGTATTATTTAGACCTGCAAGACCCCCGCTCGGTGTCGGCACTGGCCATGTTTCACAGTCGTTTTGCCACCAATACCATTCCTCATTGGCGTCGTGCACAGCCGTTCCGCTATATGTCGCACAATGGTGAAATCAATACTGTTAACGGCAATGTTAATTGGCTGGAGGCGCGTCAGGCGCTGTTTGAGTCGGTGAACTTTACCTCCGAAGAAATGGACATGTTGATGCCGATCTATGATCGCTCTATGTCGGACTCGGCCAACCTGGATATGATGGTGGAGCTGTTAGTGCTCTCCGGTCGTCCGCTGGCCCAAGCGATGATGATGGTAGTTCCCGAAGCGTGGCAAACCCAAGACAATATGGACGCTAAAAAGCGTGCCTTTTACGAATATTACGCCTGCATTATGGAACCCTGGGACGGCCCTGCTTCTATTTCCTTTACCGACGGCAACGTGGTGGGTGCCACGCTCGATCGCAATGGCTTGCGTCCTTCTCGCTATTTGGTCACCGACGATGGCATGGTGGTTATGGGGTCCGAAACCGGGGCCTTGGTTGTCGATCAGTCTAGGGTGATTGAAAAAGGCCGTTTACAGCCTGGCAAGATATTTATTTGCGATTTGAACAAAGGCCGCATCATTTCCGACGAAGAAGTGAAAGAAGAAATATCCAGCAGCCAAAACTATGAAGAGTGGGTAGCGCAAGAAAAAATAGTACTGGACGACTTACCCACGCCAGAAGTAAAAGTTGAGCACCCTTTGTTGGGCAACCTACAAAAGCGACAGCGGGCTTTTGGCTACACCAGCGAAGATTTGCGCGTTATTCTGTGCGACATGGTAGGCACCAAGAAAGAACCGCTTGGCTCTATGGGAACAGATACCCCTGTAGCGGTATTGTCCGATAGGCCCCAGCATTTATCGCATTACTTTAAACAATTATTTGCCCAGGTAACCAACCCGCCGGTCGACCCCATTCGAGAAGAAATGGTGATGTCGCTGCGTAACTATATTGGTGGCAGCCTCAACTTGCTGGGCGAATCGGCAAAACATTGTCACAAGCTAGAAATAAAACACCCCGTATTAAATAACGAGCAATTGTTGAAATTGCGTTATATCGATCATGCGCATTTTCAAGCCCGTACTATTCCCACTTCGTTTCGGGCCACCGGCGAAGCAGGCGAGCTAGAAAGGGCACTACAAAGAATTTGTCGTTATGCGGTTGATGCCGTTAACGATGGTTTTCAAATTATATTGCTGAGCGACCGCGATATAGATACAGACCACTTGGCAATACCCTCGGTATTGGCGACGGCGGCTGTACATCATCACTTGATTCGTTCTGGCTTAAGAGCCGACTGCGATATTGTGGGAGAGTTTGGCGATGTGCGCGAAACCCATCACTTCGCAACAGTATTGGGTTACGGTGCCTCGGCCGTTAACCCCTATATTGCCATTGAAACATTAATGGAATTGCGCAACGAAAATGTGGTTGATTCGAGTTTGACCGACGTGGACGTATTTAATCGTTACGCCGACGCGGTTAATTCTGGCCTGCTAAAAATCTTTTCTAAAATGGGCATTTGCACTTTACAGTCCTATCAGGGTGCTCAAATTTTTGAAGCGCTTGGTATCGCCCAGAGTGTTGTAGATAAATACTTCACCGGAACCGTTACCCGTATTGAAGGTATTGGTTTAGACGAAATAGCCAGAGAAGCCTTGGCAAAACATCGCGAAGGTTACCCGCTCGAAGATCGCATATTTGTTGAGCAAGCGCTTCCCATGGGCGGCGAGTACGCTTGGCGTCACGACGGTGAGCGGCATTTGTTTAACCCAACTACGATTCGCCTGCTGCAACACTCAACCGAGCAAAAAGACAATGCTCAGTTTCACGAGTACTGTCGCAACGTAGATGATCAGTCGAAAAATATGTACACCTTGCGTGGTCTGTTGAAATTTAAATCTGATCGAGCGTCAATTCCGCTAGATGAAGTTGAACCGGTAGAAAATATATTTAAACGCTTCGCCACTGGCGCCATGTCGTTTGGTTCTATTTCGTGGGAGGCACATACAACACTAGCCATTGCTATGAATCGTATCGGCGGCAAATCAAATTCGGGTGAAGGCGGTGAAGACCCCATTCGATTTAAACCCATGGAAAACGGCGACCGCATGGTTTCCAAAATTAAGCAGGTGGCCTCGGGACGCTTTGGTGTGACCAGTCATTACCTAGCCAACGCCGAAGAAATTCAAATTAAAATGGCCCAGGGCGCTAAGCCTGGCGAAGGTGGTCAGCTTCCCGGTCATAAAGTGGACGGGTGGATAGGTCGAACGCGCGGTTCTACGCCCGGTGTTGGTTTGATTTCTCCTCCACCGCATCACGATATTTATTCCATTGAGGATTTGGCTCAGCTTATTTTTGATTTAAAAAACGCCAATCGCGATGCCCGTATCAACGTTAAGCTCGTTTCTGAAGCGGGTGTGGGCACCATCGCCTCGGGCGTGTGTAAAGCCTACGCCGATGTTGTGCTTATTGCTGGTCACGACGGCGGCACGGGTGCATCGCCCATCAGCTCAATTAAACATGCGGGCCTGCCATGGGAATTGGGGTTGTCTGAAACCCATCAAACCTTGGTGCAAAATGGTTTGCGTAGCCGCATAACCGTGCAGGCCGACGGTCAGATGAAAACCCCGCGAGACATTGCCATTGCCACCTTATTAGGTGCAGAAGAATGGGGCGTGGCCACCGCAGCCTTGGTTGTTGAGGGCTGCATTATGATGCGCAAGTGTCATTTAAATACTTGCCCAGCGGGTATTGCTACGCAAGACAAACAATTGCGAGAGCGTTACAAAGGTAAAGTAGAAAATATTGTTACCTTCTTTACCATGATGGCCGAAGGCCTACGCGAAATAATGGCTGAGCTTGGTTTTAAAAGCATCAATGACATGGTTGGTCAGTCGCAGTGTTTAACACCGCGCACAGACGTAGACCACTGGAAATTTAAATCAGTAGATTTAAAGCCTGTTCTCTACAAACCAGAGCTGATGTTTGATTCCGACACGCTGTATAAATCCATCGACCAAAAACATCTTATCGACGATATTATTGATAGAAAAATGATAGTCGACGCGGCTGCGGCATTGGAAGATGCTAAAGCGCTATCCTTATCCTACGACATTCACAACACCGATCGTTCTGTGGGCGCTATGTTGTCTAACGAAATATCTAAGCGCTATCACGCCGAGGGTTTACCACACGACACCATCAAGGTTAAGTTCAAAGGTTCGGCTGGGCAAAGTTTTGCGGCGTTCACCGCCAAGGGCGTTAGTTTTGAGCTAGAAGGCGATGCCAACGATTATTTTGGTAAGGGACTTTCTGGCGGCCAAGTGGCAGTGTACCCCGATAAATTAGCCCCCTTTGTTGCCAGCGACAATATTCTGATTGGCAACGTAGCCTTTTTTGGAGCCACCAATGGTTCGGCTTATATTAATGGTCGCGCCGGCGAGCGTTTTTGTGTGCGTAACTCCGGTGTGACAGCGATAGTTGAAGGCGTTGGCGACCACGGTTGTGAATATATGACGAGCGGTTGTGCAGTAATACTCGGCACTACCGGACGTAACTTTGCCGCAGGTATGTCGGGCGGCGTCGCTTATGTACTGGATGTAAATAAAGATTTTGCCGGTAAGTGCAATATGGAGATGGTTGAGCTCGAAACCCTCACAGAAGAAGATTCTGCCATGCTAAAAACACTTATTGAAAACCACCTCACTAAAACAGGTTCGCAAGTGGCTGAAAAGCTACTGTGGAATTGGTCGGAAGCATTGTCGCAATTTATTAAAGTGATGCCAGTAGACTACAAGCGCATTCAACAATACATGCAGGCGGCGAGAGACTCGGGTAAATATACAAACGAAGATGATATTTCTTCAGCGGCTTTTGATATGCACATTGCAAATTTAAAAGCACCTAAACAATCAACCAAAGCAACGGTATAAGGGGGAGAAACGATGGGAAATCCAACGGGTTTTATAGAAATTACACGTCAGCTACCTGAAGACCGCGATGCAAAAGAGCGTTTGATCGACTGGCAGGAGGTGCACGAGCACATGCCAGAAGAAGAGATAAAAAAACAAGCTTCGCGTTGCATGGATTGTGGTGTGCCTTTTTGCATGTCGGGCAAGTCGCAATATGCACCAGCTGTAGCCGGTTGTCCGGTCAATAATTTAATCCCAGACTGGAACGACTTAATTTACCGCGGGCGCTGGAAAGAGGCGCTGCAGCGTTTGCATCAAACCAATAACTTTCCCGAGTTTACCGGGCGAGTGTGCCCAGCACCCTGTGAAGGTTCTTGCGTGCTTGGTATAAGCGCCGACCCTGTCGCTATTAAACTCCACGAAGTTTCGATTATCGAGCGCGGTTTTCAAGAGGGCTGGGTTACCGCTAATCCGCCCCTTAAACGCACGGGTAAAACCGTTGCCGTCATTGGCTCTGGCCCTGCTGGTTTGGCGTGTGCCGCACAATTAAATTCGGCCGGTCACCAAGTGACAGTATACGAGCGCGCCGATCGCATAGGCGGTTTGCTGATGTACGGCATTCCCAATATGAAACTGCAAAAAGAAGTTGTAGAGCGCCGTGTAGAGTTACTCTTCGAAGAAGGTGTTACGTTTGTCACCAGCACCGAAGTGGGTAAAGATATATCCATGAGTCGTTTACACAACGATTTTGACTCTGTGGTGATTGCTACTGGCGCCACTGTGCCGCGAGATTTGCCTGTGGACGGGCGCAACTCTAGCGGTGTTCATTTCGCCATGGAATTCTTGTCTAAGAACACCAAAAGCCTCTTGGATTCCGAACATGAAGATGGCCAATACATTAATGCACAAGGCAAAAATGTGGTGGTTATCGGCGGCGGTGATACTGGCACAGACTGTGTTGGCACTTCCTTGCGCCACGGCTGTAAAAGCGTAGTGCAATTGGAAATTATGCCGCAGCCTGCAGACGAACGACAAAACAACAACCCCTGGCCGGAGTGGCCCAAGCGTTTACTTGTGGATTACGGCCAACAAGAGTCTATCGCCATACAGGGTAAAGACCCACGCGAATACTTGGTGATGACCAAAAAGATTGAACAAGACAGCAGTGGCCATGTAGCTGCGGTGCATACGGTTAACATTGAATGGAAGAAAAATGCCGAAGGGCAAATGATTCCCCAGGAGGTTTCTGGCAGTGAAACAGTATACCCGGCAGAATTGGTATTGTTGGCGATGGGCTTTATGGGCCCAGAGGGCAAAGTGCTCGACGATTTGGGTGTTGAAAAAGACAACCGTTCAAATGCAAAAGCGAACTACGGAGAGTTTGATACAAACGTTGATGGTGTATTTGCCTGCGGCGACGCACGCAGAGGTCAGAGCTTAATTGTTTGGGCCATTAATGAAGGGCGTGGTGCCGCTAGAGCTGTGGATGAGTTTTTGATGGGCGTATCTTATCTGCCGAAATAAGTTCACTCGCGAACTATAGTAAACGAGCGGGCGAGGCCTGCTCGTTTGACTTCTCTTTAACCCGTTGTACGGCTTATATGTCCCTCTAACATTGAATGAACTTTAAGGACACGTTGGTGAGCAGCTTACAAGATCAGTTATTACAAGCCGGATTGGTAGACAACAAAAAAGCCAAGCAGGTAAAAAAAGAAAAACGCAAGAGCGACAATGCGAATCGTCGCTCTAAAGACCCTGTTGTCGACCAAGCCAAAGCCAACGCTCAAAAAGCCATACTAGAAAAAGCCGAAAAAGATAAAAAGCTTAACGCCGAGCGAGACGCTGCCGCACAGAAAAAAGCCATTGCCGCGCAAATAAAGCAATTGATTACGCTTAATCGTCAATCGAAAGGCAAGGGTGATATTGCCTATAAGTTTACCGACGGCGTAAAAATAAAAAGTATTTATGTGGCAGACAAAATTCAGCAGCAGTTAACGCTTGGACAGCTTGCCATCGTAAAATTAGACGGCAACTATGAAGTGGTGCCGGCCAAAGTGGCCGAGAAAATTGCCCAGCGCGATGAAAGCTTTATTGTAAACCAAGTGCAAAAAACGGCGGCCACGCTGGAAGAAGACGACCCCTATGCGGAATTTCAGATACCGGACGATTTAATGTGGTGAGGCCGTGAGCCATCACCCATGACACTTCTTCATTTTTTTAGCACTGCCACACCAGCACACATCGTTGCGCCCCAATTTTATGGTGCCTAAAAATTCACCGTCTACGTAATACCAGCGCTTATTCTCCTGAACAAAGCGAGAGCGCTCATGTAGCTGCTGCGGCAGTGCGTTTTGTTGCTGCCTTTTGGTATCAAAAAAGAAGGCTACAAATTCCACCTCGCCTTTTGTCTTGTCGGTGCCATCAATCGCCCAATGTAATACCTGCACACTTAACCAGCTTGTTTGCGCCATGCTGGAGAGCAGTTGCTCTCGCTCATCGGTACTGTTTGTGTTTGAGCTCGAAGGCGAGCCGGCGTGCAGACTTGCCGGTAGACCTGAGCGGTGGGTGCTCAGCAAGTAGTCGGGTTTTTTAAGATAAAAGGCTGTAAAGCGCGAGCGCATTAACTGCTCTGGCGTGGCAGCGTGCTGCGCACCTTCGATAAGGGGTAGACAGCAGGCACTTAGCGCAAGCGAGCTGCCACAGGGGCACGGGGCGGCCGTATTTAAGGCCTTGGGCAGGACCCTCGTGTTAGGCAAGCTGCTGGGCAAGGTATTCGATAAGTCATTAGACATATTGAGCTAGCCTTGGGGCCAAAATGTAATGCGTTCCTCTAGCGAGGGGCGAGGCCGCTCACTGGGCGCGCCCGTATAACTGCCAATATATACAAAGCCGGCTATTTTTTCTTTGTCTCTCATATTCAGTATCGCTTCAACGTGTGGGTCGTAGCTATACCATTCGGTAAGCCACTGGGCGCCGAAGCCCAAGGCCTGGCTGGCTACCAGAATATTCTGGCAGGCGGCGCCGCTGCTTAATACCTGTTCCCACTGGG
>JBLHGN010000168.1:0-7972 GCA_047616325.1 Lentisphaeria bacterium
TCGGGATGTTTCAGATCTAAGATGGGGGCAGATATCTACTGTCGTATTCGTAGTTATTTGTCGACATGCGGGAAGCATAACGTGGGCGTAGGCAAGGCTTTGGAACGTCTATTTGCTGGCGAATGGCATGATTTTATTCAGGAAAAGTTGAACGAACTAAGCTAATTCGCTGAATAGTTACGTCAATATTTTCAATTACTAATAATAGGGTGTTGGGTCGTCTGCCAGGTTTTAAGTAGAGTGTATTGCTTCAAAATATATACTTTTCAATATCTCGAAAATTAGCCAGAACAATTTGTTGTGCCTCGGGTAATATTTCGAGTTTTCGTGGGTCGATGTTTATTGTGCGTAGCATATAATCCACAAGAGGGGCGCGAGTTTTAATCGCTAAAAAGCCATTCTCCATGTTGTAGTCTTGGGCAATTATTTCTTGTTGTACGCTGCTTAGTCTAGTGTCTGGCTGTATCTTTAATATAACCTCAGTGTTCCATAACGCATCTTCAGTGGCGGTAAATGTGCTCGGGCCTACAAAGTCTGGGATGCCACGAAACCGACTTAATACAAAATCACGATACTCCCGGTGCTTCTCACAATAAGCGCGAACGTGCCAGCGCATGGGTGAACATACGAGTGTATGAGGCACGATAATGCGCTCTTCTTCTACGCCAGATTTCATCGACATGTATCTTAACTCTACACGTTTTGACGTGCGCGCCGCTTGCACTATTGCTTGGAGAATTGGCGGGTGAATATGGCGAATTGGCGCGTGAAGTATTTCTGTGTGCGTAAAGCCTAAATCCAGCGAATGGAAAGTATGGGTAATGTCTTTACTACGGCTTAAAATGTGTAAATACTCATCGGCGGTGCCGCTGGAGAGTTTAGGCGAAAACGTAGGGCTAGGCGTGTAGCCCTTTAAATGCTTGTCATACACCAAATTTCCAGGCGCGATATCGCGCAAATAGTTATTAATATCTTTGCTGGATTGCTGGCGACCAATACCAAAGCTATTACACAGTATATTTGTGGTTAGGCGCCCCTCCCATTTGGCGACAATCTCAATTAATCGGTAGCGAGCTAAAAGATCCCAGCGTAAGGGCCAATTCATTGTATGTACCTTTATAGATAATAGTAATGTGGGTGGTTAGGCGACGTGTACATATAGCCACTATAGACATGTCGTGATTGAAGGCATAGCCTAGCACGCACTTAATCGGGTTTGAATGATGAGTTGGCCGAATGATTGGGGATAAATATCGCGATTGTTTGGGTCGACGAATGTTTCGGGTAGTAAATAAGCAGTTAAATAAGCAGTTGAAACTCCAACGCAGTGGGTTAACAGCAAACGTAATTGAACTATAGGCGGGTTAGTAATGAAGGACCTATCACCCAGTGATTTAAAAGCCATATTGCATTCCAAGCGCGCCAATCTCTTTTACTTGGAACATTGCCGTGTAATGCAAAAAGATGGCCGTGTGCTGTATTTAAAAGAAGCTAAAACAGACAACCAATATTGGAATATTCCCATTGCCAATACCACTGTCATTCTGTTGGGTACTGGAACGTCTATCACCCAAGCCGCCGTACGTATGCTGGCGCAAGCAGGTGTTCTTATTGGCTTTTGCAGCGGGGGTGGTACGCCACTGTATATGGGGTGTGAAATAGAATGGATGACGCCTCAAAGCGAATATCGGCCCACACAATATTTACAAGGCTGGTTAAGTTTTTGGTTTGAACCAGAAAAGCGTCTGGAAGCGGCAAAAGATTTTCAGCAAGCCCGCATTCAATTTTTAAAAGATGTGTGGTCAAAAGATCGCGAATTAATAGCAGAAGGCTTTAACTCAGAACAAAAAGACCTGCAACAAGCGCTGGAGAAATTCACGACCGATGTGGTAGACGCACAAAAATCGGCTGATCTCTTACTGCAAGAAGCCCGCCTCACCAAAATCCTTTATAAAATTGCCGCCAACGTCACCAAAAACAACGGCTTTTCTCGGAAACGCGAGAATACCGATAAAGCCAACTGTTTTTTAAATCATGGTAATTATTTGGCTTATGGCTTGGCCGCATCTACATTGTGGGTATTAGGCATTCCCCACGGTTTTGCAGTAATGCACGGCAAAACCCGACGTGGCGCCTTGGTGTTTGATATAGCAGATTTAATCAAAGACGCCATAGTGCTACCCACAGCTTTTATTTGCGCCAAAGAAAACGCCACCGAGCAAGAATTCCGCCAGCAATGTTTGCAAATGTTCGCCAAACACAAAGCGCTGGATTTTCTGTTTGAGCAAGTCAAGCTAGTTGCGCTTCAAGGTAATATAGAAGAGTCAAACCCGCAGGCGAATTATGGAGTGACCCTCACATGATGGTCACCTTTGTAAGCCAATGCGAAAAAAATTCCCTCAAAAAAACACGTCGGGTGCTTGATGCCTTCGCCAACCGCATTGGCGATAACACCTGGCAAACGGTAATAACCGAAGACGGGCTAATAACCGTAAAAAAAATGCTGCGCCAAACCGCGAGCAAAAGCACGGCGGTGAGTTGCCATTGGATAAGGTCACGTGCGCGCAGTCAGTTTTTATGGGTGGTGGGGAATAGGAGTAAGTTTAATGAAGAGGGTGTTGTTCCTGTAAATAGCACTGCAAAGAAAATTCAGTTAACTGAGAGTTCCTGGGAGTATTTGCCATTAATTCGCACTTTAGCAGCATTAGCTGCATTGCTACATGATTGGGGAAAAGCGACTAAGTTATTTCAAGAAAAACTACAACCAAACTATACCGGTGGAAAAGGCGACCCCATTCGGCACGAGTGGATTTCGTGCATACTACTAGATGCGTTTATCCGTAATTGCAAGCTCAAAAATGCGGATTGGCTAGACGAGTTGGCATCGGGAAATATCATTGAAAGTGAACTTAAAAACACAATTTTGACGAAGCCAGAAAAATTATTTGTAAATCACGATTCGACGGCACAGTTATTGATGTGGTTGATTGTGTCGCATCATCGCTTGCCACTTCCAAAAGGTAGCCGTGATGCCCTGAACAGATATAAGGAGATAAATGCCTCATCGATAGAAAAGTGTTTGCATCAGTTAACGCAGGCATGGGGTTACGAAAATCGTAAAGATGAGGCGGAATTCTCCCGGCGAGTAGCTGATTGTTTCGTGTTCTCCAACGGTTTAATGACCGAATCACAATCTTGGTTAAAGGACGTAAAACGTTGGGCATCCAAATTAGAGGCGTTAAAACCCCAGATTGAGATGGTGATGTGCAACAATGCAATCAGACTAATATTACATCATGCTCGTCTATGTTTAATGCTGGGCGATCACCACTATTCTTCTCAGCCACATAATATTAAGTGGAATTCTACTGTAAATATATTTGCCAATACTGATAGAACTACCAATGCTTTAAAACAAAAACTCGACGAGCACTTGGTGGGCGTAAAAAAGCATGCCCTAGATATTGCGAACTTATTGCCTACGATCCAACGCCTAGAAAACGAAGATACAACAGCGGTATTTGATAACACCGCACTGCGCAAACCAAGTACAGGCGATTACTCCTGGCAGCAGAAAGCGGTAAACCGCATTACCGATTACAAAAAGTTGCTGCCCATTGACGGTGCTTTTGTTGTTAACATGGCCAGCACAGGCTGTGGCAAAACGTTTGCCAATGCCAAAATTATGCAGGCTTTGTCGGCTGAAGGTAATAGTCTACGTTATGTTTTGGCTTTGGGGTTGCGCACACTCACATTACAAACGGGGGACGAATACCGCGAGCGGGTAGGTTTGGGGGGGGACGAGCTGGCAGTACTTATTGGCTCCAAAGCCGTAATCGAATTACATCACGCCTCTAAGAATAAAGTTCAGGCTAGTGAAAACAAGACCAGTAATGAAGAAGCGGGTTCGGAATCTTTGGAATTGTTGCTGGATAACGATATTGATTTTACCGGCTTATTACCGGAGGACAGCTTAAGCACCATATTGACAGACGAGCGCGCTCGTAAGTTTTTATACGCGCCGGTATTAGCCTGCACCATTGACCATATGATGGGTGCTACCGAAACTAAACGTGGTGGCCGTTACATTTTGCCCAGTTTACGCTTGTTATCGTCTGATTTAGTGATAGATGAGGTTGATGACTTTACGGGGGAAGACTTAGCCGCAATTGGTCGCTTGGTACATATGGCCGGTATGCTCGGACGCAAAGTGATGATTTCCTCGGCAACAATTCCCCCCGCATTAGCTGAAGGTTTTTTTAACGCTTATCGTCTAGGTTGGCAGCTATTTAGCTTCAGCCAAAAGGCATCGCCTGATGTGTGCAGTATTTGGGTTGATGAATTTAATAGTAGAGTTGTTAAGATCAGCAGTGATGAAAAAGGTCTTAATGATTACAAAATAAACCATGCGGAATTTATTCATAAGCGCGTGAGTAAATTGGCCAGGCAACCGGCCAGACGCAAAGCCAGTATCATCGAATGTGCATTTAGTTCGTCTAGTCAGAAAAACGATACAACTACTAAGCAAGCGAAATATTTTGGTTATATTTGGCGAGCCATTATTACCAAGCATCAATTGCACAATACAGTTGATGCAATCAGCGAAAAGCAGGTTTCTTTTGGGGTGGTACGCGTTGCAAACATTCGTCCCTGTGTAGAGCTTACACAATATCTGTTACATATTAATTTGCCAGAAAATACGGACATACGCGTTATGGCTTACCACAGTCAACAGGTATTGCTCATGCGCCACGAACAAGAGCAGCACTTAGACGAAGTTTTAAAACGAAAAGAATTAAATGGGCAACAACCAAAAGCGTTCGCACACCCCATAATTCGCTCGCACTTAGATAAATCCAGCGCCAAAAATATTATTTTTATCTTGGTGGCAACCCCCGTAGAAGAAGTCGGGCGTGACCACGATTTTGATTGGGCTGTGGTAGAGCCGTCATCTTATCGATCTGTTATTCAATTGGCAGGGCGGGTGCGTCGCCATCGTGCAGGTGAGGTCGACCAGGTAAATGTAGGTTTGTTGCAATATAACTTGAAGGCGTTTGAGTCGGAAGATAAAAGTGGCGGTCGTTATTTTACCAGGCCTGGCTATGAAGGCGACATGAAAAAGCCGTTACCTGTTCATGATCTTAATAAAATTGTGTGTGCGGAAGACCTAGCTGTACGCCTGGACGCTTCACCACGTATACAGTTTTCTACTCAATTGGATATTAAAAAATTGAACAATTGGTTTTCTGGGATTGAGCATAAATTGACAGAAACCTTACTTACTAATTACGACAACATTCTGGTAAGTAATTTTCAGGGCTACTTACAGCACGCATGGTGGTTAACAGGCTTGCCTCAAGCGTTTCAATCTTTTCGACGATCGATGCCTGCGGTGCAGCTATTTTATGTATGGGATGACAAAAAGCAGCACTGCTATTGGGCAGAAAAAGATGAAGATGGAAAACCTGTTAACCGAGAAGAGCAGCGAAATATTAAAGCGAATGATCTCAGTGCAGAGAAAAAATCACGCTTGTGGCTAGAACGGGATTATCTAGCGTTGTTGGAGAAGTGGGCTGCGAGTAGTGGTTTTTCCCAGCGAATAATGAGCTTGCGCTACGGTGAGCTGAGTTTAACTATCTATAAAGAAAGTCATACTTTTGAGTACAGTCCTCAGTTGGGCATGTACAAAATTTAATGGGGGAGAAAAATATGGATGAACCGATGATCAAAGAGTTTTTTGACCAGCGTAAAGAAGCTTGGTTAAAAAAGAGCTTAAAGGCTGGCGCCTCTTTGGAGGATATAGCCGCTACAGAAAAATCCTGCGAAAGTTCCTTTGCGTTAGCTGAGTGGTTGCCAAATGCGGCTAGTCGTGCAGGGCAAATTTCAATCGCCACACACCCTTGTACATTTAGCCATTCGAGTGCGCGAAAAAACAAGAATGGTACCGTGACATCCACTATTGCAGATTGCCCCAAACAAAATGACGGCTATTTACGCACAGGAAATGTTGCAGTGGAACCCGATGCATTGGGTAATGCTGCAGCGCTAGATGTGTATAAATTTTTGAATGTAAAGCTGCAAGATGGCTTGACGTTGTTGCAGCATATTTCCGCCGATACGGAGCAGGCAAAGCAATTGCTAAGTATTCCAACAGCAACTTATACGGAGCTTAAGGCAGGCTTTATGGCCATGGTAGAGCCTTCCTCTGGATATGTGGTGACTAGCTCAAAGATTAAGCAGGTTTATTTCCCCGTTGAGGATGAATATCACCAACTTTCGGTATTGACAAATTCTGGTTTAGTTTTCGAACTGCGTCAGCGGTTGGATAATATGCGCTTTGGCGATGAAATAAAAGCAAAGCGCAACCTTAAAAAAACAAATCAATATAGTGATTGCGGTTATAGCGAAATTTACGACATTACCACAATTGGTTACGGCGGCACTAAACCGCAAAACATCAGTGTTCTAAATAATCAAAATGGGGGCAAGGCACATTTGCTTTCATCTGTTCCTCCAGCGCTAAGTATGCGTAACGTACACTTTCCCCTTAGTGATTTCTTCGATGAGTCTTTAAATCTTTGGGGTTTTAAAGAGCTATTTAGAGAATTACATGACGTCATGAAAATTGACTTAGGCGGTAATATCTCTCGCCAAAATCTTTTGACGGCACGTGATAACAGAATTAAAGAACTTGTGTTAAAAATGATGGATGTCGTTTACGTATTGCGTGAAGCCTCTATCGAACAGTATCGTGAACCATCTAGGCTACCAGCGCCACAGGTCATTTGGCTTTGTGCCAATAAGGCTGACGAGCGCGAAAAAAGTGATATTTGGCTGGATGACATAATTCACAGTTGTACGCGTTGGTTAAATAATGGCTACAGTAAAGTGCTTGGCGAAAAACGGATTTTGTTGGGCAATGAAGAATTCGCCGTAATTAAAAGTCTGATTGAGCAATGTGTAGCAAAAAACAAGGAGTTCCTACGATGAGTAATTTTAAGAGGCTTTTGGTTTTGCCGCGTATAAAGGTGCAAAATGCCAATGCGCTGTCTAGCCCTTTTACTATTGGTTTTCCCGCAATGACCGCATGGCTTGGGGCTGTACATGCATTACAACGTAAAGTGCGGCAGGCGGGGTTCTCCGCAATCGAGTTTGAATCTGTAGGGGTGATATCTCACCAGTTTGATTTGCAAACACATCGTGGGGCGGGAGATTTTGTAGCTTCTATTATTGGAACGGGAAATCCACTCGACAAGGATGGTAATCGCCCATCATTTATTGAAGAAGCAAGAGCACATTTAACGGCATCCTTGGTGATTGAATACAGCGGTTTAGATGCCGATGATAAAGATCTAAGCTTGCCCGTTATTGGCCAGCTAATGCATGGTCAACTAAAAATAGCGGGAGGGGATATTTTAGCCTTCGATCAACCATATTTTACTAATACAGAAGGCCCAGACGATACAAAAAAAATACTGCGTAAATTAATGCCGGGTTATGTGATTTTGGAGCGGCGCGACATGATGTGGCAGGCTATGCAAGAAGGTCAAGATGCCTTAGATGCTCTCGTTGACCACTTGGCAGTACACCATACCTGTACGCAGGAAGGTGAAAAAGTACTTTGGCAATCTGGCCGTAAAGAAAAAGGCTGGTTGGTGCCCATTGCGGTAGGTTTTCAGGGGATTAGTCCCTTGGGGCAAGCGCTAAACCAACGCGATATAGATACGCCACACCGTTTTGCAGAAGCGGTAGTTACTCTCGGTGAATTTAAAATGGCTCATCGAATAGAGGATATAAACACCATGTTATGGCGCTATCAAGCCGATTTGGAAAACAGCTTATACCTTTGTCAAGCCTCTCATGTAGAAACCGATTCATCGTCTTACTTTTAATTATCAATCTTTAATAAAGGAAAATTATCATGGCTAAAAACAAAAACGCAATTGCATCAGTTTTATCCTTCGAGAAGAAA
>JBLHGN010000169.1:0-7969 GCA_047616325.1 Lentisphaeria bacterium
TGTTACACCTTTCACCAATTGAGCAATGTCTTCAATAATCGGCTGGTCTTGTTCGTTTTCAATTTTGACCTGAATGGAAATTTTCATTGCGAACCACTACAAAGTAAAAATTAAGCCAGCTCGCCCAACGTTTGCTTAAAAAAAATATTTATTGCCGAGCGATCAAAGCGTTTGACTTCATAGACTTCGATCAGTTCACGAACATCCCCAACCGTTGTCGTTGCTTCATCACCATTACAAATGGTATCCAGTACACCAATGAGAGCCAGGGCTTCATCACTACGATAACAGGGTGTATTATTGACTAAACGACCCTGACCACCGGTATAAAAAGGTGTGGTCGATTCATTATTTAATTGGATATGCTCGATGCGAATACCAAAGAGCCAATGATCATAAAAATTGTAGCAGTAAGTAAAGCGGTCAGCGATTGAGGTGGATCCCAATAGCCGTAGTCGACGCCATATCATGGGGCTGATGCCTCGGAGGGCAATTTTGATGGAATAAACAGTCACGACGGAGGTCTCTCAAGTCAGGTAAAACTTGAGACTCTCGCATCTTAAGTGGTTGTAAAAGTATCAATTGGGCTGCCCCACACTTTGTGGTGCTCTCACAATTTGAGTGAGCCGCAATTTAGGCAAGTATTTGGCTGGTAGGCCGTGGGGTCACTAAGTAATCGTGAGCGATGTTGATCTGGCGTGTGGATATCTGGCAATATATGCGGCATAGCTGAATGGAATACATACAATCCCCTCCAAACACAACCCTGGTGAATCGGACACTGGGTCTAGGAGCCTTGAAGGGAGGGGGCTGCAGCGATCTTTGTCACATTTGGCGGGGGTCGGCGTGTAAGGCCCTTACAGACACCGTAAAACAACTAGACAGCCTTCCCATAGGCAATATTTGTTTTATTTTTACTAACAGACAATTGAAATATATCTCATGCTAAAAATACGTGCGGTCTTTTTATGTTTTGTAGCGCTAATTTTTTCACCGCAGGTTTTTGCGCGGCAACAACCAAAGCTTGAGTTGGGGCTTGCTCTCGCTGGGCAGGTGCTAAATGATTATAGAGGGTCGGAGTCGATTCAGACGCAAGCTTACCCCATCCCGTTTTTTCTTTATCGTGGTAAGTTTTTAAAGGCCGACCGTTCAGGTGTTCGCGCGGAAATTCTCTCGTCGAATAACCTCGAATTTAACCTTAGTGGTGAAACCGCACTTAATGGATCGAGCAATGATAATGAGCTGCGTTTCGGTATGCCCGATCTAGAGTCGGCTTTTGAGCTCGGCCCATCGCTAAATATTAACGTAACCGGCGATAATTTTGGCCGTGGCTGGCAGTTGCGCTTTCCTTTACGTGGGGTAGTGACACTGGGTGATACCGGTGTTCACTATATTGGCTATAACTTTAATCCAAGATTTACCTATGTAAAGCCAAACGTAATTCCAGGTTGGACCGGTAAGGCAAACGTTGGACTGCTTTATGGCTCACAGCGTTACCATGATTATTATTATTCGGTTGCTGAACAATACGTAACCGAGGGTCGTGAACGCTATACTGCAAGCCGTGGTTTTAGTGGAACATATTTTAAAGCAAGTTTGGGGCGCCGAAATGGGCCGTATATTTACGCTTTTAGTTTGCGTTACGACAATCTGGAGGGTGCAACCTTTGAGAGCAGCCCCCTAGTGGAGACCGCGAATTATTTTTCTTTTAGTTTTATATTTGCTCGCTTTTTATGGCACTCATAGAGATGCTTTACTTTGGTATCGTCGGTCTACAGTGCAAAAAGCTAAATCAATAGCGCCGTAAGGCCAAGAGCTAATAGAAGCAACGACTCCTTAGGTAGTGTGTTAATGAGCGGCCAGGCAAACCACGCCGCCGCCGAAAAAGAAAGTAGCACCACCAAACGTCGTAATTTTGAGCGCGGGCTTTTTTGTGTGTTTGCTATAGCGCGACTTGCCTCTTTGAGGTCTGGAGCTATTTCGGCGAGTGTTTTAATTTCGTTTAACGAGTCGAAAATTAAATGTGGAACGAGGGGAAACTTCTCCAGCCATTCCGGTGATTGGTATTTTAATTCTTTCCACAGTGTTCGCGGGTGAAACCTGTTTTTTATCCAACGTTCTAAAAATGGGTGCGCGGTGTCCCATAAGTCAAGATCCGGATATAGCTGTCTGCCCAGGCCCTCGATGTTTAACAATGTTTTTTGCAAGAGTACAAGCTGTGGTTGCACCGGCATGTTGTAGCGTCGGGCTGTTTTAAATATGGTGATGAGTGCTTCGCCGAAGGAAATGTCCTTCAGCGGTTTATCAAAAATCGGCTCACATACGGCACGAATAGCAGATTCAAAACCGCTTACCGAGGTGCCCTTCGGTACCCATCCACTCAGTACGTGCAATTCGGCCACTTGGCGATAATCGCGCCGAAACATCGCCAGTAAATTACGCGCAAGATAGTATTGGTCTTCGCGAGTGAGCGAGCCGACTATGGCCATGTCGACAGCTATGTAGCTGGGGCGCGATGGGTTTTTATAAGAGACAAACACATTGCCTGGGTGCATATCGGCGTGAAAAAAGTTGTGTTCAAATACTTGGGTAAAAAATATTTCTACCCCGCGTTCTGCCAATAACTTCATATTGGTATTTTGTGCGGCTAATTGTTTCTGGTCGGTAATGTCTATGCCGTAAATACGCTCCATCACCATTACGTTACCACGGGTAAATTCCCAATAAATATTAGGGATATAAAGCTTGTCTGAATCTTCGAAGTTGCGTCGTAACTGTGAGGCATTTGCGGCTTCGCGAGCAAGATCGAGCTCGTCAAAAATGGTGATGCGATAATCTTCAACTACCTCCACGGGTTTTAATCGACGCCCTTCAGCGCTGTAGCGTTCAATTATTGCTGCAATAAGCTGAAGCAGATCAACATCTTTTTCTATGGTTTTTTCTATGTTTGGCCTTACGGCTTTAACAATAACCTCGTCGCCGTTTGGCAGCACAGCGGCGTGAACCTGAGCGATGGACGCGGATGCCAACGGAGTGCTGTCAAAAGATTTGAACAGCTTGTCGGTGGTGTCACCCAGCGCAAGCTCGACAATTCTACGAAAATTATCGTTGTCGAATGGCGCAACGTTGTCTTGCAGGTGGTCGAGCTCTTCAATTATGTCGGGTGGAACTAGGTCTGGGCGTGTCGACAAGAGCTGACCAAACTTTACAAAAATTGGCCCCAATTCTTCAAAGGCGTGTCGCAGACGCTTACCCCTAGATTCACTAGGTAAACGATAAAATTTAAAAGGCAGCAGCAACAAGCGAAACTTTTTCGGTGTGCGAGTACCGTCCAGCAGAGTATCTAGTCGGTATCTCCCAATAACACGAAAAATGGCTAATAAGCGTAATAATCTAGACACTAGGGCTTCTATTTTTGGGGTGAGTTGATGTTGGTGGCCTATCGTTATACGCTTGCTCGATAGGCTCTGCACCATGTGCATTGTGGGAAGGTGTTTTTTGAGATAAATGCTCCATTCTCGCAGCAGCACGATTGATATCGGCATGTATCTCGTCGACGTTTTCGCAAAAACTTTTAACTTCAATCGGTGTGGGTACAGCGCGTAACTCTTCTTGCAGAAATTCGGCAAGGGAATGCCGTGCATTATTTTCGATTTCACGCCCCCAACGCATCGAATCTTTTAGCGCATTCGCAATCAGGTGGGTTGGCGCCAAACCCTTTAATATGGTGTCGCCCCCAAGTGTGTTGAGCATCTCCTCTACGGGTTCTTCCCAGTCAATATCTAAGTTTCTAAATATGCTCTGAAACTTGGCCAGAACAGTGGAACTGCCAGAAACCTCCATGCTTGAGTGGGTGAAGGAATGGCTTGGGGATAAGAGAGCAGAGGCAAAACCGATCAATTCGCCGCGTATGGTAGCGCTGGGGGTATATTCACCGTGGCCGGCGACGATAATGTGCTCGCCTATTACAGTAAAATACAGCTGCAGGGAGGGGGTTTCACAGCACACTGCAATGGTGTGGTTCTGTAAGGCTGTGAGTTCATGCCGAGTGCCTGGATCGTAGCGCAAGACCGAGTTAATGGCCTTTTCGACAAGCGCCGCTAGCGCAGTCGACGACATTACGCTTTCGCTGTGTGCTTCAGTATTCAAGCCTTAACGCCTTTGTGGAGCGCCACAACACCACCCGTTAAATTGTAGAATTTACATTCGCTGAAACCCGCATCGCCCATCATCGATTTGAGGGTTTCTTGGTCGGGGTGCATGCGAATGCTTTCGGCCAAATAACGGTAACTGTCGGCGTCGTTAGCTACCAATTTGCCTATTAGCGGGAGGAATCTAAAGGAGTAGGTGTCGTACACTTTTTCTAATAATTGATTTTTGGGTTTGGAAAATTCGAGCACCAATAAACGGCCACCGGGTTTTAGAACGCGATGCATGGACCTGAGGGCAAGGTCTTTGTCGGTGACATTGCGCAAGCCAAAGGCAATGGTTATACAGTCAAAAGTGTTGTCGGGAAATGGCAGGTATTGCGCGTCGGCTTGGGAGTAAAAAACGTTTCCGGCGATGCCCTTATCAATCAATTTGACACGCCCGACCTTAAGCATGGAATCGTTTATATCAGCCAAAACCACTCGTCCTTCGGTGCCGACAATGCGTGAAAATTTCGCGGTAAGGTCACCCGTGCCACCGGCGATGTCGAGTACAGTATTGCCCGCGCGTACACCCGATAATTCGATGGTAAATCGTTTCCAGATACGGTGAATCCCTCCGGACATAAGATCATTCATTATGTCGTATTTTGCAGCAACCGAATGAAACACCCCGGCCACTCGTTGGGCCTTTTCAGCCACACCAACGGTTTCATAACCAAAATGAGTGGTTTTGTCTTGGGGAGTGTCGGACATGGATGCCTCTTTGTTTTTGTCGCGGAGTAATCCGACCATTGTAGCGTTATCGGCAGCGCACGTCATGAAAATGCTGTGGCCTGAATTCAGGGAAATTGATTTGGTGCGCTGGAGTCGTGCCGTAAAGTATTTTTAGCGAGGATCTACCCACTTGACCGCAGATACGTCATCCATTTCTTTATGCCGAGTCACCTGTGTGAGGTAGTCTTGCCAGTATTGATGTTGGTGTGTGCCAAGCTCGTAGAGGTAGTCCCAGGTGTAAATGCCGGAGTCGTGTCGGTCACTAAAAATCAGTTTGATGGCGTAATTCCCTTGTGCTTCAACGCCGGTAATAGCGACCTTGGCCTTGTTTAGTTGCAATACTTCTTGCCCTGGGCCGTGTCCTTTTACCTCGGCAGAGGGTGACAATACGCGCAGAAACTCAGCCGGTAAGAGAAAGCGCTGCCGACCGAACACTAGCTCCAGCTCCTGAGAGCGACGATGGAGTTTTATGGTGCTCGGCGTTGGACTCATGGGCGTTACTTTCTTATGGGTGAATGGCTAAGCGACTAGTTTGAGTTTGAGTTTGAGTTTAAGCGTGCCTAAGTCGCTATAAAATGTAGCGACTTAGGTCTTCGTTTTCGGCCAGCTCGCTCAATTGGCCATCGACAAAGTCTGCGTCTATAGTGACATTTTTGGTGTCGCTGCCGGAGTTGTAAGATACATCTTCCAATAATTTTTCCAGCACAGTATGTAAGCGTCGGGCGCCGATATTTTCGGTGTTTTCATTCACTCTAAAGGCCGTTTCTGCAATTTTACGAATGCCGTCGTCGGTGAAATTTACAGTGATCCCCTCAGCGGCCAAAAGTGCTTGGTGTTGTTCCGTAAGCGATGCGTCTGGCTCAGTTAATATGCGCTCAAAATCATCGGGCGTTAGCGCCTCCAATTCAACGCGTATTGGTAGGCGGCCTTGCAGCTCTGGAATTAAGTCAGAGGGCTTTGAGAGGTGAAACGCTCCAGAAGCAATAAACAGTATATGATCCGTTTTGATCATGCCGTGCTTGGTGCTCACAGTGCAGCCTTCGATAAGGGGTAAAAGGTCACGTTGTACACCCTCGCGAGAAACGTCGGCACCGGCACTACCTTCACGTTTGCTGACTTTGTCTATTTCATCTAAAAATACGATACCGTTTTGCTCGGCGGATTCAATGGCGCGGGCTTTTAATTCCTCTTCGTTAATGAGTTTTCCCGCTTCCTCGTCTGTCAGCCGTTTAAAGGCTTTTTTTACCGTCATTTTGGACTTTTTTGTTTTGCCCGTAGGCATTGACGAAAACATATTTTGCAGTTGATTGGTCATGTCTTCCATGCCTGGCGGCGCCATAATTTCGACGCCCACTTGAGGGGCCGCTATATCGATTTCTATTTCCTTATCGTCTAGTTCACCTTCGCGAAACTTTTTGCGAAAAACTTGCCGCGTAGTGGATTCGTGAGGGGCCGTTTCGCCAGTGCGGGGCGGTGGCAAAAGGGCGTCTAGTATGCGCTCTTCGGCGGCTTCAGCCGCGCGGTGATTAACTTTGATGAATTCCTGCTCGCGGTACAGTTTGATGGATCTGTCCACCAAGTCGCGAATGATGGACTCTACATCGCGTCCCACATAACCCACTTCAGTGAATTTGGTCGCTTCAACTTTTACAAAGGGGGCGTTTGCCAGTTTGGCCAAGCGGCGGGCAATTTCAGTTTTACCGACGCCGGTAGGGCCTATCATTAGAATATTGCGTGGCGTTATTTCGTTGCGCAGCGTCTCAGACAATTGCATGCGACGCCAACGGTTGCGGAGGGCGATGGCCACGGCTTTTTTGGCGGAGCCTTGCCCAACAATGTGTTTGTCGAGTTCGTGAACAATTTCTTGTGGGGTCATGTTAGACATAACAATTCTTAGTTTCCCTTAGGTTCGTGGTAATGGCACCAGAACGGTGGTTAAAAGGTCAGCTCTTCAATGGTGAAGTTGTGGTTGGTGTAAACACATACATCCCCGGCAATGGTAAGTGCTTTGGTGACAATGGTATTTGCGTCTAGCTCGGTATTCTCCAGCAGTGCTCGCGCAGCTGATTGAGCGAACACACCACCTGAGCCTATCGCGATAAGGTCGTCTTCAGGTTGGATAACATCGCCATTGCCGGTAATAATAAGTGAGGCGTCTTTGTCAGCCACGGCAAGCAGGGCCTCCAAACGCCGTAGCGCGCGATCGGTACGCCAATCTTTTGCAAGCTCCACAGCGGCGCGAACCAGCTGGCCACCGTGCTTTTCCAGTTTGGCTTCAAATCGCTCAAACAGCGTAAACGCATCAGCTGTTCCGCCGGCAAAGCCCGCGATAACTTGATCGTTGTAAAGGCGTCGCACCTTGCGCGCGTTGCCCTTCATTATGGTGTTGCCCATGGATACCTGGCCGTCACCGCCAATTACTACGGTATTGCCGCGGCGAACTGACAGTATGGTAGTGCCTCTATATTGTTCCACAAAAATTCCTTATAGCTATTCTTGCATATCAATGTTGGGGTGGCAGGGTGTAATTCAAGCGCAATTGGCGCTGGCAAGCTATTTCCTAAATTCGCTCCGAATATACCGGTACGTCTTAGCGTAAGTTTTTATAAGTTCACATAAAGCACCACAATTAGCCTTTAGGTATTTTAAGTAAAAACTGAGTCTCACACAAAGCGCTGATCGTCATATATTGATTTTTTATGGGGCGCCAGCGTTGGGCAGTGCTGATAGTACTTTACTTGAAATTGCGGCATTTTATGAAGTGTGAAAACTGCTACGGATTGGTAATTTGTTTCTTTAATACTAGGGCTTCGTAGCGGTTGGTGAGCAGCATATTACGGGCTTTAGACAGCTTTGAGTGCGATTCAAAGGGGCCCACTAGCACTCTGTGCCAAGTTTCACCATTGCGTACTTTGGCTGTTTCAGTCTTTGCCTCTAGATTAAGTAAAATAAGTTCGGCACGCACTCGCTCGGCATCTTTGAGAGACTTAAATGAGGCCACTTGCAGTATAAATTGATCTGAAGTCTTAACTTCTTGTGCGGTA
>JBLHGN010000170.1:0-7953 GCA_047616325.1 Lentisphaeria bacterium
GCAGTGCCAATTCCCTCTCGTAAAAATTATTCGCCATTTGCACTTCGGTAGAGGTTGTTTCCATGCCGCTAATGGCAATAAGGCTGACCACAGCCAAAATAACCAAAGACACTACCAGCACGGCGCCGCTCTGGCGATTAATGCTAAATCGCGAAGGGCTTTTTTTTGCCACATTTAACTTTTTCATAAGGTAAAAGCCTGAACATTGACTAGCTGTATTGGTTAAAACTACATTCGTAAATTACGTAGCTGTATCACCGAAGTAAATTCTTTTCTTAGCGGCCCTTCAGGGTAAGCCGGTTCCACTGTTTGAAATTCATATTCAGGTGCTCCAACATTCTCAACCGTGCGCATTAAAAGCGTAAGACGCACTGCCACCACCCAATCCCACTCGTTGTTATCACTGACTTCCTTGGCAGTTTTGTAGCTATTGGGCAAGCCGTCGGAACCTGCAGCGACTCCAAATTCTACTTGCAAATTTTCTACACCTGGCACCAAGGCATTGGCAGTCCCCGTGAGGTTGTCGCGCAAATATAAGCTAGGTGTGCCATTGTCATTAGCGATGTAATAAGAGTTGTAGACAAAACTACGCAACTCCCCGCCCGTGGATATTCGGTAAGTGTTGTTAAGCGGCGGGTGCCCTACAGTGGTCGTACTGGCGCTCGTCACTTGAAAAATATCTACATTTTCGCAATCAGCAATCATCACCACATCGCCTGAGTCAAAACCGCAGGTATTATCTAGGCTCATAGAGCTAGTACCTGGGCTAGTATCTGCGGTTAGTACGGCCCCGCATTGCCCTGCACTTCGAATACTGACTACATCGCTGTCTCCGGCCAGGCCTGTTATTGACCCCCCCGTTGCAGGCAAAACACTTGGGTCCCACGCGGCCCCACCCGTATTTTCATAACCCTGAATAGCTTCTTTGCGTGAATAGTTGTAATTGGACACTGTGGTGTTTATATCGTAAGTACCTACCTGAGAACACCCGGCGTAACCCGCAGCGCGGAGGTCACGCGTAATAAAATCCATGGCAAAACGAGAGTTTTCCTGTAACTCAGACAGGGCATCTTGGTTGCTATAACTTACTCGTGAAATAATAAGCACCTCAACCACTCCTGCAATCAAAAACAACCCCAACGTCATTGCAATTAATAATTCAACTAGCGTAACGCCGCCTTGCTTGCCTTTTCCAACTTTAAGCTTTTTCACCGGGTCGTTTTGTCTTTGCTTTATCGTCACAGTTAAACCCGCTATAGAAAAGAAACAAGGGTAAAGGTTTGGACTTCTTCCGCCAACGTGCTCCATTTAAGTTTAATGGTTACCTCGTTGGGCGTGCCTTCAACAACGGTGATTTCACCTTCTCCTCCCGGCAGATCCTCTTTCAACGCTGTTTTCCACTCATACAAATCATTGTCGCGAATTGCGGCCGCCTCGCAACCACTTGTGCACTTTGCACCGTCTCCTGAAGTCCCATATCCTATAAGCGAAATTTGACTAGGGTTTACACGCATTCGATCCAGTATGTCGTTACTCAGGAAAGATACCCGCGTCATAAAATAAGCTTCTTGATTAAGCGTGATACCAGTAGTCAGCAAGGAAGCCATCCCAAGCAAGCCTGTCGCCAATACTAAAAGGGACACCAGCACTTCGATCATGGTTGAACCCATGTGAAAACGGCCCGACGAAGCCACTGCATTTCGTGGTTTTCTAATAAAATGTGCTTTTATAAACATGGTGTCGTTCCTGACTTATACTGGGCCCTGCCCAAAACGTTTAGAAAGATATCGAGGGAGCTATCGCCGTCACTATTACATAACTTAAATGTAGCGCCGGCAGGAGGAAAATCAGCAGAACCTGCGACTTTAGACTTAATACGGCCATCGGATTGAAAAGCAATCTGATTCAAGTCATCATCTTCATTTAGCGAGAAATTACCTAAACCTTCGTAATAACGAAGAAGTTCGTCGTCATTTGCGTCTAAGGTGTCGTTTCGTACTTTATCCACATAAACTATCCATCCATTTTCCCAGTTTCCAGCTGCATCGCAGGTATCTGGATCCGCTGTACTGCGCTTGCACAACAAAACATTTCGATTAAATTGAAGCGCAGAACTGCGAGCGAAGTTTATCGCGGTAATAAAGGTATCTTTGCGTTTTTCTAATCCGTTCTTATCAATGGTAGCTTTAAAACTAGGCACGCCAATAGTCAAGGCTATGGCCAAAATAGCGATGGTCACCATTAATTCAACGAGAGTGAATCCACGAGTAGCTTGTGCATTTGAGGCGGAATAACTTAGGCCCATTAAGCTGCGCCTACAAGCCAACGACCGTCTATTTGAATAGTGCCGCGGGCTACCAAACGTAAAAATGTTTGTAGTAAGTAAAGATATACTAAGTCGTAAACTCAGTACTTTGGAGTACCCACCCATACACTGATCCCTGAAATCCATATAACCTATAATTGCTTCGAAGCCAACATTCTTACTTTTTCGATATAAGCTGTGCGTGATTTTATCAGATAACGCTTGTCAATTCCCAAGTTTTATCTGATAAGTGGTGGTATTTAGAGCGCCAATCAACACCTATGTGAAACTTTGGCGCGGATAGCATTAAAACGACCTAAATATGCAAAACACACTACCGCCCTGTGTAAATGAGCCGGCTAAATTAGGGAGGGTTATTTCCATTTACTTTCTTTATTTTATATTGGGTCGAGAACTTAAATGTTCCCAAGGGCGACAACACAAAATATTTATACGCCTTAACTATCACTTAAATCACAACACCCTTGGTATGCTAGCCAGACGAAATGCCGCCGCATGTTACACACAAAAAGTTTTTATAAACACGCGCCAGTTCACATACTTGCACCAACAACATTCTGATGCTGAACAATTTGAGTCGAAATCTTTTTAGAATGTCGACATTCACCACGTTATGTCTGAGCGAAAAACAATGAACCAGACCGTAAGTCATTCCTAGTGGCATAGAAAAATAAATCAAATGAATTAAAAAGCCTACAGGAATCAGATAAAAACCATTTTGGATAATACGTCAACGGACATCTGTCGGCTTTGATAGCCAAACTGCGTTAAATTCGCAATTCTTTGGGCAAAGAGAAACTAATATTTTCCTCTCTTCCCGACAATTCAACGGGTATGTGTGCCCCCATGGCTTGCAAACCGCTGATCACATCGGCCACTAAAACTTCAGGAGCAGAGGCGCCTGCCGTTATGCCGACATTATTGGCGCCATCAAACCAGGATTTTTGCAAATCCTCAGGGCCATCAACCAGGTACGCTGTTGCACCACAACGCTCGGCCAATTCGCGCAAACGATTTGAATTAGAGCTATTGGGAGAGCCTACCACCAATACCAAATCGCATTCCAATGCCAACTGTTTCACAGCGTCTTGTCGATTCTGGGTGGCGTAGCAAATGTCGTCTTTACGTGGGCCTTCTATATCGGGGTATTTACTCCGCAGGCAATCAATCACCTTCGCGGTGTCGTCAACCGACAGCGTGGTTTGCGTGACATAGGCCAAAAATTGGGGATTGCGAACACTGAGGGCTGCGACATCTTCTTCATTTTCCACCAAATAAATATCGCCGCCTAAGTTTTTGTCATATTGACCCATGGTGCCCTCAACTTCGGGGTGGCCATGGTGGCCGATTAAAATACACTCGCGCCCTTCGCCACTATATTTTGCTACTTCCATATGTACTTTGGTCACTAGAGGGCAGGTAGCGTCAAACACTTTTAGCCCGCGCCTATCGGCTTCATTGCGTACCGCTTGTGAAACCCCATGGGCACTAAATATTACAATTACGTCATCGGGCACGGCGTCTAACTCGTCTACAAAAATGGCACCGCGCTTTTTTAACGTCTCCACTACAAACTTATTGTGCACCACTTCGTGGCGCACATAGATTGGCGCGCCAAAAACATCCAGCGCACGGTTTACAATGTCGATGGCTCGATCAACGCCGGCACAGAAGCCGCGCGGGTTTGCTAATTTTATTTCCATGCTATGCCTCTGAATATTTCTCGGAAGAGCGCCACCTTGCAGTCTATGTAAAAACTACAGGTCACGCCTTTTTAGGTTCAACTTTGAGAATATCAACCTTGAAGGTAATGGTGTTGCCAGACAGCGGATGATTAAAATCTATTTCTACATTATCTTCATCAAACGACTTTACTACACCAGGCCGCTCGCCACCGGCGGCATCGGCGAACGACACCACCAGGCCCGGTGAAAGCTCGTAGTTCGCGCCAAAGCTCTTTCGCGGAAGCTCTTGAATATTATTCGGGTTGGGCTGACCAAAACCGTATTCGGGGGCGATCTTAAACTGTGCTTTGTCGCCCTCTTCTAGCCCCAGTAATACATTTTCGAAACCCGGCAATAGCTGACCATCGCCTACTAAAAACGTGGCCGGGGCACGATCAAAGTTTGAATCAATGACTTGCCCATCTTCCAGCTGCAATTCAAAAAAGAGGGTGACTTGTGAGTTTTCTGAAATCATTTTTTGGCTATTTTAAACCTAAGGTAAAGAAATTTTATACCTTGCTATGAATTGTTAGGCGTTGCTTTGAGTCTCGTTACTGGTTTTAGCCACAAAAAATGCATCGAACAATAAACAACCTGCTCCCAGAGTAATGGCGGAGTCCGCTACATTAAACGCTGGAAATTGATATTGCTGGTAGTAAACCAAGATAAAATCCACCACATAGCCGAGGGTTGCTCTGTCGTATAGATTGCCCAAAGCCCCACCCAAAATCAAACTTAAGCCGACTATTTCCCATAATTTATGCTTAGGAACGCGAGCCAGCCACACGATAAGCACCAAACTCACCGCAGCCGACAATATGCCAAAAAACCACGTTTGCCATCCGCCGGCATCGGCCAAAAAACTAAAGGCTGCGCCGGAGTTATGGCGTAAGGTAATATCAAAAATAGGTAAGACCGCAACTCTATCTTCAAGACTCAAGGCCGAACTTACTAAATACTTAGTAAAGAGATCCAAAGCGACAACGACTCCAGATACGCCATACCACAGCCACGGCATACGAGGAAATAACGATTTAAGCAAACTCACGGGGTTCTCCTTCGCCATCCACATTTACCACGCAGCGCACACACAGCTCGGGGTGTTCACTATTTTGACCAACATCTTCTCGATGATGCCAGCAGCGTGCACATTTTTCGTGATTTGATTTACTTACAAACAGCTGTAAGCCTTCAACTTCGGTAGTATCAGCATGTTCAGCCGCTTTACCAGTTTGCACATCAACCGAAGAACAAATTAGTACAAAACGCAATTCGTCACCCAACAAATTAAGTTTTTGTGCCACAGCATCGGAACAATAAAGAATTACATCGGCCGCCAAAGAACTTCCCATTCCCTCGGTTTTTCGTTTTGCTTCTATCGCTTTATTTACCGCAACTTTTACTTTTGCGACAAAATCCCAGTATTCTCCGTTCATGTCGGACGCCGTATCAAACTGGGTTAAGGGCCACCAATTCGCAGTAAATACAGAACCCTGTTTTTCACCTGGAATTTCTTGCCAAATTTCATCTGCTGTAAAGGAGAGAATGGGAGCCAGCCAACGCACCACCGCGTTAACGATATGATATAGCGCCGTTTGCGCAGATCTTCGCGCTCGGCTGTTTTCCTGTGTTGTGTATTGGCGATCTTTAATAATATCGAGATAGAAACCACCCATATCGACCACACAAAAATTGTGCAGCTTTTGATAGATGCGATGAAACTGATAGGTGTCGTAAGCCTCAATCAATTCGGTCTGAAGCGCCGCCGTCTTGCTTATCGCCCATTTATCCAAAGCCAACAAATCGGAAAAGCGTACCTGATGCTCGAGCGGATCAAAGCCATTCAAATTAGATAAGAAAAACCGCACGGTGTTACGAATTCGCCTGTAAGAGTCGGCAACGCGTTTGAAATTTTCATCGGCTACGGTTATTTCGCCCGAATAGTCGGTGGCGGCCACCCACAGACGCAGCACATCGGCGCCCATGTCTTTAATAATGTGGTCTGGCGCAATAGTGTTGCCAATAGACTTGGACATTTTGCGACCGTCGGCATCAACGGTAAATCCGTGGGTAAGTACCGCTTTGTAGGGCGCACAATTATTTATTGCCATGGCCGTTTTTAGAGAAGACTGAAACCAGCCCCGGTGCTGATCTGAGCCTTCAAGGTAAAGATCCGCAGGATAGTGCAGTTGTTTTCTACGGTTCAACACCGCGTAGTGGGTTACCCCCGAATCGAACCAAACATCGAGCGTGTCTGTCACTTTTGAATAGTGTTCGGCATCTGACCCGATAAGCGCTTCTATCGACAAATCAAACCACGCATCTATACCCTCTTTTTCAACGCGCTTGGCGACCTCTTCGATAAGTCGAGGCGTGTCGGGATGCAGCTCTTGAGTTTGCTTGTGAATAAGCAGCGCGATGGGAACACCCCACGTGCGCTGCCGGGAAATACACCAATCAGGGCTGCTGTCTAACATGCCGTCTATGCGGGCACGCCCCCAATCGGGAATCCAACGCACCTTACCCACGGCATCTTTTACCGAATCGAGCAAGCCATTTTGGGTCATGCTAATAAACCACTGCGGTGTTGCGCGAAAAATCAGCGGGGTTTTTGTACGCCAACAATGAGGAAAGCTATGAACAAATTGCTCCTGGTGAACCAAGGCGCCCTTTTCTTCTAACAGGGCAATAACCTTGGGCTCAACTTTATACACATGTTCGCCGGCGAATATTTCCACTTCATCGCCATAAACACCATTGGCATCAACATAATTCAAAGTGCCGAGACCGTATTTTTTACCAACGACAAAGTCTTCCATTCCATGATCTGGTGCCGTGTGAACGCAGCCTGTGCCCGCTTCCGTTGTAACGTGTTCTCCGAGAATTACAGGCACACGTCTTGAGTAAAACGGATGCTGTAACTGTAGGTTCTCTATGGCGGCGCCTTTAAAACGACCCACAACCTTCATTTCAGTCAACTGTGCACGCACGCCAAAACTTTCCATAAGCGCTTCGGCGATAACAAGCCTCTCATCGCCCACTTGAATTACCACATAGTCTAATTCGGGGTGCACACTTACCGCTTGGTTGGCGGGCAAGGTCCAGGGCGTTGTGGTCCATATAACCACCGAAATACTACCCTCGCCTGTCACTGAACCTATTCTATTTAGCAAATCGCTTTGGTCTTCAACGGTAAAGCGAACATCGATAGAAAAAGAGGTTTTATCTTTGTATTCAACTTCAGCCTCAGCTAAAGCAGAGCCGCCCACAACACTCCAATAGACCGGTTTAAAGCCTTTATACAAATGACCATTTTCCACCACTTTACCGAGTGCACGAATAATGTCGGCTTCGAATTGAAAATCCATGGTCAAATAGGGGTTGTCCCAATCGCCGATGGAGCCAAGACGCATAAAATCTTTCTTTTGCCCTTCCACTTGTTTTTGCGCGTATTCACGACATTTTTTACGAAAGGTTTTATGATCAACTTTTACGCCGGCTTTGCCAATTTTCTTTTCAACATTGTGTTCAATGGGCAAGCCGTGGCAATCCCACCCTGGAACAAACGGCGCATCAAAACCGCTGATTGTTTTTGACTTAACAATAATATCTTTTAATACGCGATTAATCGCGTGTCCCAAATGAATATTGCCATTGGCATAGGGAGGCCCGTCGTGCAATATAAATTTCTCACAGCCGGCACGAGCGGCACGAATCTCGCCGTATAGGTCTTCGCTCTGCCAACGCTTTAGCGTAAGAGGCTCTCGCTGAGCAAGATTGGCCTTCATAGCAAAATTGGTGAGCGGTAAATTTAGGGTCGATTTGTAATCGGTCATAGTGTTTTCTGTTTAATTATTTAATGGGGCTTGCGCAAATAGTTTTCGCGCGTAAGTAACATCTTTT
>JBLHGN010000171.1:0-7829 GCA_047616325.1 Lentisphaeria bacterium
TGCTGTTAAAAAATGCCAATACCAGACTTGCCCTGGCAAACAACATTCTATCTATTTCCGTAATAGGCGGACATGCCGATGTTGGTGTACAACCGGCGGAGGCTCGTCCCTGGTGTATCCGCAAGGCGGAACCGTGGTTCCTGGCATTGATCCCGTCGTATGGCCCCGTCATGTATAATCCTTCCTCACCATAAAATACCATTAAAGCGAAGGCTCCAGGCGCCAACGTGACTTTGAACCCGGGAAACGATATTGAATCGGCCAGGGCTTTGGCCGCAACCAGCCATGTAGTGTTTTTATTCGCCACACAGTGGACCGCCGAATCCTTCGATGTTGCTGATCTTTCGCTTCCCAATAACCAGGACGCACTCATTACCTCGGTGGCAAAGGCAAACCTCAGAACTATAGTAATACTGGAAACTCGCGGCCATGTAACCATGCCCTGACTCGGAAATGTCGATGCAATACTCGAAGCCTGGTCGCTGCGGTGAAGCCATTGCGTGAGTGTTATTTGGCGATATGAACCCCTCTGGCCGCTTACCCCTCACCTTCCCTGCGTCAGCAAATCAAATCCCTCCCCCCGCCATCGGCCATGGAAAAACATGCGCAAGAAGATGCGCGTTTTGACATGCGCTATCACGAGGACGCTACCGTGGGTTATAAATGGTTTGAGCTAAACAACGAACAGCCACCTCTTGCCTTCGGCCACGGCCTGCCTGCCTTACACCCAATTTGCCTACAGCGATCTTAGCGCAGAACTAAAAGATAAGGTTTTAAGCGTGAAATTTACAATAAAGAACACAGGCACTGCTGCCCGGAAAGAAGTGGCCCAAGCATATGTAGCTCCGACAAAACACCGATGGAAAGCACCTAAAAGATTGGCTGCATTTGCAAAAGTAGAACTGCAACCTGACGAGAGCAAATCACTTAGTCTCACTGTAGACCCGCACTTACTCGCCATGCGGAAAAACAAAGATAAAACATGGAAGATCGCCAAACAAGATTATCGTATTATGCTAGCGACTTCTACAACAGAAACTGTCGACAGTGTAACGCTGCGTATAGGTTCGCGACCACTAGGCGTAAATAGCAAATAGTTTTGGAATTTTTTATTCAAATGAATGAGGGATTCTCCCTCATTCATTTTTTAAATTTAACGTATTCTTTGAGCAACTAAACCCACAAACATTCACATTTTTAGCGTATCGCCATTACTTTTAATTGCCGATTGATACCAGTAAAAACTTTTCGTACGACGCCTCTCCAAAGTTCCGACACCGTTATCGTCTAGATCTACATAGATAAAACCGTACCGCTTCGACATCACTGAGGTAGAATCGCTTACCAAATCGATGGGAGCCCAACTCAGATACCCCATGATATTTACACCATCTTTAATGGCTTCGCACACCTACACCAAGTAGTCATTAATATAGGAAGTACGACAGTCGTCGTTAATTGCACCATAGCACTCCAACTCATCGTTTACACATAGGCCATTTTCAACAATAAATAATGGATTTTGAAATCTGTCGTGTAAAAAATTGAGCAAATAGTGAAGGCCCTGTGCATCTATCGGCCACCCCAACTGCGACTTTTTAAGATGTGGGGGTGGCTTACCGCGCCCTACACCTTATTTGCCGAACAGCGCATTGGGAGCAATTGCATGACATTGCGCCACCACCTGCGCGCTCGCCAGCAATTGATGCAAGATCGCCTGAAGCGCGTCTTGCTAATTTGCATCTTCAGCAAGGCCCAAGACGGTAAATAGTCCGTGCAGCGCCATGTTAATTTCATTGAAGGTCAACCAATAAGATACTTTGCTGCAATAACGTTTAAACACCACCAGTGCATAGCGCTCAAAAAATCCAATAGTCTGGCGACTTTTCCAACTTCCGTATTTTTTGGTAAGGGCGTAGGGCGTTTCGTAGTGCGATAAAGTGATCATTGTTTTAATATCATGACTGGCGAGCTCTTCAAACAGTCTATCGTAATACGTCAAGCCAGCCTCGTTAGGCTGCAGTTCATCACCATTGGGAAAAATACGTGACCATGCAATGGATAGACGAAGGCAGGATCATTACATTAATGCGTTTTCCTGTGTTTAAGGCTTCGAATGCTCGCTCAGTCGAATAGTATTCAGTATTAAATTCAAGGGTGCAACCACCATATAGCCGACGTGGTTTTTCAAGCAATAGATTGAAAAGTCGTTTTTCTTAAGATATTCGGCCTTCTAAACTTCCGCCCAACCATAAAACATAGTGGTAAAACTCATTCTGACCTTGTATATAAGGCTGCCTCTCTTTCTCATGGGTATTACACGGGCGTTTACTTCAACGACGACAAGGCCAAACATGAGCAAAAAGTCGAATAATATTTGCTTCAATATATGCACTGAAATACCATAATTTACTGTTCGCCTGTAATTTACAAGAAAACGAAAAAACTTACCCGCTTGATTGGACTAAACGAGTAAACTACAAATTACGCGACTTAAAGTATAGTCAAATATCTGCCTCAGTAGCGTATTGCCAAGGACTACACTGTGAACAGGCAAGTCATTTTTTATAGCAATACATACCGGGAGAATGCCTGTGCACTTAGAACGATTAAAACATGCAGAGAATGAATTCTTAGCTACGTTTCCTGGAGGCTTTGAACACCCAGACATGCTAGCCATTGGGAAGAAACACAAGGTCGTTAAATTATCAACCTTTTGCCAAGATGCATTCGCCAAACACAAGTTCAACAATATCGATCAAATACTAGAAGACTGGGTAAAGCTTATTAGCCGCTCGTCGATGATTTCACTTTTTGAAAAACCGAAATTCAAATCATTTATCGCCACTCGCAACAACAGTGAACTGACATCACTGGCTCAAAGTCTGGAACTGATTCTGCACGGAAATGCCTCATTAGGCTTCGACCTACAATTAGACCTTCTCAAGATAGACAAACTGGCAAAATGGACACTGATTACCGCAGTGCCCGCCTACTATCGTATGCAGGAAGAAATATTTATAAAACCCACTACAGCAAAGGGCATAATATCGTATTTTGAATTAGCTAACTTAACCTACAAACCTACGCCAAGCTGGGAATTCTACCATGCATACCGCGACGCCATTTTGAGCATGAAAAAATATGTGGATCAAAACCTTTGCCCCAACAACCCCGCCTTTTGCGGATTCTTGATGATGAGCCTTCCGAAGCACTAAGCACCTTCTATGTTCGCCGCCACCGTCTCGCAGCGCTGTTAGTCCCCATTATCGACAGGCACCAATCATTATTCTTTAGATGCAAAAACAGCGTTAATCCAGCCTCCAACATCCACTAGCTGCTCAGCAATTACCGTATGCTCCATGGTGTAACTGTGCCACTCAAGTGGATAACCCAGATGTTTTAACCTCTCAGCACTCTGCAGCCCTAAGTCGAATGGCACTACAGGGTCCAATCTGCCATGCATCGCTAAAATAGGCGTATCGAAATTAACACCACTTTGCTCGCTTTCTGACACATCTGCGAAAGATAAATAGGTGGATAAAGCTAATATTCCACCCAGATGGTGCTTGGTACGAATACCCGTGTAGTAGGCCACCGCTCCTCCCTGGGAGAAACCGGCTACAACAATATTTTGACTGGCAATGCCTTGGTCGATTTGCTGGTCGATTAATGCCTCTAAAATCCCTTGTGACTCACGCATGCCTTGTAAGTCTTCCTTATCTTCAATCTTCACGCCTCGAATATCGTACCAACCGGGCATTTGCATGCCATTGTTAACACTTATGGGTCTGGTAGGCGCCTGAGGAAAAATAAAACGAATAGTGGGCGAGGAAGCCAAGCCCAAATGCGGAACAATGGCCGGAAAATCATCCGCCGTGGCTCCCAGGCCGTGCAACCAAATCACTGCATGCGTGGGTGCTGCAGAACCATGTACCAGGGTAATAGTCTGCGATGAATCAAATGAACTCATGATGGAAGCGCCTTCTGCGGATGAAAAGTGGGTAAAGACAAGGCAAGCCATCGCCAATACAGTTACCAAAGAGGCTTTCGATAGTGTCATTGGTGTCTTCTCGAAGGCATTAGTGCTATTTAAAAAGATAAGTTCGCCATAAGTACCATGCGATTGACGAACTCGGCAGCCCGATATAATAGGCCGTCTACATGTTTTTGTTCAAGCCCCAGCGCAAGCTTCTGTTTAGCTCACCATTCTCGCAAGCACGACCTTCAGCAGCAAAATACACAAAAGATCGACTTCTCAGAGATCAACTAACCACCACCACACCTCGATTAAAAGAAAATCACCATCTCTGACGCCTTAAAACATAACAGGAACTGTCTACATCACAGCTTATCCTATTTATTACCCATCTCACCGTATTAAACCTTTCGTCCATTCAGCACTGATCTAGCATGCCCCTCGAAAACTGTTACTTTTACAAAAGGCGAGAGATATTGCACACTACCAATGCTAATAACCTTTAATATAAGAATACAGTTTATGTCTGGGAGTTATTTATGTCTAGGAGTGGTGCTTGAACGTCTAATTTAGGTCGTCTCAATACATATACCCAAACTATAAAATAGTTATCCATGCTTACCCTGAGATCCATTCGAAACCCGCATCATAATATAGTTGTTCTTACATTTTTACGCACTATACGGAGTAGAGAAATGTACAACATCTGCTTTCAAAAAATGCCCCTTGGGTACATTTAAAAAAATCAAAACTGTCACCCTTAGTCCTTTCGATTTTCGCAGGTTTTTGTATATCCTCTAGTTCTACCAATTCCACTTACTATAGAAGCGCAATAAGCATTCCAGACACTATCCAAGCCAAGAATTATGATTGCGGCGGCCAAAGAATTAGCTTTTCAGATAACACCGGCGGCAACACTGGCGGCAAGTATCGCTCTGACGATGTGGATATTCAATTTGCCAGTATCGGTGGCCACAACATTGGCTGGACAAGCCCTGAGGAATGGTTGGAATACACCATTTCTGTTACCGACGCGGCCAGCTACAACATCCGAGCCCTTATCGCTTCCGACAGCTCGGGCGGCACCATTCATGTTGAATTTTCTGGTGTCAGCTCAACGCAGACAAACTCCATCAGTTTCAGCGGTACAGGTGGCTGACAAAATTGGTCGTCTAAAAGTACGGCTACAGTAGCCCTGAACCGCGGTGAGTATGTTGTGCCTCTGGCTATAGACAGTGGCGGTTTTAACATTCACGCGCTTACCATTGCTCTCAGCAAGACCGGCCCAGGCGACGGCAACAACAATACCGGCCTTACAGCCTACCCGGCTATGCCGGCAACTACTCCAACTTCACCTCAGCCGTGGACGATTGATTTGACGAACTAGATGGCAGTTACACGGAAAGCGGTGACGGCAGTTTTGGTGAAAACGGCTGCCGCTTTACCACTTAGTCACCACATCAAAATCAATTCACATTTCACGAGAACTAATAGCGTAGTTCCACTTTGGCAAGGTGGAGTGATACTCAATCGCCAATTCATTACATTCCATTTTTGGAATACGGATTCCTTTAGAGTATTTTTGATTTAGTAGCGTGGCTTTAACCTATAGTCCTGTTTTGTTGTCGTCGTTTTGATGTAATTTAAAATAGTCTCATAACTCTTTAAAGGTTGTTCGTGCCAATTTTTACTGATTTCACTGAAAAGCCTATGTTCAATCGAATTCCATTTTTATGTGCCCGAATGATAATGACTTACCGTTACAGGTATTTTAAATTTATCAGCAATATTGGTTTGAATAAGGGCTTTCAAGCACGAGAGACGGCGCTATTTGACCCGCCACCGTCAGCAAAAATGAGTGATTCTTGTGAATCTTTATAGTTTTTTGTTACCTTTCCACCATCGAGCTATTGAGTCAACGGCAAACTTAGGGGTGTCATACGACGTGCCAACAAATACGTTTCCACGGTGGATAACCGGTTCATAAATGCCATAGGGTATAGCAACGCCTGTAGCAAGTGATCGAAAATCGTGATCATTCACGAGCGTGACTCACACTCGTGAATGATCCGTTGTTTTTAAACAGCCCAACGTGCTCTTTCTTTTTAGCATCGACACTAATAATAGGATTTTCCTCACATGCAAAATTTTGGCGTTGATAAGCGATATATTCAAATTTTTAATTGCGATAAGGCGAAGTCGAGTGAGAAATTTATTTTCGTTTGACTTTCAGAGAAAACCCCGTGTCTTTAAGAAGCCTTGATACTGTACTTGGGCTGCCCCCCCACCCCAAGGGCTTGCAGCGCTTTTGTTATTTCCCTGCCGTTCGTCGACACCATTTCAACCCGCTCATTGGATCACCAGCGATATCATGTTCTAACAATTGCTCTATTTGTGCGCTGACTTTAGGTGTTTTTTTATTTCTGACCGTCCTGCCCTTCATTCTCGGATACTTTGCCATTAAATATTTCGTTCAAGAAATTGACTACGACCCTTAGCGACTGTATGAGGGTCGAGACCCAATAGTCCGCAACCCTAGAGTCTCCACGGTGACCAAATTGTATCGCTTCTAGTTCAGCAAATAAGCGCCGCTGATTTTCGTCAAGTAGGCTAACAAACAAGACAATGCCGGCATTTATTTCATCAGATACCCAATCGGCGCCCATAACAATAGCACGTGCTCCCAGGCTAACATTATTTGCTTGGCGCTGAGCAATTTGACGCTGTTTGATGGACAATTTTTTGAAAAATAGAAATAAAGCCTAAGACTCTTTTCCCTGCTTACTCTACCCTGCTTGAGAAGTTTGAGTAACGACGCAATGACCTCAACATGTAGTAGCTCCTTAAGACCTAATCCCAGAAAACCTTCAACCGATTCATTAATAAAGTGTTCAAGTGTATTCAGCAGGGAGCCGTAACGCGAAAACCACTCTGAGTCAAATGACCACAAGCCCTGTTTATTAAACCGAGGGATATTTCTAATGGGTATGGTAACGCCCACCATGTGAGTAACTTGTAAAATGGTCCAGTTCAACGAGCTTGCGAAATATAGTCGCAGGCGCTCGGGTATCTAATGCTCCTTGCAATTATTCTATAGTGGCCATTTTTTGTTGTTTTAACAGTGTTTTTTAGCGTTTTTCTGTGGAAAGTGGCTGCCCTAATAATGATAGAATGGAAAGTTACAGTTGAGCTGCCAATAGAACACTTAAATAGAGGGGGTAGATGAAGCCATTTGGTTGTAAAATGAACATAGTGGAAAATTTTAGAAGATATATATGTAACTTTGCATGTCAATTAATTCTTGCGTCTTCCCTTAGCTTGCGATGAAGGTTGTCTGGCCGAAAGTTGCCGATGAAAACGACCGAGAAAGCGCAGAAAATTTACCGCGCTACGCATGTAAATTTATCCCAGGCCCCAATTCAAACACAAATCAAAAAGAAAAATCAATAATACCCGTCCACTCAAACTTGCTGGATTAGTTGCATTGAATAAATACGCCAGCATCGTAAAGCAACAAGGTGAATGCATACTGTTTTTGCGGATGCGACACCAGCGTTTGGAGTATAATCCAGCTAAATCGTCAATCCTTACTTTCTGGCTCCTCGCTATCAGGCATGGGTAATAGGGTGTAATCCCGCCCTAATTGCCTTACTGAGCGATCCCATATAATTGATCAGAGCTACCCCAACCTGACTGTGGATCACATGAGGTATAGCTGATGTATTATTGATCGCAGGCCATTAACGACGGGGCTTCTGAAGGAGCAAGCAGCCTGACTTAAGCAGTAAAAAATTGAGATAGGGGCAGAATCGATCAAAATATTGTCGCCGTCGGTTATCTAGTTCGATGG
>JBLHGN010000172.1:0-7788 GCA_047616325.1 Lentisphaeria bacterium
AAAAAACTTACTTAGCAGTTTAACATGTTAAATATATTATACCGTTCGAAGAAGCCGCAGAAATACTCGCGCTTACCGAGATTTTTACTCACCGCACAAAAGAGCAAATAGTTACCGAGTTGCTTATGGCCGCGCTCGAAGAAATTGAAAATTATATTCCTTGTTTGCTCAGTAACAGCATCGTTTCTTATGATGATGCCAACATTCGAAGGCGTAGGGATTGCCCCGCACTTTGTCGAAATGAAGGAAAAATATCGTGACTTCTTAGTTGAATCCCTAGCTTAAGAGCGGGTTCAGAGTCTAGGGTGTGGGTGTCGACGAGCACATGTTTTTGAAGCTCTTGACGAAAAAGCCGACCTCAGGTTAAAGGTATTTGAAAAAATGGAAAACACTAAGGTCCGTGAGTGATTTGTTAATACCATGTTTATAAAACGGTGGCACGTATTGATTGGAATGCCTCCAGCGCCTGCTCTCGCGATACTTTGACATCGACTATCGGCTGTGGGTAGGTTTTTCCCAGCTCAATTCCAGCAGCATCTAATACCGATGGCGGCGCCTCCCAGGGCCTATAGAGATACTTCTCAGGCAAAGCACTCAACTCGGGCACAAAGTGACGCGTGTAAGCGCCCGAAGGATCAAATCTTTCGCCCTGGGTAATTGGGTTAAATACTCGAAAATACGGGGCCGCGTCCGCGCCGCAACCGGCTATCCACTGCCAACTTGCGCTATTGCTCGCAAGATCGGCGTCAACTAAACAATCCCAGAACCAGCGTTCGCCGTGGTGCCAGTGAAGCAAAAGATTTTTAACGAGAAATGATCCAACAACCATACGAACACGGTTGTGCATATACCCCGTCTGCCAAAGTTCACGCATTCCGGCATCGACAATGGGGTAACCGGTCATCCCTTGTTGCCAGCAGGCTAACCTTTTTGCGTTGTTACGCCAAGGGAAGAGGTCGAATTTACTTTGCAGGTTTTTACGTGGCAAGCTGGGAAAATGATAAAGCAAAGAGTACGAGAATTCTCGCCAGCCGAGTTCACTCAACAGGCAATCTTCATTGCTGCCGTTGCCTGTCCGTTGTACATCGTACCAAATTTGGTTGGGCGATATTTCTCCCCAATGCAAATGTGGCGACAGGCGTGAGACACAGGCTTTTGCGGGATAGTTGCGCCCCTCTTTATAATCACTAAGACCATCATTCACAAATGTTTTTAGTCGGGAGTGTGCCGCAGATTCTCCCGTTTTCCAGCATGATTGAAGACCTGCATCCCAAGCAATTCGAGGCAGTAATTCCAAATCGTCAATTGATATTTCTGCAAAGTCGCCTTTGGCGAATACGAGCTTTGGTTTTGCGAGCGGCTCTCTCGGCGGCATGGCGTTGAGGCAGCCTCTGCGATAGAAGGGCGTAAATACTTTGTAGGGCGTACCGTCTTTTTTGTGCACACTCCATGGCTCCCATAGCAGCGAGCCATTAAAGCTATGGGCTTCGAGGCCGAGGTTAGATAGCATTGTTTTGATCTGTTTGTCCCTGGCGATACGCCAGGGTTCGTAGCACCGGTTCCAATAGACCGAACAGCCGGGTAAATGTTTTGAAAGCTCGCCAAGAATCTCTTTTGGGTCGCCCCGATAAACGCGAAGCTGACCCCGTAAGCTTTTGTTTAAAGCGTGCAATGACTGGTGCAACCACCAACGACTTGCGGCACCCATGCTGTGCTTGCCGGCGTTGTCATCATCAAGAATAAAAATGGGCAGTACCTTGCCTCGCTGAGCCGCTGCCACTAACGCGGGGTTATCGGACAAACGCAGGTCTTGGCGAAACCAATGAATCGCGAATTGATGGGTCATAGATTAATTTCTCGGCTCGTCGGTTTTAGGTTTAAAAGCATGTTTCGATAGTCGGTGGTTGTCCGATTCATGTTCAACAGAATTGCTAGGGCTACATTGATCCAGTGATTGTCGATAGATACTTAGGCGGGCACTTCCTTGCCATCCCAGGCAAAGATTTTACCACTATCCACTGGTAGCAGCCCTTCAATAACGCGTAACAGTCGCATCGCCGAATAGTCTGCACTGAAAAGTTTTTCCTTCGGCACACGCTTTTGGAATGGCTCGGACAGTTCGGTAGCCACTGTACCTGGGTGTAAACCCACTACAATAGCGTATTTTTGACGCCGAGCGACTTCTATGCTGATGGTTTTAATTAACATATTGAGCGCCGATTTTGAGGCTCTGTAAGCGTACCAGCCGCCAAGTCGGTTATCAGAGATACTGCCAACACGGGCGGATAATGCGGCAAAAACGGCGCGTTGATTGCGCTGTAGCCTAGGTAAAAAGTGCTTGGCGACCAGCGCCGGACCAATGGTATTGGCGAGAAAATTGCGCTCGAAGTGGGCGGCACTAAGGTCTCTTATTGACTTTTCGGGCATCATATCGGTGTCGTGTAGCACACCGGTGGCAACGATGACGACATCGAGTGGGCCGCTAACAAGGGTGTTTGCTGCCGCCTCGCTCACTGATCTTTCATCAGCAAAATCTATGTACTCTGAATAGATGTTGGGGCGATAACTTTCCACCGCGCTGCGTGAAAAGGCATATACGGTATTAGTCCCGTCTTCAGATAATATTTCGACAAAAGCTGAGCCAATTCCGCCTGAAGCGCCAATCACTGCAATGTTTAAGTTTTTCATTTATTTATAGAGATGCCCTTGAGTGTATAAATATTAAAGCCAAAATTCGGCTTGATTTGCTGAAAGAGAATTCACTACGGGAGTTTTTTTGCCAATGCTCTTCGCTCTTGCAGACACTGAGCTGAGGTCTTAGTGGGGTAGTTGAAATAATCATCAAGGGTCATCAAAGGTCATCTAAGTTTTCCAAACACCAATGCGCACGGGCAAGCGTGGCTTGCTGAATTTCGTCTGATTGCTTATCCCAATTCCGATATACCATGCCAATGCGAGGATTGTTAGCCAATTTATCGCGGTGCGCATGCATAAAATTCCAGTAGAGGCTGTTAAGGGGACAGGCATTTTTCGATGACTTTTCCTTAACGTTATAGTGGCAATTTTTACAGTAGTCACTCATTTTATTCACATAATTGCCACTAGCCGAATACGGCTTAGTTGCCACCCATCCGCCATCGGCGAATTGGCTCATGCCACGGGTATTGGGCATTTCAACCCACTCTATTGCGTCGATATAAACACCGAGATACCAAGCGTCCACTTGGTCTGGATGGATGCCCGTGAGCAGACAAAAATTACCAGTGATCATTAGGCGTTGAATATGGTGCGCGTAGGCATAGGTCAAGGACTGGTCGATGGCGTGCTTCATACATTCCATTTGGGTGTTGCCATCCCAAAAATACGGGGGTAAGTCTCGCGTTGCATGGAGTTCGTTGCGCTCAGCATAGTGAGGCATATTTACCCAATATACGCATCGCACATATTCACGCCAGCCGAGTATTTGGCGAACAAAGCCCTCGATTTGCGCCAGGGTGATATGACCCTCAGATTTTTCATAAGCGTCGACGGCTGCTGAGATGACTTCGCGAGGGTGTAGCATCTTGCTGTTGAGCGAAAAAGATAAACGTGAGTGATAAAGCGTCCATTGCTCGGAGTGTTGACAGGTCATGGCATCCTGAAAACGCCCAAACATAGGTAAACAATAACAACAAAAGTGCTCTAGCAATTGTAATGACTGGGCGCGCGTTACTGGCCAAAGTAGGGTGTCATCGTAATGACCAAAATAGGAGAGTTGATGTTTTTTTATTCTCCTTATAATATCGGTAACATCGTTAGTAAAAACAAGTGCTTCTGGAATATTCTGCAAATCATTCGATTTTATCTTCTGCCGATTCTCGCTATCGTAATTCCACTTACCACCAAGAGGTTGGTTGCCATCCATAAGGATGTCAAATCGTTTACGCATTTTACGATAAAAAGCTTCCATTCGATTGTGTTGTTTTGGTTTGATAAACCGTGTTAATTCTTCTGATGGAAGCAAAAAATGCTCGCAATCATATTTGATTACCTCGATGTGACCTGGAAGCGTTAGCTCGCTTAGTTGCTGGAGCATACGGTATTCATCTGGTTGCTGATACTGAAATGTTTTGACAGAAAAACGTTTGGCTAACGAAGTAATTAAGTCGCTAAAAGTGTTGTATTGGGCGGTATCATCTAAACTAAGATGCAATATGTGATGTCCGCCCGATATCAGCGCATCGGCAAAGTTCTCCATTGCCAAAAAAAACGCACAGATTTTTTGAATATGGTGCTTGACATAGCTTGCCTCTTGTTTGAGCTCGGCAATCACATAGAGCACGCCTTCATCGGGACCCTTAAACCAGCTGTGCTGGACATTAAGTTGGTCGCCCAGGATTAAGCGCAGCGTATGATAGTTATTTTTAAGCTTCACAAATTTTCCCGCGTAGGTCTTGCTCGATCATTTTTATAGGACATTTTGCAGCATAAGCTCGCGTGGGTGGGGCTGCATATAATAGGACTGATCAATATAAGGGTCTGGGTATTTTCTAAAATGATGACGCAATAAGGTAATGGGAACGATGAGAGGTAAGTAACCTTGTCGATACTGCTCAATGGTGTGCTCCAACTCGGCTTTATCGTCGGTATCTATGGTGCGTTTTAGATAGCCCTGAATATGCTTAAGTACATTTGTATGGTTTTTTCGATTAGAGGGTTTGCGGATAATATTGGTGGCCTTTGAAATGTATTGATCGCAATACTCTTTTGTTTCAACATTGCCGATCTGGCTAACCAGTTGCCCTAATTCTCTTGTTTGGTTTTGGTTGTGACTCATATAAATAAGTTTGTGACGTGCATGGAACTCCACCAGCAATTTCTTGCTTGGTTGCGTTTTAATTAAATCTTGCCAACGTTTGTAAAGGAAAACACGTTTGATAAAGTTTTCCCGCAGACCTGCATCACCCATGCGGCCCTCTTCTTCTGTAGGCATGTAGGGAAAGGCTTTAAGTATTTCGGAAGCGTATATACCGACGCCTTCGCGTCGAGGATTGTTGTTGTGGTAAACCTTAACTCTCTCCATGCCACAACTGGGTGAATCTTTTTTGAAAATATATCCACTGAGGTGCGAGATCCAGTGAAACTGATTTTTCGCACACGCCGTAAGGGGGGCCGTTACATCAAGAGTGGCGTCTTTCGTTCCAATACAACGTACCTCGCCGTTGGTTGCATCGCTGACCAGTCGTATCGGTTCGCGCGGAATCCCGAGGCCAATGCTAACTTCGGGGCAGAATGGTTGAAAGTCAAAATATTCGCAAAGCGTTTTAGTAATGTACGCGTTGTTTTTATGGCCAGAATCAAAGCGAACGCGCTCACCAATTAGGCAGCTGCTGATTCCAATAGGAATTTTTGGCGCTTCGAGCGGGCTGTCATCTTGTTGTTTTATATCAGTATTGATCATTTGGGTTGTGTGTCGCCTTTTAAACGTTAAGTGTTCAAGTTGCTTTTGCAATTGTTCTTGAATCATTCAAAAAAGTGGTCGACGAATTCGAGCGCAGAAAGATAAGCACCCTCGACTCTACCTCCTGCTGACCATGCTCCGATCGCTGCAACACCGCTTGGCTTATCTGCAATGACGGACGGCTTTACTTTTTCAGTCCTCACCCGTGCATAACGCCAGTAATGTTTGTAGTCTTGCACTAACTCTAGCGGTCCCGGGGTGTGCTGCTCAAGCATCGCTGAAAGCCATTTAAGCCCAGTTTTAGTGATATCTACAGGGGTGTTCTTATCGTTTATTTTTGACCATTCGCTGGAGAAATGCAACATCCATAGATCATCGTAGCTCTGGGACATCTGTCGTTGTGGTCGCGCCGATAGGCGAGAGACCCAGGAAACGACATCGTCTCCAAAGATTCCTTGAATTTCTCGTGGGACATTTCCCCGAGTAGCCAGGGCAAGCGCCCAACAAGGCTGATGGATGTCCTCTGGGATTTGGTGCTCAATTGCAGTTCCGGCCAGCAAGGTTCCACTTTGTTCGGCCGGCAAGCTAACCACGACCCAGTCATAGCAATCGCTGATACGCTCACCGTCAGCGGTCACGAGACTCCACCCATTTGCACCAAACTCAAGGGCACTAATCCGTGTATTAAAACAGATCTCAATATTGTGAGCCAGCGCATGGGCAATGCTTGCCATATCAGGAACGCTTACATAACGAGTGCTTGTATCTGGCCGAATTATTAGATCTCCATTCTTCATAGCGTGTGGCGTAAATTGCCAGCACGCCACAACCTTATCCTGTTGCCACTTTGCGACCTGTTTTTGAAAGCGTTCGCTCCTTGCAGTGAAGTATTGGGCTCCAATATCGATATGTCCCCAGTCGAGACGTTTTGTGGCCAAGCGCCCGCCGACTCCTCGGGATTTCTCGAATACTTTGACGTGGATACCCCGCTTAGTAAGAGCTTGTGCCGTCGCTAGGCCAGAGATACCTGCACCGATTATGGCTACTTTCATAAGTCAATATTTTACCTTGTTTTTCTATGACGTTAAGCCTAGCCATTGGTTACGTGCAAGACCACCAAAAAGTTCAGCTTAAGCTTGATTTGTGATGGAAAAATTCCGTACAGGCTGCGCCATATCGCTGAACTTGTTTATGTAATGTGCGAGCAACCAAGAATAGTGGAGCAGTTTATTGAAACAATAGTGAAACCGGTGGGCTCCAGTGCTTTTGCTCATGATATGGTTATTTCGAAGCCCTAAAACTAAAAGAAGGGCTGCCATCTAAAACCAAAGAAAATGGATAAAGGGTGTATAAAGGGGACGGAGGGATTTAAAATTGTTCAATTCCTTTCTTTTTTAGGGCACGGCTGAGAGTCAAGTCTTGTAAATCGTTAGAACAGGTTTTTAGGGTGAGGTCTTTGATCTATGATTTTTTATTATTCCGCTGATGGTTGAGTAATGCAAACCATGATACTCCGCGATCTCATTTAAGGTATATCCCCCACTTCTATATGCCTCGTATATAGCACTGTTTCGATCCTGGTTGGTTTCTTTGTATTCGTCCAAACTCTTAGGCGCGGGTCGTCGTTGGGAGGCTGGAATTTCACTCAGGTCTTTATCTCCATCAATCAACGATTGCATTTTATCGACAAGCCCCTCACTACCCAGATATACCTGGTTTCGTAACAAAGACCAAGGTGAAGGATTACCTCTACCGTCCGACACAAATTTTTTATAACCCTCAATCGCCGTTGACTTCCTTCTTCCAAAACTCCCCAGCAAACAGTCAGTAACCAAGCACGCAGGGGCTTTGCCTTGCCCTGCAGTGGCGCGATAACTACTCCACGGCCAATCCCGCACGGCTCGCACCATACCTGCTCTTACCGGATTGAGCACAATATAACGTGACAGCTCCAGCAAATAGCTGTCTTTCTCAACCAATATCGCTTTGAAACGCCCCTGGAATAGATGACCGACTTTTACATGGAAACGATTGTAAGTCTGTGTATAAACGCCGTTCAATTGGCGCATGCCCTTCGCGAGGTTAGCATCCGGCGTCTCAATTAATAAGTGACACTATAAATTGGAGACACTATAAATTGGACACCCACACTATTATAAATTGGACACCCACACCCACACCCACACCCACACCAGCAACCAATAAATACAGCTGGCCAATCGCAACAATTAGGCCACTTTTCCATCAAGAAAAGTAGGTGCTATTGAATTGTCGAGACTGTTAATACTTCGATAAGCCGTAAATTCTGATATTTAAACATAGAGAATCAGCCCGCTAAGATTAGTCGG
>JBLHGN010000173.1:0-7722 GCA_047616325.1 Lentisphaeria bacterium
CAGGTGATGGTCTTGTTGCTGAGATCGCTGCTGAAATTCATAAGGGTGCGATGGTCTTTATGCGCCGTGAATATTCCGTTCTTTTTATCTTTGTCGTGGCGCTTACGGTGTTCTTATTTATAGGGTTTCGCTCCTGGCAAACGCCTTTTGCATTTGTCGTAGGTGCTTTGTGCTCGGCGGCGGCGGGTTACGCGGGGATGTTTGCGGCAACTAAAGCTAATGTGCGCACCACTGTGGCGGCAAATACCAAGGGCGCCGCTACGGCACTGAGTGTGGCATTTTATGGTGGCTCGGTTATGGGGCTTACTGTGGCGTCTATGGGCCTGTTGGGCCTTGGCTCGTTATACCTTCTGTTTGGTGCGAGCCCAGATCATGCCGAAGCCATTCACGGCTTTGGCATGGGAGCTTCTACAGTCGCACTATTTTCGCGTGTGGGTGGTGGTATCTTTACCAAAAGCGCCGATGTGGGTGCTGATCTCGTGGGCAAGTTGGAGGCAGGTATTCCCGAGGATGACCCAAGAAATCCCGGTGTCATCGCCGATAACGTGGGCGACAATGTGGGTGACGTTGCCGGTATGGGCTCCGACATCTTTGAGTCCTACTGTGGTTCTATGATCGCCACCATCGCCATTGCTTCCACTATGACAGTTGCCACCGTTTCGCATTTGGCGGCCGAAAAGGGTGACTTAATGTTTATACCTTTGGCCTTGGCTTCAGTGGGGCTTATGTGTTCAATCTTGGGTATATTAATTGTGCGTTTCATGACGGCCAAATCTCCAGAAGTGGCCCTGCGAATAGGCACTATTGGAGCCACAATAATTTTCATCGCTGCCTCCTATGTGTTGATTTCGATGATGGGAATTCATTCTCACGTCTGGATGTGTGTGGTTTCTGGTGCAGTGGGCGGCATCATAATTGGCCTTGTCACGGAATACTATACTGGAGGCAAACCCGTGCAAAAGATTGCCAAGGATGGTGAAACGGGAGCGGCTACCGTAATGATCTCTGGTTTGGCCACCGGCATGGAATCTGTTGTTGTGCCAGTGATTTCTATCGCTAGCATTATTTACATTACCAACTTGTTGTTGCCCGATGGCGCAGGGGTTTACGGTGTGGGTATTGGCGCAGTGGGCATGTTGGCAACTGTTGGTATTACTATGGCGATCGATGCTTATGGTCCGGTTGCGGATAATGCTGGCGGTATTGCTGAAATGGCGGGGCTGGGCGAAGAAACCCGTAAAATTACCGATGGCCTTGACGAGGTGGGTAATACTACAGCGGCCATCGGCAAGGGTTTCGCCATCGGTGCTGCTGGGCTAGCCGCTTTAGCCATTATTGCGGCTTATATAAAAACAGTGTCTATTCACAATCCGGAGTTTGCCCTCGACATAAGTGATCCCCTAGTGCTTACCGGGATGTTCCTCGGGGCCATTTTCCCCTTTTATGTCAGTGCGCTCACCATGCGCGCCGTGGGTGATGCGGCCTTTGATATGATCAAAGAAATCCGTCGTCAATTTAAGGAAATACCCGGCCTGCTTGAAGGCACAGCCAAACCAGACAACGCTCGCTGCATTGATATAGCCACCCAGGCAGCGCTGCGTAAAATGATCTTGCCCGGAGTGTTGGCCGTTGCGGCTCCGGTATTTGTCGGCTTTATTTTGGGGCCAGAATCGCTCGGTGGTATGCTCGGTGGCGCCTTGATTTGCTGTGTACTGTTAGCACTCACTATGGCCAACGCGGGTGGCGCTTGGGATAACGCTAAAAAATATGTCGAAAAGGGTAACTATGGCGGCAAAGGATCTTCGGTGCATGCTGCCGTTGTGGTTGGCGATACGGTTGGCGACCCCTTTAAGGATACATCGGGGCCTTCAATGAACATTCTGATAAATGTAATGGCCATTGTCAGCTTGGTGATTGCACCTTTGGTATAGGGGGGGCACGCTAGAGTCAGTTTCAAAAGGGATGACGTCGTCACCCCTTTTATTGTCATTTTTTCGCTAAAACAACATGGAATTGTGATAACTGTCTCGGCAATAATTTATATACTCTGGTCTTGTCGGGTAGTGTCATACCTGTTTTTTGTTGAGGATATAAGTAATGCGAATAGTTAAAAATATTTTGGCGAGTGCGCTGTTGGTTTTGAGTGCCGTTTCAGTGTACGTTCGTGCCGAACCCATCACCACTGAATATAAAATGGCGGTTTTTGCGGGTGGCTGTTTTTGGTGTATGGAGCCACCCTTCGACAAACTTGATGGTGTTATTGCAACAACTTCCGGTTATATCGGTGGTTCGTCAAAAACCGCAGTGTACAAAACGGTGTCTGCCGGAGGCTCGGGGCATTTTGAAGCTCTGCAGGTAAAATATGATCCGGCGCGTGTGTCCTATGCACTTTTACTGGATGTCTTTTGGCGCAATGTCGATCCGTTCGACAGGGTTGGTCAATTTTGTGACAAAGGTGATCAGTATCTTAGTGCCATTTTTTACCGCAATGAAGAAGAGAAAATCTTGGCTGAAATTAGTATGGCCGACATAGCAGAGCGCCTGGCTGTAAAGAGTGCGAGCGCTATTGCCACCCAGGTACTTGCCGCCAAACAGTTTTACCCGGCCGAGGATTACCATCAGAACTACTACCAGAGAAATCCCATTCGCTATAAATACTACCGCAACGCCTGTGGCCGAGATAAACGTTTGGAGCGCGTTTGGGGTGAGCGCTGAGGGCTTTCAAGATAGAGGTATGATTGGGAAAAGTTTTGCTGTGGGCTTTTTCGCCAGCGAATAAAGAGCTAAGCTGCGTGACTATCTTAAGTTCTATATCTTGAGTTTTATGTATAGATGGACACCATCTATCTCAATTGAGATTTAACTTTTACCACTAACATCTAGGGTCGATTTCTTTCGACAATAAGCAGCGCTTGCTATGCACATACATATATTGGGTGTTTGCGGCACCTTTATGGGTTCTTTGGCGCAATTGGCGATAGCCTCTGGCCACCGAGTGACGGGTTCAGATGCGAATGTTTATGCGCCTATGAGTACGCAGCTCGAAGCGGCGGGTATCGAATTGATAGAGGGCTTCAACCCGGATCAGCTTGAGCCAGTCCCAGACGTGGTGGTGGTGGGCAATGTCGTTAGCCGGAGCAACCCTGTAATGGAAGCGGTGTTGGATCGCGGCATTCCCTATGTTTCTGGGCCGCAGTGGTTGGCCGAAAATATTTTGCATCACAAGTGGGTGTTGGCCATTGCTGGCACCCACGGGAAAACCACCACCTCGAGTATGTTGGCGTGGATATTGGACTTTGCAGGCTACGACCCCAGCTTTTTAATTGGTGGCGTGCCCGGTAATTTCCCCGTATCCGCGAGGCTTACCGAAAGCAGCTTTTTTGTGATTGAGGCCGACGAGTACGATACGGCATTTTTTGATAAGCGCTCCAAATTTGTTCACTACCGCCCGCGCACACTAGTGCTTAATAATTTAGAGTTTGATCACGCGGATATTTTCCCCGACCTAGCGGCAATACAAACCCAATTTCATCACCTTATCCGCACCGTGCCGCGCATTGGCATGGTAATTTATCGCGATGAAATGAGCCTGGACGAGGTGGTAGCACAGGGCTGTTGGTCCGATACCCAGCTTATGAGCCCAGACGCATACGACAGCGGTGCCTTCTGGCAATACCAACTACGGCGAGCAGATGGTGGCATATTTGATGTAGTAATGGCCGGGCAGGTTACCGGTACCGTGCATTGGCCATTGAGCGGCGAGCACAACGTTCACAATGCCATTAGCGCCATCGCCGCAGCCCGTCACGTGGGCGTACAACCGGATTTAGCCTGCGAGGCCTTGAGCGTTTTTCAGGGTGTAAAGCGGAGAATGGAGCTTGTTGGCGAGGTTAGTGGTGTGTACGTTTATGATGACTTTGCCCATCACCCTACGGCGATCGCAAGCACTTTGCAGGGCTTACGTGCAAAAGTCGGCGACGCACCGATAGTGGCGATTATTGAGTCGCGCTCCAACACGATGAAAAAGGGAATTCACCGCCAGCATTTACTTGCCTCCGTGGCCGAGGCAGACACGGTCTGCTGGCACCAAGCAGATAATCTGGACTGGAACTTGGGCGATTACGTGGCCGTCGATGAGGCCAGTAGCGCTGCACTTGGGGGTAGTGCCAAGCAAAAATTGCGTCTGCACTACTCCCAGGTATTCGACAGCACTGAATCGATTCTGGACCATGTGGTCACCAAGGTTTGCGCCGGCTCGCATATAGTGATAATGAGTAACGGTGGGTTTGATGGGATTCATAAACGATTAATTACACGGCTCGAGCAACTATAAATAGTTTTCATTATTACAAACGGCTGCAAAAACTATGAAGTGGAAAAAAACTGTCACTCTGGCCATTACCGGAGCTTCGGGTGCTCAATATGGCCTGCGCTTGCTGCAATGCCTTGTCGCGACCGAATGTCGTGTTTATTTATTAATTTCTCGCGCGGCCGAGGTGGTGATTGCCACAGAAACAACTCATAAGCTACCGCAAGATAACGCTGCAATGGGCGCATATCTTGCGGATTTTGCTGAGGCCAAAACGGGTCAAGTTCAGTTGTATAGCCGTGAGGACTGGTTTGCTCCGGTGGCCTCCGGTTCAAGTGCTCCTGCTTCGATGGTGATTTGTCCGGCCAGTGGCGGAACCCTATCCGCCATTGCCACCGGTGCGAGTAATAATCTAATCGAGCGAGCGGCAGATGTGGCTCTTAAAGAGCGGCGACAATTAATAGTCGTGCCGCGCGAAACCCCTTACTCGGAAATTCACCTGGAAAATATGTTAAAAATCACACGTATGGGCGGCATTGTTCTGCCGGCAAGTCCGGGCTTTTATCAATCTCCCGTTTCTGTTGAAAGCTTAATTGATTTTATTGTGGCAAGAATCATGGATCACTTGGGAGTACCGCAAGATCTATTTTCAAAGTGGGGGGAGTAGGGGGAAGGTTAAAAGTTTGGGCCCTAGATTTAAGTCTTCTTAGATACCTAGGCCTAAAATAATATATGTGGTCAAACCTATTAAGCTGGCGATGACTATACCTGCGAGAAGCACCGGCTTGTGTTCGTTTGCGTATAAGTTAAGTTCTTCGCGATTGCCCGGCGAAGTGGGTTTTGATTTCCATTGTTTTTGAATGGGCGCTTTGTCTGCAGCGGCTTCCTTCTTTATGACCCGATGGATGCCAGTGGACGCCAGTGGCAGTTTAATATCCGGGCCAAAGACGCGAAAGCTGTATACATCCAGACGAATTCTGTCGCCGGGAAATATTTGCCCTAGCGATACTTTTTTATCGTTAACAAATGTACCGTTGGCCGAGCCGAGATCGCGTAGTGTTAAATGGGAGTAGTGCACGGTAATCTCGGCGTGTTGTCGCGATAAGTGAGTACCGGGAAAGACGATGTCGCAATGGCTGCCGCGGCCGAGGGTGATCACCTTATCCGCACCGGCAACTATGGGGAACTCCTGCCCCGAGAGCCAGCTAGAGTCAGCGATCAGTGACCAATAGCGTTGCTTTGCACCGCTGTCTACAACTATTGGGTCGATAATCTCAAGATCTACTTCACCAATGCTAATGATATCGCCACAGACCACTTGTTTCTGCGTAATTCTTTGTTTGTTAACAAAAGTGCCACGCTCGCTGCCCAGGTCCTTGAGTAGGAAGGTATCGCCCTGGTTGATTATTTTGGCGTGGGAGGCAGAAACAGAAGGGTCTTCAATGGTGAGATGGTTTGTTTTTGCGTGCCCAATAGACAAGGCCTTTTCCATCGCCCAAAATGGTTCCTGTCTTTTGTCCTTAAACTGAATTTTAAGCATTGGCTAAGCGAGCGTGTGTAATAGTGGATAAGCCTAAAAAAAAGACAGTATAGCGGTAACGGGGGGGGAAGCGTAATATCGTTTCGCTGCTGATATGATATTTGAGCGAAATGTTTCCAAAATAGGAGTGTTATTTGGCGGGCAAGCCCGTTAGTCTTGCCCTTTTATATAATATTGATAATGCACTATGCCGCTTGTATGTTGTCTAGAGGCGTCCCAGTCTTTCTCCTAATTTCTCAAGACCATTATACCCCATGATAAAAAAAGCATTTGATCTCTATATTCGCCTCGTCACCGAGTTCCCCAAACTGGTTTTAAGCGCTGTGTTTATTGTCACAATAGGGCTAGCTGCAGGCCTGCCAAATTTCAAATTGGATGCGTCTTCGGACTCCCTCACTCTGGAGCACGACACTGATCTGGATTATTTTCGCGAAGTCGCCAAACAGTACCAATCGGGTGACTTTCTAATCGTCACCTTTAGGCCGAACGAAACTTTATTTAGCGATCAATCCCTTGCGCTACTATCTGATTTGCAACGTGACCTGGGGGGGATTGAAGGTGTCGTCGGCATAGACAGTATTCTCAATGTACCCTTGCTCTACAGCCCGAAACAAAGCCTTAGCGACATCATGCAAGACTCGCGCACATTGATGACTCCTGGAACGGATCGTCAGTTGGCCCAGCAGGAATTTCTCACCAGCCCTATATATAAAGAATTAATTCTAGGCCCCGACCAGCAGACCACAGCATTGCAGTTGAGTATTGCCGTTGATGAAAAATATATCGTGCTGGTGCAGCATAGGGATGAGCTGCGGCTAAAAAAACGTACGCAAGGTCTATCTTCTGATGAACAGGAAGAGCTGAATAGAGCGGCCAAGGAGTTTTTGGATTACCGCACAGCGGCAGAATCGCGCGCTCATGCACGCGTCGAAGATGTGAGGCGGGTAGTGGCCACATACAAAGATCGCGCGGAGATTTTTGTGGGCGGCATCACCATGATTACTGCCGATATGATTACCTTTATTGAAAATGATCTTGTGGTATTTGGCGCTGCTGTAGTGCTTTTTATGATAATTATTCTAGCCTTTATCTTCCGCTCCTTGAGGTTTGTGGTTATCCCCATGCTCTGCTGCTTGTCGGCGGTAGTGATGATGTTGGGCTTGGTTAGTTGGCTGGACTGGCGGCTCACGGTAATATCGTCCAACTTCGTTGCTCTGCTGCTGATTATTTCACTGGCCATTATTATTCACCTGTTAGTCCGTTACCGTGAGTACGCTGCAGAATTTCCAGACTGGAATCAAAAACAATTAGTCACGGCTACAGTAAAGTTTATGGCACGCCCCTGTCTGTATACCTCGCTTACCACAGTGGTGGCCTTTGTTTCTTTTGTGGTGAGTGATATTCGACCAGTAATCGATTTTGGTTGGCTCATGACGATGGGTTTACTGCTCGCTCTCGGTTTGGCTTTTTTGATTATGCCTGCATGTTTTGTGTTGTTACCTCGTGAGAAAATAAGGTCGTCGGAGACTGAGAATAAATCCAAACCTGCAGCAAAGCCTTTTTCCATGTTTTTTTCCGATATCGTCGACAGGTATGGTCGAGCAGTAATTCTAGGCAGCCTATTTGTGGCGGTTCTCAGCGTGGTTGGCATAAGTCGCTTGCAAGTTGAAAATAAATTCATCGACTACTTTCACGAGTCTACAGAAATTTACCAGGGTTTATCGGTCATCGATAAGAATCTGGGTGGAACCACGTCGCTCGACATAATCATCAATGCGGCTTCACAAGAATTATTGCCAAGTTCATTGGAGTCCTTCGACGGCGAGGATGATCCCTTTGCCGATGAGTATGCACAAACGCCAGACAGTTACGC
>JBLHGN010000174.1:0-7703 GCA_047616325.1 Lentisphaeria bacterium
AAATGATGAACTGATAAATGATAGAGGGCCAACGTCCCACAATTCCGGTCACTTGATAACATCCACCCGCCTTTAACTCATCGAGGAAAAAGAGAGTTTTTTACGCCATAAGTTGCATCGGCTCCTGCATATCCAGCCCCTAGATACCCCCTTGTAGTTTGGCGGGGGCTTGTCCAAAACTACCGAGTCCAATACTCCTGTATTATTTTTGCGGCACATCGATCACCAACATCTTAGCATCGCTTAACGCTTTAATGCGGATGGACGATAATTCGGTCACTTCAAGACCATCGCCTTTAACCAAAGTATGCCCCTCTAGCTCAAGCGAGCCTTCTGACACCAGAACATACGCCTGATGCTTTACCTTGTGGGTAAGCTCTGTTCCTTCGATAAGCTGACCAGCATAAATGAAAGCGTCTTGAAGAATGGACAGTGGCGCATCGCCGTTACCAGAAACCAACAGCGTGAGTGAATCTGTCGATGGTGTTTGAGGGAATTCATAACTATCCCATTGAGGCTCCACATCCAATTGATTCGGCTCTATCCATATTTGAAATATATTGGTGTCTTCACTCTCCAAGTTGAATTCCGAATGAAATACACCAGTGCCAGCACTCATCACTTGAACGTCGCCAGCTGCGGTGCGACCAACATTGCCATTACTGTCTCGATGAGTAATCGCGCCCTCTCTAACATAGGTGATAATCTCCATGTTCTGGTGTGGGTGGGCATCAAAACCTGCGCCCGCTTTTATTACATCGTCGTTGATCACGCGCAGCACACCGAACTGCTGTTTTTGCGGGTTCTGGTAACTGGCAAAACTAAAATGGTGCCGAGCATCTAGCCAGCCATGATTGGCATGGCCTAGGTTTGCATAAGGGTAATGAGTAATCATAGTTTATCTCCCATATTGGAAAGTTTAGAAGTTGAATGACCGGCAAGTTGAAAGCTGAATTATGCTTTCAACCCGCTGGGAATAAGCCTGCCTATAATGGGTAAACGTCTAAGCGCGAAACTACCTGAACCCTGTATCGCAACGACCACGGCCAACACAATCAGTAATACTGGGAACTCCCAACCGCCACCCTGGTTACTGAACACCCAACCGTTGCCTAAATGAGCCCAGGCCGCGCCGACAAGAATCGGTAGACTAAGTAGGGCCACAAGACGAGGGTAAACACCCAAGACAAGAGCCGTGCCACCGAGCAATTCACCAAAAATGGTCAGGTAAGCGGCAATCGCCGGTAAGCCAAGGCTCTCAAAATAACCAATGGTACCAGGGATAGTGAAAACAAATATTTTGAGCGCCCCGTGGGCCAATAAAATACTGCCAAGCGCTATGCGTGTTAAAAATGAGCCGTGATCTGAAGAAATGTTCATGCTTAGTCTCTCGTGTCGATTGATTGAAGACACACAATATCAGTTCCATCTGAAATGATAATATGCAATATTGGCAATTCATTAGTTCCTTTTGGTTATTAATATGGATCATATCTCTCGCGTTGGCGTATTTCTTGAGGTGGCAAAGCACGAGAGCTTTGCGGGTGCCGCTCGGGCTTTAGGGCTGACTGGGCCGGCTATTAGTAAGCAGGTGCAATCACTTGAAGAGCAATTGGGAATTAAGTTACTAAACCGAACCACGCGGCATGTATCACTGACTGAAGAAGGTGCGCTGTATTTTGAAAAGGCCCGGAAAGCGCTAGACGATTTAAATGAAGTGGAAAGACAGCTCCACGAGTTGAAAGCTTGCCCTACCGGTAAGCTTAAAGTGAATGCGCCGATGTCATTCGGCACACAATATTTGACTCGCCCGATTGCCGACTTTGCTGAGCACTACCCCGAGGTAGAACTTGAGGTGGATTTTAACGACCGCTGGGTGGATGTGGCGGCCGAAGGCTTTGATGTGGTTATTAGAATTGGGGCGCTGGAAGACTCGACACTCATAGCCCGTAAGTTAGCATCTTGCCCTATCATCTTATGCGCTGGAAGAACGCTTATAGAGAAACGTGGCTTGCCTGAATCTGTTGAACAACTTTCTGATTACCCCGGCATTGCCTACAACAAGCACGCCTATAAAGAGGTATGGCGTTTTAAAAAGAACGGCAATAATATGCTTTATTCGCAAACATTAAATAGAAGTTTTGCTACAAATACAGCAGAGATGCAATTGGAGGCATGTTTAAAGGGGCTTGGTGTGGCACTACTGCCAATATTTATCGCTGACGCTTACATTAGATCTGGTGAACTGATAGCACTACTCCCCAGCTACACGACCTACCCTGAGAGAGGGATTTATGCAATGTATCCTCAAAATCGTTACCTCTCTACAAGAACCCGCCTCTTTATAGATTGGCTGGGCGAATCCAGCAAAGCATTTTCTTGGTGCTGATTTTTTCTGAGTTAATCTTTTGTGATACTACGTTTAAGCCCACTCACACCCACCTTGGGCGAAGCTAAAAACATCGGCGTAAGTTTTTATTACCGACTCATTAACTTGAAAATTATTTGGCATTGACTGCGGGAACCACAACGTTGGAAGGCGGCTTCGCCTTCCAACCTACACCTTGCCCACCTATTAATTTATTACACGGACAACCGTAGGTCGGATAAGCAAAGCGCCATCCGACAAGTCCATCCGCCCATCCGCCCATCCGCCCATTCAAACTATCCCCCAAACCAAAACCTCGCCACACATAAAAACATCCATCTAATCAATCAATCAATCAATCAATCAAAAAATAGAACATTTCCAGCGGTAACAAAAACCTATAAAACGCTGATAGGCTTCTACGATTTATTCAAGCTACAGATTTAAATTTGCTGTGCGGCATAAATTAGAGCGAACCGGCAAAATGGGAAGAGCACCAAGGCCAATGCAGTGAGCTATATTTCGTGCTGTAAAATTCACTGAACTAATGTTGCAGGTAAGCATCTACTATTCCCCTGGCGCTTGAACTATGGTAAAACTATGCACTATATTCCACTGAACACGCGAACAACCGTTCTTTAGCTTTTCATTTACCGATAGAATGTGAGCAGAATTTAAATAAAAAGTAGCGCCCCACTCTTGCACAGCAATATTATGAAGCCAATTTCGACCCGCCAACAAAGAACGCTTAATCAACGACTCAGGCCCGCCTTGATGTTGGTGATGATGCTTTGGCTAGGACTGGTAAGTTTTAGTGCAGCCCATCATGAGCGTCACACCGGTCAAAACGACGAATACTGTGCCTTATGTATTTCCCAGGTCAGTCTTGGGCACGCGTTACCTACCGGTACATTTTCGCTTTACCTCCAACGTATACGCCCCACCTTTTTCCTTTAAAACGCCTATTTTTGTCGGTGTTAGCCTGCTAGTGCTGGGCAGCCGCGACCCTCCAGCAAACGCATAACGTTGTTCATCTAAAACTCGTGCGCTCGTAATTCATTCGCACTACATCCGCATTCACCACTCACAACAGCGAGGTCACCCCCGAGTGCCTTTTTGAGTGATGTGCACACACAAACGCGTTTAACGGAGACTAGGTTATGCCTATTACACCGAAGACATCCCGCAAGGTGTCGTCCAGTTCTATTCTTTTATGAAGCCTGATAGCCTGCTTGCCATTGTCTGTTTTGGCCACAGATACCCCACGTGACGGCACTAATATTCAGCAATTAAAAATGAACTACATACATTAAAGAGTACCTACGAAGAGAGGATTAAATCGCTGGAGCAACGTGTTGCCGAGGTCGAAACGCAAAGCTCAGAAAACAGCGACAATGCCCAACAGCTCACTATAGAAGTGAGTCAGCAGGGCAATAAAACCGCCGCCAACACCTATAACCCTGGCATAGGTGTTGTGCTCAATGGACGCTATTTGCTGGCCACCCCCAGCGACTATGAGTTTTCACTGCCTGGATTTTTACCGCTGAAGAACCGGGGCCGGGTGAATCAGGGCTTTCGCTCGGAGAGTCGGAACTCAACCTCTCCGCCAATATCGACGACAAATTCTATGGCAGCGTCACCCTCGCATTTGGCGAGGAGACCGCCGTTGAAGAGGCCTACCTAAAAACCATCGCCTTCCCTCACGGATTGAATGCCAAATTTGGGTGTTTTTTCTCCAATGTTGGCTACCTAAATTCCCGTCACACCGACACCGACACCGACACCGACACCGACACCGACACCGACACCGACACCGACACCGACACCGACACCGACAATTTTGCCACACGTCCTCTTGCCTATCAGGCTTTTCTCGGCAAAAACTATTCTGACGGCGGCATTCAATTCAGTTGGTTAGCGCCCACTTCGCCTTTCTGGGAGAGTGTAATCGAATTTTATCGGGGTGCGTCCTTACCGCTGACGGTGCCGACAACCGCGGCCAAGGTGTCACCACGGCTTTTAGCCATGTGGGCGGCGATCTCTCTATTAGTCAAAGTTGGCGCGCAGGTATGTCATATTTAAAGGCTGACGTGCTTGAGCGCGAGGGTCCTAATGGTGAAACCTTTAGCGGCGACAGCGATTTAATGCTTGCTGATTTTATTTGGAAATGGTCGCCAAACGGAAACGCCAAAAATACTAACCTTAGTCTTCAGGCAGAATTTTTTCAGCGCACAGAACGGGGGGAGTTAAACACCATCGAACACCAGAGTACCACTATAACCAGCCACAAAAGTGGTTGGTACGCGCAGGCGGTGTATCAGTTTAATCCGCAGTGGCGAATTGGCTTGCGTTACGACTCACTGCTAGCCGATGACCTTGCTGAAATAGTAAATAGCAATGACGGTGAAGTCTCATTGGCTAATTACTCCGGTAGCGTGTTTGACAATTCAAATCACTCTCCGCGGCAAACCAGCGTGATGATTGATTGGAACAACAGCGAATTCAGTCGCCTTCGCCTGCAGTATTCTCGCGACCGCTCGTCTTTGCAAACCGCCAATCTTTGGACCTTACAATACACCGCCGCCTTCGGGGCGCACGGCGCCCATTCCTTCTAAGTGAACAAACTGCCATGAATATATTACCTTGTTTTGCCATCGCGGTCTTGGCCTTAGCCCGTCTACCGGCTAGTGCCAATTTGGCGATATTTGCCTGCGAACCCGAATGGGCTGCCCTTGCGCAAGAACTTGGCGGAGGGTCGGTTGTCGCCAATTCGGCTACCACCGGCTTACAAGACCCTCACCACATTCAGGCCCGGCCCAGCTTGATTGCACTCATACGCGATGCCGATATGATTGCCTGCACCGGAGCGGACCGCGAAGCTGGCTGGTTGCCCCTATTGCTGCAGCGGGCGTCGAATGCCAATATTCAAGTGAGCAGACCCAGCCACTTTATCGCCACACAATATGTGAAAATGCTTGGTATTCCCCAACACATAGATCGCAGCCACCGCGATGTACACGCTGCCGAAAATCCCCACATACAAACCAGCCCCGCCAACATTTTTCCGGTCGCGAAAGCAATGTCGCAGCGTTTCGTGCAACTCGACCCAAGTAATCTCGTCGTCTATGAAGAAAGAATGGGGGATTTTGAACAACGCTGGCGAGCAGCCCTAGCCCACTGAAAAACGCTGACGAAACCGCTTCAAAACATGCACATTGTAGTACACCACGACAGCTGGATTTATCTTGAAGAATGGCTCAACTTGACCAGAGTCGGCACCCTTGAAACCAAACCAGGCGTGTCGCCCACCTCGGGTAACCTCGTTGACTTGCTCAAGCAAATGAAATTGTCGCCAGCCACCATGATCATTCACGCGGCCTACGAGAGTGACAAACCGGATCAGTGGCTTTCCGAAAAAACGGGAATTCCTGTGGTAAGCCTACCTTTTACAATTGGCGGGTCGGCGGCGTCGGTGGATTTTTTCTATCTTTATGAGGATACCTTTGCACGAATGCTCAAGGTGGCCTCACCATGAATTGGTCAGCGTTGGATCTCACAATTCTTGGCCCCGCATTGGCGGCAGGTGCATTGGTGTTTGCCACCCATGTACCGTTGGGGCGCACTGTGCTAGATCGCGGCATTATTTTTATTGATTTGGCCACCGCCCAAATTGCGGGCCTAGGCGTAATTAACGCTAATGTCTTTGGCTGGGAAACCGAAGGTTGGATGACTCAAATTGCCGCCGTTTCTGCCGCTGTATTGGGTGCTGTGATGTTGCATTGGACAGAAAGACGTTTTCCAGAAATTCAAGAAACATTGATCGGCGTTGTTTTTGTGCTAGCTTCTACACTAGGTCTATTGTTACTGTCCAACAATCCGCATGCGGGTGAACAACTTAAAGACCTGCTGGTGGGCCAAATTTTATGGGTGTCTTTTTCGCAATTGTGGCCCATCGCCATTATTTATGCCTGCATACTTGGCGTATGGTTTTGCAGCGATCTACCGAGAACCAGTCGCATTATTTTTTACTTATTGTTCGCTCTCACGGTGACAGCGCCTGTGCAACTGGTGGGTATCTACTTAGTCTTTGCCACATTAATCATTCCAGCATTGGCGGCGAGCGCCTATCGCTTTCAGTGGCGGCTTTGGGTGGCGTATATTTTGGGTATAGCGGGATATGTTCTCGGCTTGGTAGGTTCTGCGCTTTTGGATCTACCCACCGGCGCTATTAGTGTATGGGGCCTGGCAGCTTCGGGAGTTATTGCAGCTTATTGTTCCCGCTTTCTCGCAAACGGGAATATCGAGCAACAATCACCCCGTTCTACTGAATTGAATTAGCGCTAGCTATAATCCCAAATCTAATTCGAATTCGAATTAAACCGATACCCGACAGAGGCAACAGCATAGTTAAACTGTGCAAAATTGTAGACCTTGGCGTTATCCGCTCCCCCGTCCAAAATTCTTAAGCCTCCACCGAGAGACCAGTTTTTTCCGACAAGGTAATTGACCTTGAGAGCAAGATCTATGGCACGCCCCTTAGAAGAAGCGAGCCCGTCAAAGTCGACAATAAATTTCCATTTATCGTCAATCTCGAATTCACCATAGAGATTAAGCAGCGGTACAACACCAATATTGCTATTACTTGCTGATACATCGTCTTGCTGTAGGGCAATCTCTGCGTCGCGAACCTTTAACGTACCGCCGATGCGCCAACGCCACTTTTTACCGTTATAGAACAAGTAACGATATGTTGCGCGATAGGAGTTGAACTTATACTTTGCCTCTGTAGGCTCGCCGACGCCAAAGGTTTCACCATCGAAGTTCACATTTTTATCAAGCACGCCATTCTCGGTGTAACCCAAAGGGGCAACGAGAAAGCGCAATTGATACTTATCGGTTAGATCGTAAAACAACTCGATACGATAAAATGGCAAGGGGTCGTTTCCACTAAGGTCAGATAAAGAGAATCGTGTACCCGTATTGCCCGAGATCTGTACATCGTTGTAATTTTGCCAGACAGCACCCGTTTCCATTCCGAGACTCAAACGAGCACTCTCTGCTTGCAAATGACCACTGAGGCATAATACTAAGCCAGCGATTAGTGATGGCGCTTTTGCGAATAGTCTCAAGGTTCTAGGCAAGGTAGCCCAATTCTTTGTTATGTGAAATTTGCAAGGCAAAACAGTTTCTGTTCTAAACATAGTTATACACTCGAACATCTACCTTTATTTAGTAAAAAGATAATCATTTATTAATGTCGCCAAAACTGCGCTTTAACAGCATGGAAAATCAAACCAACTACTCCATATACTTGGCAACGCTACGTCTACGCCCC
>JBLHGN010000175.1:0-7671 GCA_047616325.1 Lentisphaeria bacterium
CCGTCTGCATTAACGCGGCTAAACGAAAAATCTAAAAATGGTTGACGGGCGGCGATTCGTGATTTCAGTAGTTTTCGCTCGGTTTCATTCCACCCTGCGCATTCAATACCTCCAGTCTCTTGCTCTGCTGAGCTTGCATCAACGCCAAGCATTTCTAATACGGGGCCCGAGATCTTAGTGAAGTTTTCATTTTCGTCTTGCTCCCAATACCAATCAGATGCAAGCTCGGTGAGGCTGCGATAGCGTGCTTCACTTTCGCGTAGTTCGGCGGTGCGCTCAGCAACGGTCTGCTCTAAAACTTTATTGTAATTTTCAAGATTCTTATACAGCAACCTCACTTCAAGCATGTTGTGAATGCGCGTTTTCACTTCAACTAAATCAAAAGGTTTGCTAATAAAATCTTTAGCGCCAGTTTTTAGTGCTCGCAGCTTATGGCCAGGCTGTGCGGTGAGCACTAACACGGGCAAGTAGCCGTCACTGTCGATTTCTTTAAGGCCTTCCATAACTTGAAAACCGTCCATTATGGGCATTTTCAAATCGAGCAGAATAAGTTCGTATTTGTTTTTACGATGCCATTCACAAACCACCTTCGGGTTCATTGTGCTGCTAATATTTTTATAGCCCGCTTCCGTTAGTAATTCCACCAGCAACTGTATGTTGGTTTTCTGATCATCCACGATCAAAATGTGTGCGTTTAATATTTCGTCGATGATATGTTTCATTGCGATTCACCTAGTTAATCTCTAATTAAATGGCCGTTCTTTAATTAAAATGTTATTCATTATATTTTTCTTTATAGTTTACTGTTCTATTGCATCCAGGCTATTGGAACCTTTTTTATCGGCATATTCTAGGGTTAATTTTAAGGTTTCCATGAATTCATTGACTTTTATGGGTTTAGTCAGGTAACGAAAAAACCCTGCTTTTATACCTTTTTCTACATCGCGCGGCATGGCATTCGCGCTTAACGCGACTACAGGAATGTGCGCAGTTTTAGTGTCTTTCCGAAGGAGTTGTAAAACGTCCAGGCCGCTAATACCGGGTAAATTAATATCCATCAATATAGCTGTAGGCAATGCGCTCTGGGCAAGTGCCGCGCCGGTAGGGCCGTCGCGCGCGGTAATTAAGTAAATATCTGGCCGGCGTGAAATTAAATCTTCAATCAGCATTAAATTGGCGGGGTTGTCTTCTACGTAAAGTAGGGTGTGTACTTGAGCATTGGTTTTCAGTGGCATTTTCAGGTTAATAGGGGTTGTTTCTTCGATGGCTTCTTTATTTTCAATTGATGTTAAATTTAGTTCAACCCAGAATGTGCTGCCTTTGCCTACTTTGCTCTCTAAACCGATAGAACCCCCCATCAGTTCGGTGAGGCGTTTGGTCAGTACCAAGCCAATGCCGGTACCTTCTTCATCATGCTGTTCTTGGCCAAGGCGGTTAAAGGGCTGAAACAATTGCGCCACGTTCTCTGCTGACAAGCCTTCACCTGTATCTTTAACGATAATGCGCAGCCGTCCTTTGGTATGTTCATTGCAACTTAATATTACCGAGCCACCTTGGCAGTTGTACTTAATTGCGTTCGATAGTAAATTAATCAGCACTTGCTTTAAGCGCATATGGTCGGCATATACTATGTGCAGCATGGGCACGCGAGGGAAGGTCATTTTTATACCGTGTTTGCGCGCTTGGGGTTCAATCATGCTTTGGCATTCTTCCATCACTTCAGCAAGTAATACAGGCTCAATTGACAGCGACAACTTGCCCGACTCAATTAGTGCAAGATCTAAAATTTCATTGATTAAATCCAATAAATACCAGCCCGCTTGTAAAATTTGGTTAAGGCTGCGTTTTTGCGCGGGCGAAGGCGCAGGGTCCCCAGACTCTATCAGCTGCGCGAAACCCAGTATCGCACTCAATGGGGTACGTAATTCGTGGCTCATGCTAGACAGGAAATCTGATTTGGCAAGGTTCGCTTTTTCTGCGACTGATTTAGCTGTTTCAAGCTCGAGCGTATTTTCTTCTAGTACCCGGTCAAAGCGCTTTCGTTCGGTGATGTCACGCGCCGCCGCAAATACACCCTGTAAAGCGCCATCGCGATCGTAAAAGGTAGTCGCGTTGTACGATACCTCTGTTTCTTTGCCGTCGCGTGCACGTGCTGTGAGCTCATAATTTGTCACTCTGTTCTCATTAAGCACTCGCTTAATACCATCTTCAGCGAGTTGAGGGTTAGTGAAATAATTTTTGAACGGGGCGCCAATTAATTCGTCACGCGTACTTCCTGTGAGTGATTCCATTTGTTTGTTTACATCACTGATAATGCCCGATGGGTCCGTAGTCATAAGCGCATCAATATTCGATTCAATCAAAGAACGGGTGTAAAATTGCTGGTCCTGCAGCCGCTGAGTAAGCTTCTTTTGCTCAGATTCAACATGTTTTCGAGCAGTATTGTCGGTGCCAATCAGTAGGTAGCCGATAATTATTTCTTGCCCATCACGCAAAGCTGTTACCGATACTACCGCCGGAACGCGACTACCATCTTTTCGAATATAAGTAAGCTCATAAATATCTTCAATGCCACGGGACGCTTTAAATACTAAGGCTTCAAAACCTGGAGATATGGGTGTTTCAAGTTCTGTACTTAGTGTTGCTGCGCGTGCAATCACTTCTTGTGGGTCTGATATGTCTGCAGGTGTGATTTTGTTTATCACATCTGCCGCTTCATAGCCAAGCATATGTTCGGCGCCCACGTTAAAAATTTGAATGACACCTTTGGCGTCCGTTGCGATACTTGAAAAATTAGCGCTATTAAAAATTGCACGCTGCAAAGCACCTTCTTCAATAGATGCCTTTTCTCTTGCTTTAATCGCAGAATAGGCCTGCTGTAGTTCCTTGTTGGTTGCTTCTTGGGCGTCGAGTAATCTTTTAGTTTCTGTAAGAATAATATATTTTAGTTGCTGCTGGGTATTGCGATAAATTAATAGCATAAATGCTGCTGCACATATCGACATAAATAGACTCGAAAAGACAATGATCGCAAAAAGATGACGCATTTTCGCGTGAAAAGCCAATTCACGTAGTGCCAATTCGTCTTGCTCTATTCGCATAAATCCATGCAATTCAGTGCGGATTAGATCAATTAGGCGCTTACCCTCTGCTGCGCGAACGTCCTCAATTACGGCTGCCATGTCCTTAGAGCGTCGAAGTTCTATAATATTACCCATTTCGCTTAACTTTTCTTTCACTAGGGGAAAAATCGCGGCAAGGTGTTCTCGAGAGGAAGGAATGTTGGTGAGTTGTTGCAGTTGTTCTAGCTGACCATTAATGTCATTTCGTTCCGCCAGGTAGGGCTCCAAAAAGGCCTCGTCGCCAGTTAATAGAAAACCGAGATGGCCTGTTTCAGCATCTTTAAGTGACGAAAGTAATACCTGCGCTATGCCTAATGTCGTGTAGGTATGCTGCCGTATATCATCGGCTTGCTTAAGCTGCTTAAAAAAAGAGAATAATGAAGCCACACAGGCTATCACTAAGACTAAGACTAAGGCGCAAGCTAACCAAATACTGTTTTTATTGGTGGTTTTCATGCATTAATGGTAACTCTGTATTATTTAAAGGTGGCTCGTTACAAAACAAGCTGGGCATAAAATGTGCTGGCCATGAAAGAAGCTGGCAATCAATGACTGTAATGTTGTTTCTGGTGTCAGTCTGTGTGTTGGCACACTTAGGGTGTTTTTAGCGGTTAACTTTTTAAATGGGCATGTTTATGTGTATATATTCTTCATACGGCTAGTAGCTTAAATTACTATGTAAGTCGTTACAAAATGTACTACATCTTGAGCAAAGAGACAAAAATGAAGGTGCACTTATGATATTTCTGCTAATTCTAGTTCCACCCAAAATAGGCTACCTTTGTCTACTGTGCTTTCCACCCCTATGTTACCGTCCATCAACTCCATCAAGCGCTTAGCCATCACTAGGCCTATACCGGTCCCTTCCGCTGCGCCAGCTTCTTGCCCCAAACGATTAAGAGGTTGAAATAGTTGTGCAAGTTTTTCAGGCGACAAGCCATCGCCGGTGTCTTCAATACAAATGCGCATGCGCCCGCCAGGTTTTTCAGCACATTTGATTGTTACCGTGCCGCCTATTTTGTTGTACTTTATGGCATTACAAAGTAAGTTGATTAGCGCTTGTTTCAAGCGTGTGGGGTCTGCTTGTACATAGTAATCTGCGTTGGTGTTCCTTGTTTCAGAATCACTTGTTTCGGAACTGAATGCTTCACAACTCGCCGCGTGAGGGCTAGTGGCATCAGACACCGCTGTAGCATTTTTTCGATATCGACAACATTCAAACAAATATTGCGGTTTTCCGCTTGTAATTCAATCATGGCAATGCAGTGACTGATGGTGTTTTTAATTGGAACAGGCCTCATTGCTACCGATAACTTGCCGGATTCAATCAAGGCTAAGTCTAAAATTTCATTGATCGGTTTAAGTAGGTACCCGCCACCTTGTAAAATTTGATCGATGTTTGCTTTTTGTTTTGAACTAAGCGCTGGAGTGCTAGCCTCAAGCATTTGAGCAAAACCTAACATGGAGTTTAAGGGGGTGCGAAGTTCGTGGCTCATGCTCGACAGAAAATCGGACTTTGCAAGATTAGCCTTTTCTGCGTCAGCGGTTGTGCATTCCAGTTGCATGTTACATTTAAGCAAGGCTTCGTCAAACAGCGCTTGTTGCGCTTCCACTAGTTTTCGCTCGACGATGTCATTAATAATACGCAGTGCTCTAGAGCCTTGCGCATTGTATTCAATGCTGGAGTGGAGCTGCGCCAAAAATGTTGAATTGTCTATACCTAGCATACGCAGCTCGCAGGTTTGTGCTTGCCCAGAATCAAATATTTTCTTGCTGTGTAGGTAGTAAATGTCTTGGTCAGCTACCAATATAAAATGAGAGAGAATTTGGCCTGCCAGTGCGCCTGTATCGCACCTCAGAATATTGGCAGCTAATAGGTTTGCATCCAGAATCACGCCTTGTTCACTTAGATTGCAATAGCCAACCGGTGCCAGATCATATAGATCGAAGTAGCGTAAACGTGCGGCCTCTAGTTGCAATTGTGTGACTCGCAGTTCTTCGTTTTGCTCTTCTAATTCAACTTGGTGAACTTGCAGTTGGTGAACAATATTTTGTTTGTCGTCGGGTGTAAGACGATGCCACTCAGTAGTAGAAAAAGGGTTATCCTAATGAAATCTCATACGTGCCCGGTCTTCTTCTCGGCGGTGCATAACGCGCTTTTCTTGGTTTGTTGTGTCGGAGCTTGTTTCGTTCTTGTGTTCCACAAATTCTCCTAAGCATTCTCACGACTTATTTGTTGTTGAATTTTACACGCGATATTTAAAATATGTGCGGTGTAATGCGCATTGCAAACATTCTCCTGCGACTTTTAAAATGTCGTTAACGTCAGAAGGGGCAGCTCGGTTTTAGCGGGTGTATTGTCTTTATTTAATATTTTTCTGGGCGACATGCGATGTTTACCTTTTGTTGCCGAAAGCCATAGCCTGCGACTAACAGCCTTTTTTTGCGGGGTAACGGGGTAGCGTAGTGTGGAGTCTAGTCTCTTTGTTCTCAATAATTTAAAAAACTTCTAAATGTGGCTCGAGCAAGGACCGATGTGCTTATAACAGACCTTTCCACCACGCTGGAACAAGTAGTGGGTGGGGTGGCCCAGAATATGCATATCAAATTATCTGCTAGATCGCTGAATCTACGTATAATTGGTATTGATTCGTCGATGGCCTGATGGATGCCTGCTATAAAGCTCACCTAGACAATACTGCTGCGATTCAGCAATATTCCGGCCGTAAAGTACGGTTATGATGAGAGTGACGCCAATGGGTGTAAATATAAATATTGTTATGGTTTACGCCTATGTGCTTTAGCGAACAGAACTAAAATATTTAAGGACGTAAAATGGTTTTTAGTAGAAAATTGCACCCGTAATCGAGTGTATGTGGAGTGCGGTGAACATTACCGCTATTACGTAATTATACCATTTTATATACATAGAATCTTAAGGGCTCGTCATGAAAACCACAAACAGAAAATCAGTTTCTGATAATAGTGTATCTACAGCACTCAAGATTTTTTCTGAGAAAGAACGTAAATCGATTATTCAGAAAGAGGCTTATCATGCCGCTTATGCACGCGGTTTCGAAGCAGGCGATGCCTTAGGTGATTGGTTAGCCGCAGAAAAACGCGTTGACATTAAGCTTGCCAAATAGCCGCCGCTTTTGCACAATACAAGTGAAAATATTCTGGAGAGTCCTACCTAACATTTTATATCGGGGTTCTGCTCATATTCAGTTACTCTAAGCCGCTATTTTCGAAGAGCTAGATTTTACGTCGACCATTTCTGTAAATAAGTGAATTGGTAGATCTCTTCCGTTAGTTATAGTATTTCAATTCAGTGTTTCCAAAATAGCTTAAACGGAAAAGCTAATAGTACTTATAATTTACGGCTAATGTTGCCAATAACAACTGGTTCGGTGCACCTCTTCGGGTACTTATTCCGGTGAAACTTACATCCTTACTGAACAGGTATTTTTGATGAGTTATTCTCTGGAAGCTCCAGCTACCACCGACGCACGTTGTTTTCAATTTCGAAAAGTGAGCTGTGTAGACTGCCAGCTTAATACTATTTGTCTACCGCTTAGTCTGCATAGTGATGACATTCACCAGCTTAATCAAATTGTTAAGCACAGAAAGCCCCTGCAAAAGGGTGAGTTTATCTTCCATTTCGGCGATGTCTTTACATCGTTATATGTAATACGTTCTGGTTCAGTAAAGTCTGTACTAGCCATGGATAACGGCAGTAGTGAGCGAGTTACAGGGTTTTATTTGCCAGGTGACGTCACGGGCATGAATGGATTGGCCAATAATGTTCATAGTAGTTCTGTTTTAGCGCTTGACATGACCTCGGTATGTTTTTCAGCTAATGAGCCACGAAATTACACAAGAACAAGAATTAGTTCATTTGATAGCTCAAAGTTTTACGGAATCACGACTAGCTTCTTTTCTATTAGGTATCTCTGGTCGTAATGGGCGTCAAAACCTATCCACTTCTACATTTTTTCTCTCTATGTCACGAACCGATATTGGTAGTTTTTTAGGGCTTACCATCGAAGCCGTTAGTCGCACGTTTACTCGTTTACAAAAAGCTAATATTATTAGTGTCGAAAAGAAATAAATGTTTACCAACGACGTGATTGCGTTACATTAGCTTGTAAAAGGTGCCGACGAAGAGCCGATGCATTTAGACTTAGCAGGAAATTTTAATTGAAATAAGTTTTACAGAAAAGTTACCTCGTATTGAATAATGGTAAAAGAAAATTTGGTGAGATTGTTTAATGGATAGACTCGCGCCAAATGAACCCCTAAATTGTTGTGGTAATGCCCATCAAAGCAACACCGAGGTGACCGAAGACAAACCCCGCACAGAACCTGTGTGCGGCATGAGGATTTTTTTCTGACACCAATAAATAAGTTTAAGATTAGAGGAAACTTCTTATTCTTCCCGAAAAATGTAGAAATATTTTGCGCGCATAAAATAAAGTATTGACAAGCAGAAGGTGCGGAGCCGATTGCGAAAAGCGAAAAATATAATTCGCTATGTATGTATCCTATA
>JBLHGN010000176.1:0-7668 GCA_047616325.1 Lentisphaeria bacterium
TATACTTCATGACTGACAGGTCGATCTCCTAGCGCTTTTATAAGACCTAAGATTTCAGCTTTCTTCCCTTCAGGATGAAGATCACCGGGTGACATGATGGTAACAATGTAGCAGCGCTTACCAGAAAGTTTTTGGCTATCAGTTTTGTTTTTACTTTGCCCTTTTGGCAAGGATCGCTGCTGCCAGTGAGCAGCAATCTCTTCCAAACGACCATCATCGGCCAAGGGTACTTCAGAGTGCTCTGCAACAGGTTTTGATTGGGATTTCATAGTTTACCCCTTCGCAACTTACCCCGTTCACTAATGGTAAGCTGTTCGAATGTATCTCGTCCCTCCATTTACAGAAAATTGAAGCGAGCTAAAGCGCTCGTCAATTTTTCAATGGACGGAGTGGTTAATTAGAAAGTTCTAAGTGTCTTGAATTAAGACTATGAAAACCAAAAATTAATCATGATACGAAATACCTTGAAGGGAGTGGAGCAGTAAACTTTTTTGAGTATAGATAAAACCCCACGTTTTAACAATAGGTAAAATCGTAGGTTCTGATTATCTACACTTCAAAAAATTGTTCGATAACGGCGACTTTTACCCGTAAAAACTGGCCGGTATCGGCCAAGGACCCACATTAAAACTAAAGATTAGGTTCGACAACGACCTTGTCATTATTCCTCACCGCGACGAGCCATTTATGGACGAGCACTCGCTAGGGTAATAGCGAAAACTGCGCTATATTGCCTCTTATCAAAAACCAAGATGCATATACCAGTATGGACAAACTCCATTGGCTTAAAATCCGTAAAATATTTGACCATATCGTTGATAAAACGCCAAGCCACCGTAAAGACTACATTATGATGGTTTGCGAAGGTAACGAGACCTTAAAAGCAGACGTAGAGAGCCTGCTGATAGCTAACGACCATGCTTGCGAGAATACTGTAGCCTGGCTACCGCATGACAATGAGCAGCATGATATTAGTGAATTTGCCGGTTTCAAAATAATACGCGAGTTAGGCCGTGGCGGCATGGGCGTGGTGTACCACGCGCTGGATCAGAATAATAACGACGTAGCTCTAAAGGTTTTACCTGCCTACCTGGTGCAAGGTAATCATGCCAGAGAACGCTTTGAACAAGAAGCTCGCGCACTACGCTGCGTTAGCCATGAATCAATATGCCAAATAATGGACGTTTTTTGCGATGACTCAGGACAACCCTGCATAATGATGGAACTTTGCACCGGTGAGCCCTTGGGGGCTCAGCATCGCAATAAACCCATAGACGTTGATGTTGCCTTGAGCATCATAAAACAAGTAGCCAGCGCCCTTGCCGTGGCGCATCGGCAAGGAATTTTTCATCGCGATATAAAACCAGAGAACATTATTGTTAATGTTGATAACAGAATAAAACTTATCGATTTTGGCATTGCCAAGTTCGCGGATACAAGACTCACCGCAACAGGTATCGTAATTGGTAGTCCAAGTTATATGTCACCCGAACAATGGCGCTGTGAAAAAGTAGATCAACGAACGGATCTTTGGTCATTGGGTGTTTTACTGTACGAAATGCTGGCGGGGGGAAAACCCTTTGAACGCCCAACGAAAGTTGAACTCGCCAAAGCAGTATTTGAAGAAAACCCGAAAGATATTCCATTCGACAACAATGCAGGTATAAATAAAGACGTCGGCTTAAAAATGCAGAAAATCGTATTTAAGCTTATGCAAAAAAATCCGGACTATCGATATAATAGCTGCGAGGATTTGCTCAAGGATTTATCGACCTTAGGCCGATAAGCGTTTGTGAAGCCATGCCCTGGCCGACTTTAAATTACGCTCTGCGGTGGCTACTGAAACACACAATACTTCTGCGATTTCCTGCATTTTCATGCCAGAAAAAATCCGCATCTCAAGAATCTTTGCCCCGATCTCTTCAAACTCAGAAAACTCTGAAAGAGCGGCATCAAGATCAAGCATGTTGCACTGATCTTGGTTTGCGACTAGCATCGACTCGTCAAACGTAATTTGCAGGGCATCTGCACCACGCTTATCGCGCTTTTTTGCGCGCGCATGATCAACAAGTATGCGCCGCATAGTGACACTAACAATACTGAGAAAGTGGGCTCTATTCTGCCAATCAACATCGGCATCATAAAGGCGTAAATAGGCTTCGTTTACTATAGCCGTTGCCTGCAGTGTATGCCCCATAGCTTCCTTTCGCATATGTCTGGCGGCCATTTCACGTAATTCGGGGCTAAGATTGGTAATCAATTCGTTCAGCGCCTGTTGATTCCCGTTACGCCACTCCCCTAGCAGTTGTGTCAATTGGTTTTCCATAGTTTAAAAAACCTTTAGCAAGCCTATAGTGAACATCGTAACTTTTGTATCCGAGGGGTAGCGCTTACCTTCGAACTTAATGGTTTCTTGGTAGTCATTAATTTTGTAAGCTGTTTTAAATGCCAGTGAATCGCTCAAAGGCATAATCCAACTGATACTCGCACTAAAGCCGTTGGCGCTGCCGGTCACTTTTCCTGTAATATCATCAAATTCGTCTTCGTCCCCACCTTCATCGTCATCTTCTGACTCAACGTCTGACATAAATCGATTCTTAGTGGCTAAATCCACGTAGGCCATACTAAGATTCAAGTTGCTTCGGTTTTTAAACGTAAATCCATAGCTAAGACCCGCAAAAACTCCGTTCTGCCGATAATATTCATCTCTAACGAGATCTGAATCTCGACGTCGAAAATCCACGTTTGTTTCGCTATTCTTATGGCCTATAAAAAGCGATATCGATTTGTTAAGGCGATACCCTAGACTGAGGTCTTGATCGTTTCGATTTGCCTTGCCGACATCTTCTTCTTCAGAGATGCTTGCATCCTCGATGGAATCCGCATAGCCATAACTTACGTAGAATTGACCATAAGAAGCAGAACCGGACAGTAAATATGAAGGGTAAACGGCCTCAGAGTCTAACTTGGCTGGAAATTTCACCAGAGTATAGCCTGCAGATAATCCGGCTACAAAATCGATACTTTCTGCATTTGCCGGGTTGATAGAAAGACCCGTCACGAGAACGCATTGCAAAATACTCATAATCGATAGAAAGCCATTACGACCTGTCATGGGCGAGAACCTTGGAATAATTAAACATGGAGGAAGGGCAGATTATCATCGAGCCCCAGTAAACACTATAATTTTTCTTGCACGCTCTTAACTACAATAAATACACTTTAATCAAATATCAGACCCGATAGATAGCAAGGGACCGACAATATCGGGTAAATTGGCAGGTATTATAACAAGCGCAACTAAACACTATGGATTTCGACGTCCCAGGCTACACGATAATTCGCAAAATAGGATACGGCGGTTCCGCTACGGTATACCTTGCGGTGCAGGAAAACCTTAATCGTCGTGTTGCGCTTAAGGTCTTACACCGTTTCATTACCGCTGATCCAAACTTCGATCAACGCTTCCAGCGTGAAGGCCGTATCATTGCACAGCTAAATCATACAAACATAGTGCCGGTCTACGATATTGGTAAATATGAAAGCATCTATTATATGGCCCTGGAGTATCTGCCCGGCGGCGATTTAAAAGAACGCACTCAGACAATGACTCTGATGCAACTAGTCAAGAATATTAGTTGCATATGTAGAGCGCTACAATATGCCCACGACAAGGGTTATGTGCATCGCGACATTAAGGCTGAGAATATACTTTTTCGTGGGGATGCCGCTGTATTGACCGATTTTGGTATTGCTCGTCCCACAGAATCGCTGACGAATATGACCGTTGACGGCACGTTGTTGGGCACACCTTCCTATATGAGTCCCGAACAGCTCGAAGGCAAACCCCTCGATGGCAGAACAGATTTATACAGTATGGGTATATTGTTATTTAAGCTCTTGTCGGGACACCTACCTTTTCGTGGCGACTCTATGGTCAGCATCGGCCTGAAACACGTTAGCAGCGCAGTTCCATCGCTGCCCCCAGCGACAGCGCTTTTTCAAACGCTGATAGATTCCCTTTTAGCAAAAAACCCGAAACAACGCCCTGCTGATGCGGCGCAAGTCATCGAGCAACTGGAACGGCTACAGAAAAAAATAACAATACCAACGAACACCCTACTAAGTTCTCTGTGGTCTGAAATACCGCCAGAAGAGTTGCCACTCGCAACAAGACCATTCGCGACGAGGCCATTCGGAACTCGCCTCAAAACCCCGGTTCGTACCAAAAACGCTATAGTTGCCGCGAGTCTAGTATTGGCTTTGTTGTTTGGTTTGGGCTTTTTTAGCTTTATAGCAACTGATTCGAAAATAACGCCACCATCGGTAGAAACAAGTGAGCGCTTGTCTGCGCTGTCCGTTCAGCTACAACGCGCGCAAGATCTGATGGATAAGGGACAAGTAATTACACCTGAAAATGACAATGCTCTCTCTGTTTACCGCAAGGTGCTGAATAAAGCCCCCGACAACGCCATAGCGTTAACCGGCGTGCAAACGGTTCAGCGACATATTGTAGAGCAAATAGAAAATAGCATAAGCTCTCAGGGCTTTGACCAAGCGGAGGCCGAGTTATTAACGGCCGCACAACTATGGCCTCACAGTAAAACAGTCAGTAAGCTACAGCTTGAGTTGGACGGGCCTAAAAAGGCTAAGCGGCAGTTAAAAAATCAGACTGATGTTGCCGCTTATTTACGCCTTGCTAACACCGCCATAGCAAATCAACAATGGACCCAGCCAAAGCAAGCGAATGCGTTCTGGTATTATCAACAAGCGCTTAAACTTGATTCGGATAACCAACTCGCCAAAGCCGGCACTGACAGTGTGACCGAGCATATATTAATGCAGGCTCGGCAAAAGCTCAGCGAAAACAGTTTTCAAGAAGCAGAACAATTGATTGATAAGGCCATTAGCATAAATAGCCGTCATGCCGGCATCAAGCTTATTAAAAAACGCCTTCGAACTGAAAAAAACGACTATAAAGAGAAGTTACAACAACAGAAATTACAAGCAATCGCGCTGCAGAATGAGCGCGCACTGAACACTGAAATCACCGATATCGACCGCCAAGTAGAGAACTGGATCGAGGATGAAAAAGACTACCCCCTAGCCCTCAGCGAGGCTGACTTAATCAATAATAAACTACAGGCGCTCCTAATTAAATCACCCGACAACAGGCAGCTACTAAAACTCTCCTCCCAAATAGAAAGACATCTCGAAACGCTTGACCTCAAGCGGAGTCAGGCGGAAAAAGAGATAGAGACATTAGATGCAGATCGTTTCCGGTTTGGCAATTTCTAAACGCGCTGAGCTTGTGTCAATCACCGATATCACCCATAGACTCACACTAGTTAGTGCCCACCCGTAAATAGCGCTCTGCTGTGGAGAATTTAAACCCTCATCTTCGCACCACTAGACCCAGTTGTTCGCAATAAGCAAACGCTTATATCTAATAGCGCGAACCTTACAATCTTCATCCCCCCCCTGAATTAATCATGAGCGGACGAGCACTAACTAAACCGTCCCTCGCACCCATAATGCGCCGCTCCAGACTAGATAATATTCAACCCCAAATAAATATACTGAAGCGCTTCCCGGCGATGGAGCAATCGAATTTTAACTAAAAATAATTATTTTGAGGGGTTTCTCCTGCGTTGTCGCATTCAATACTAGAAGCAACAATTAACCTACCCATTGGAGAGTTATCTTGAACACAGTCACTGCTCGTAAAATCGGAAACCTCACATCACTGCGCTCTTTCGTAGCGGCGTCTGCCATGAAATTCATTAGAGCGAAAGCGTTGATCCGACATTCGCTGATAACATCTTTTGCCTTGACCACGATGGTCTGCGCAAACCCTTTATTGGCCGATGATCACGATGAAGACGAAGAAAACCCGTTCGATGACGCCTCGATCTATTTTGAATTGAATGATACCGATGGCGACTTAGGTATTCATGCCTTACTTGATAGTGATCCATTGAAAGGTCTACGGATACAAGATCCGTTTGAACGCTCGCTACTAGAAGTGCGAATGAACGGACGCTTACGTCAGCAAGGATTGACGAAATTCAACTTCGAGAGTGCCGAATCTGATTTTGAAAAAATGCCTCCAAAAGAATTATTTTCTCGTTTTCCCGACGGCGAATACAAAGTAGCGGGTTTGACTCTAGCCGATGAAGAAATTGAAACCGAGTTGTATTTATCGCATGTGATGCCAGAACCTGTGCCAGGCCTGACAGTAAATGGTACAGCGATGGTGCAAGACTGTGACGAGGATGAGGTTCCTACCGTAACCCCTCCGCTAGTCATTAGTTGGAGTGCGGTGACACAGTCGCATAGTGAGCTAGGTAAAACTGGGGCGATAGAAGTCGATAAATATCAGGTGGTTGCAGAAGTAGAAGAGCCACAGCTAAATGTCTACTCTGTTGACGTACCTTTTTATGTGACCTCTATGAAAATCCCGATTGAATTCACTGATTTAGCCTACGGCGAGCCACTGGAATATGAAGTGTTAGTGCGCGCACATAACGGTAATCAGACAACTATAGAGAGCTGCATTATTGTTAAAACTAGTGAGTAATATTCCGATCGCAAGGATGCCGGACCCAAAAACAATTAATCAAACACGGCCAGACAAACACACCTAATCGGAAGAACACACATGAAATTTTCACAACATTTACGCTTTACCCTGATGTGCAGTAGCGTGCTTTTAACGGCCTGTGGTGGTAGCTCGTCAGGACCTGGGATTACACCAATACCTACACCTTTATCTACACCGGTGCCAACACCGACACCGAGCCCCCTTCCTGTGGCATCCGTGGACTTTGGTGATTATCAGTCAAGCCCTTACTATCCTTTAGCCTCCGGTCGAGTGCTTACGTATGAAGTGGTAGGCAATAACGAAAATGTCGATGACAATGAAACTGATTCGGAGGACATTCAGATTCAGGTGCACTACACCACGCAAACTCAGCAAATAGATGGCGTTAATGCCGTAGCCGTGATCGAAAAAGAATATGAAGATGATGAGTTGGTTAAAGCTTCCACCAAATGGGTAGCCATGGATGTGAATGGCGTTGTATGGCTGCTGGGCGAGAGCAGTGCGTCCTATGAAGATGATGAGGTTGACGAAGAAGAAATCTGGACCGCAGGCGTTGAGGGGGCTCAACGCGGCTTATTGATGCCAGAGACCTTTTTACTTGGAGATAGCTTTACCATTGAAGCTATCTCCGATGAAGAGCGTAAAACTGGATTGGTAATATCGGTTACCGAGTCTGTTTCTGTTGAAGACCTGGGCGATTACGACAACGTGCTACATCTGGAAGAAACATCAGCATACGACGACGGCACCGAAGTGGAAAATAAATACTATGCCCCAGGTATTGGTCTTGTACGCTACATCAAAGATGATGATACGGTCTACGAACTGGATACTATTAAGTCCGCTGTTGAGCTAGCAATTGAAATCGTTGAAGATACCATGCCAACAGCCAGTGATGAATATGGAGAGTTCGACGATGTCAATTTCGAAGTGGGATATGATAGTGATGAGTCGATGGTTAGTGTTGCTATTAAAATTGAACTGGAAGATACAGCACTAGAAGAGCTTAAAATCTGGGACCCCGAAGGCGAACTGCTGGCCAAATTCAAAGCCGAAGAGCTAGA
>JBLHGN010000177.1:0-7638 GCA_047616325.1 Lentisphaeria bacterium
TTAGGGCCTCAAGTTAAAGCGGTAGTTTTGTAGGTAAATTATTTAGAGTGACGACACTGTAATGGTGTTTACCGCGTCTGTTATAGCGGAGCTAAACTGTGCAAATTGATGTTGTGTTGCCGCAGCGTTTGACGCCAGTTGATCTTGCTTGTCTTTTTCATTCCAGGCAATTATGGTGTGGAAGTTACGGATGTTTTGTACGTAGTCCACTGCTTCCCAGCCACGTGCGTAACCGTGTTTAGTGTTTTTGTAGTATTTACTTTTCGATAGGAGCAGTAGATGTTGTTTTACGTCGCTCCATTTGTCGGGGTTAAAACCAAACTTTTGGGTAAGAACGCGTGCGTCTTCCATGTGGCCCATGCCAATATTGTAGGCGGCGAGGGTCAGCCACGTGCGGTCGGGTTCGGCAATTCGCTGGGGTATACGGGAGTGAATAGATTTAAAATATTTTGTGCCGCCTTCAATGCTTTGCTCGGCATCGACTCGGTTTTTGATGCCCATTTCCTTTGCTGTATTGCGCGTTAACATCATAAAGCCGCGCACGCCTGTGTGCGATTTGGCTGAGGGATTCCAGTGGGACTCTTGATAGCTTAAGGCAGCAAGTAGTTGCCAGTCGAGGCTGTAGTTGTCGGCCGATGCTTTTAGCATTTCCTCCCACTGTGGCAACCTAGAATCGATACGGTGAGCGAACAAGATTGCTCCGCTGTAGTCAAGTTCCCCTAAATGTCCGTAGTAAGTATCCAGGGCGTCGGTAATCAGCCCCTCTTGCTCTACGGTTTCAAAGAAGTGGCTTGCTTTGTCGTAGAGAGAGGTGTCGTTGTTGTTTGGAAAGGCCCATGCCAGTTGCTGTGCGCCGCTTATGTCAAAGGCCGCACGAGCGTTGGGGTAAACAGATTTGCCCAGCGCGTATGATTTGGAGTCGACGACAGCAAAGTCGACGTCGCCATTGTGCACCATCTCAAGTAAATCGAGCATCTCAAGGTCATTGCGCTCTTGCCACGCCAAGCCGGGATATTCTCGTTGCAGTCTGCGTAAGCCCTCGGTTTGTGCGCTGTTGCTGATGGCAATAATTTTTTTGCCTACAAGATCGGCTGCGGAGCGAGGCTTTGATTGCCCCTGCTGATAAATTAATTTTTGGGTGATGTCGAGGTAGGGCGTAGAAAATTTAATACGCTGCTTGCGCTTTTCGGTGATGGGCAGGCCTGCTGCGGCAAATTGCACCTGATTATTGTCGACCGCATTTATCATCTTGCCTAGATCGTCTTCGCCGTGAATAACCAGCTCAACACCGAGATATTGCGCAAAGCGGCTGGCGAGCGTGTATTCAAACCCAGTGTAGCCATTTGGGCCTTCATAGTAGGTGGTGGGCCCGTTTCTGGAGATAACATGCAACTGGCCTTTGGCGATCACGCTTTCTAAAACCGTCGGTTCTCGGCTGCCGACAAGAGAACCCGTAGCGACGACTAATAGGCCCATCATGGCCATCAACTTGCTCGTGCGGACTACCATCCTGGCGGTATATATTGCGGATTTTTTCAGCATAGTTGCATTTTTACCTTTGCTTGCTCTGGTGTAAATGTTTTAGCACCCTTACTAAGTTAGTTTAGGTGTCACCTTGTCTCTCGGCCAGTGAGTGTTTCACTGGAAGTGGCCAAAAAAGTTTCACTAAAGTCGAAAAATGAGACGGGGTCCACGTTTTTGGGGGCTTCCAGGTGAATTGTTGGCCTGAGTAATTCCTAGAACAAATTTTCATAGGTTGGTGCCTCTTGTAGAAAAATCGTTCTAGATGTTTTTTGTGCTACGCATTGTAACAAAAGACTTTGATTTGTGAGTCGTTAAGTTAACCTATGCCAACGTTATGTTACCTGATGCATTAATCGTGCCCGACCGGTTGATTTTTTTCTGGACAAAGTAAAATAAACTTTAAATGCGGAATAACAAAAATCACATCGTGTTTTTTCTATGGCCACAAATTCAAGTACAATGCGCCCCTCACTAAGATTTCAACTCGAGGCAAGCCGATAACATGCTGATTTTGCGTGGCACACCAGCTCTTTCTGAATTTCGCATTAATAAATTATTACAAGAATTAAATGAATCTGGGCTGAATTTGCCTGGAATCTATTCGCAATATGTACATTTTGTCGACACTCATCGTGAACTTGGTGGCGACGATCATGCGGTGCTAAAGCAGTTGCTCTCTTATGGTCCAACGTTTGACTCAGCCGCTGTTGATGAGCGCCGGCTCGTCGATACCACGCAATTAGTCGTTACGCCGCGCCCCGGAACAATATCTCCCTGGTCATCCAAAGCCACCGACATTGCGCACAATGCGGGTCTGGCCGCTGTAAAAAGAATCGAGCGAGGCATTCTCTACTTCATTCCCTCTCAGGTAGATGTCCGCAAGGTCGCGCCACGGTTATATGACCGGATGATAGAAACGGTTTTCAGCGACATAGACGACGCGTCGGCGCTGTTCCGCCAAGAGACACCCAGACCGATGACTTCTGTGGCCGTGTTGGCGCAAGGGCGGACGGCTTTAGTGGAGGCCAATCGTAGCCTCGGTTTGGCCTTGGCGGAGGATGAAATCGACTACCTAGTTGAATCGTTTGTTGAGTTAGGGCGCGACCCCACCGATGTAGAACTTATGATGTTCGCACAGGCAAACTCAGAGCACTGTCGCCACAAAATTTTCAATGCCAGCTGGACCATAGACGGTGAAGAGAAACCCCACTCGCTGTTTAAAATGATTAAAAATACCTATGAAAAGGGCGGTGAAAATGTGCTCTCGGCCTATGCCGACAATGCTTCTGTCATCACGGGATCTTCGGCGGGGCGCTTTTACCCCGACCCCGATACGCAGGCCTACGGGTATACGCAAGAACCCATTCACATATTAATGAAGGTGGAAACCCACAATCACCCCACCGCCATTGCCCCCTTCCCTGGTTCAGGCACAGGAGCGGGCGGTGAAATACGCGATGAGGGTGCCGTTGGTAAAGGGTCCAAGCCTAAGGTTGGCATGGTTGGCTTTAGTGTGTCTAACCTCAATATTCCCCAGTACTTGCAGCCGTGGGAACGGGATTATGGCAAACCCAATCGCATCGTGTCCGCTAGGGACATCATGTTAGAAGGCCCCATAGGTGGGGCGGCCTTTAACAACGAATTCGGCCGTCCCAATATCTGTGGCTACTTTAGAACCTTTGAAGACGACTTCGCCGGCGAACGGCGTGGTTATCACAAGCCCATAATGCTTGCCGGTGGTTATGGCAATATTAAAGAAGAGCATATCGATCAGAGCGCGTTCCGCCCCGGTTGCAAATTGGTAGTGCTCGGTGGGCCCTCCATGTTGATTGGTTTGGGTGGCGGTGCAGCTAGCTCGCTTACTTCCGGCAGCTCCAGCGAAGACCTCGACTTTGCCTCGGTACAGCGCCAAAACCCCGAAATGGAGCGTCGCTGTCAAGAGGTGATCGACCAGTGTTGGCAGCTTGGCGGTAATAATCCCATCGCCTTTATTCACGATGTGGGTGCAGGCGGCCTTTCCAATGCCTTCCCTGAGCTAGCTAAAGATGGCGGCTGCGGTGCGCACTTTGAATTGCGCAATGTGCCCAACGACGAACCCGGAATGGCGCCGCATGAAATCTGGTGTAATGAATCACAGGAGCGTTATGTGATGGCCATAACTCCCGCAGCGCTGCAGCGCTTTGAGGAAATTTGCCTGCGAGAACGCTGCCCCTATGCCGTTGTGGGTGAGGCGCTCAGCGAGAAAAAATTAATACTTAACGACACTCACTTCGATGCCAAACCTGTGGATTTACCTATGGAGGTGCTGTTTGGTAAAGCCCCCAAAATGCATCGTAGCGTCGCAACGCTCGCAGTAACGAGCCAGGCCTTTGATTATTCCTCTATAGCATTGAAGGAAGCTGCCGAGCGGGTGATTCAGCACCCAGCCGTTGCCAGCAAAATGTTTTTGATCACCATTGGCGACCGCACGGTAACCGGGCAAGTAGCGCGCGACCAGCTGGTTGGCCCTTGGCAGGTACCGGTGGCCGATTGTGCTGTGACTACCGCCGCTTACGATACCTTCGCCGGCGAAGCCATGAGCATTGGCGAGCGCACGCCGCTGGCCCTGCTAAATGCGCCCGCTTCGGGGCGCATGGCGGTGGGTGAAGCCATCACCAATATTGCCGCTGCGCGCATAGATAAGCTGCAGAATATTAAACTGTCGGCCAATTGGATGTGCGCGGCGGGCCACCCCGGTGAAGACGAAAAACTTTACAGCACCGTAGAAGCCATTGGTATGGACTTGTGTCCGGCCCTGGGTATCACCATTCCGGTGGGTAAAGATTCCATGTCTATGCGCACCAGCTGGCAGGAAAATGGCGAAGATAAAGCCGTTACATCGCCCTTATCCGTAGTTATATCGGCCTTTGCACCGGTATTAGATGCCCGCAAGACCTTGACACCGCAGCTGCGTGCCGATCAGGAAAATGCGCTTATTTTGATTGACTTGGCGGCGGGTAAACAGCGTCTTGGTGCTTCCATTTTTGCCCAAACCTACAATGCCATGGGCGAACAAACTCCCGACCTCGACGACGCGGCAAGCTTAAAGGTGTTTTTTGATGCGATTCAAAGCTGCAACGAACAGGGCCTATTGTTGGCCTATCACGACAAAGGCGACGGCGGACTATTTGCCACCTTAACGGAAATGGCATTCGCCGGTCACTGCGGAATAATGGTAGATATAAGCGCGCTTGGCGACGACGCCCATGCAAACTTGCTCAACGAAGAACTGGGTGCAGTAATTCAAGTATCCGCGGCTAATCGACAGCAAGTATTGGCTGTACTAGAAGCACAGGGCTTGGGCACTTGTAGTCATGTTCTCGGTTCGGCGCTCAATGAAGATGTGGTGAGTATTCGCTTGGGCGAGCAATTGGTGTATCAAGAAACCCGCACAGCGCTGCAGCAATTGTGGAGTCTCACCAGTTTCCACATGCAGAGCCAGCGCGACAACCCCATGTGTGCCCAGCAAGAATTCGACGCGCTCGGCGCTCAGGACCCTGGCCTGAGTGTAAAGCTGAGTTTTGATGCCAGCGATAATATCTCCGCGCCCTATATCAATACAGGTAGCAGGCCAAAGGTCGCTATTTTGCGCGAGCAGGGCGTTAATAGCCAGGTTGAAATGGCAGCGGCATTTGACCGGGCCGGCTTTACCGCGATCGATGTGCATATGAGCGATGTGCTGCAAGGACGGCGCTCCTTCGATGAGTTTAAAGGGCTAGTGGCCTGTGGTGGTTTTTCCTACGGCGACGTATTGGGTGCCGGTGAAGGTTGGGCCAAAACGGTATTGTTTAATGCCAAGGCGCGGGACGACTTTCAATCCTTTTTCCATCGTCAAGACACCTTTAGCTTGGGTGTGTGCAATGGCTGTCAAATGATGTCGAATTTGAAATCCCTTATTCCTGGTGCTGAGCAATGGCCGCGTTTTGTCAAAAACCAGTCCGAGCAGTACGAAGCCCGATTTAGTTTGGTAAAAATAGAGTCCTCGCCTTCTGTGCTGTTTAATGGAATGACGGGCTCACACTTGCCAATTGCTGTGGCACACGGCGAGGGTTACGCCGAATTCGCCAACGAGAGTGCACTGGCAGCGGTAGAAAGAAGTGGCACCATCGCCATGCGGTTTATTAACAATAAACTGGCTACGGCCGCCGAGTATCCCGCCAACCCCAATGGCTCACCGCAGGGCATTACCAGTTTAACCACCTTGGACGGCCGCACCACCATTATGATGCCGCACCCGGAACGCGTATATAGAACGGTATCCAACTCGTGGTCGCCTGCTGGCATGGGTGAGGATAGTGGATGGATGCGCTTGTTCCGCAATGCGCGTGTGTTTGTCGATTAATGTTAACCGTGCGCTAGAAAAGAGATTCACGTGTCGCCGCTAATATCGATACTCACCCCCGCCTATGCTGCTGAACGGTTTATCTGTGAGGCGGTGCGTTCGGTATTGGCGCAGAGTTATCCTCACTGGGAAATGATTGTCATTGCCGATGACGAGCGAGACTACCAAGGCCTTCTCGCACAATCCGGCATAACCGATTCGCGTCTAAAATTTGCTTATTCTCGGGGCGTGGGTTCGGGCCCGAATGCCGCACGCAATATAGGCTTAAATATAGCGCGAGGCGAATGGATAGCTCCGCTCGATGCCGACGATAGTTATTACTCCTCTCGCCTTGAACGCCTACTTGAAGCTGCCCAGGACACTGGTCTAGCTCTAGACAACGTCAATATTGTCGGCGAAGGTTTTAGTGACGTGGGCGGCTCTGTGCCGAATTGCGATCCTGTGTTCAGCGATGCCGTGTTCAGTAATGATGTAGTTGGCCCTTTTGGCTTTGAGCAGTGTTGTGCAAGTTTGGTGCCCCTGCTTTTTTTGTTTCACAAGCGACATATTGCCCACCCCTGGGATGAAGACGTCGTGCGCGGGGCCGATACCCTCTTCAATTTTCGCGCCCTCGAAAGTGCAAATTTAGCCGGATATGTGAATATTCCCTTGCACAGCTACCGTGTACATAATAAAAGTATGTGTCACGCACAGGGCTCTGAAGATTTATTTAACCAGGCCTACGACTATACTTTAACCAGATTAAAAAACGACGGGCTCGGTTTTAAAACGGAAAAGTTTCGACAGCTAATGATAGGCATGCTTGAAGAAAAACAAACAATAAACCTGGCATTCGACCGAGCAGTACAAAACGGTTATGTCGGCAACTATCAAAGTTATGTGAAATCGCAACAATTGCGCTAAATGGCCAGCTGACTAAAACCGGTTATCTCTTAGTAAAACCAGTTGTCTCTGAGTTAAACCAGTAATTAGGGGCCAGTAGCATTAAGCGTTGATTTCACCTGGCGCGAGTAAAAAATAATGGAAACACGAAATTCAGTGAATACCAGTACCGCAGACAATGATCACATTAATATTTCGGTTGAATTCTTGGGGGTGGGGAGTTCCAGCCAAATTGATTTGGGGCATGCGGCGATCGTTATATCAACGCCCAATAAATCGCTATTGGTGGATTGCGGGCCGGGAACATTAAAGACTTACGGTGCCCATATAGAAAACACATTGGGCGAAAAAGGCCAACCGAGTTCCTTAGAGGTCTTAGATAAACACGCGCCGACTACAGCACTACCCGACGCGATTTTTGTCACTCATTGCCACCTCGATCACATCGGTGATTTTGAAAATATTTTCATAAAAAGCTGGTTTTCCAGGCCCGGGGGCCCCAAGCCCAAGTTATTTGTGCCGGTGAGTATAGTGCCGCTGCTGCACCAGCGTGTGGCAGGTTATCCTTCTGTGTTGGCCGAGGGCGGGGTAAATTTTTGGGAGGCGTTTCAGTTAATTCCCGTTGGCGATACCTTTGTGTTCGATAATATCACTTGGCACGTTATTCCGGTTCGCCACCACGCCCCTCAAAGCGCTTTTGGTTTACACCTACCCGGCGCTTTTTTTTACACCGGCGACACGCGTCCCATACCAGAAATAATTGCCTATACACTTACGCGAGACGAAACTATTTTTCACGACTGCGGAGTGCTAGGCAATCCCTCTCACACAGGCATAGACGACGCGCTGCG
>JBLHGN010000178.1:0-7588 GCA_047616325.1 Lentisphaeria bacterium
ATGACGAAGCCCCCGACCTACGCCCGATGACCAGCGGCGAGCCCCTATTTAGAACCCGTTGTTCATCGTGCCACTCCGTAAACGGTGTGCGGGAAGACGGCGCTCTTGGGCCAGATTTGCTCGGCGTTACCAGAATTCGCGATCAGCAGTGGTTGGTGAAATGGTTGTTAGCCCCAGACAGAATGATTTCAGAAAAAGATCCTTTAGCGCTTGCCTTATTAAAGGAAAATAATGATCTGATGATGCCCAATCTTCGCCTCAACCGCCAGGAAGTGCTGGAACTGATCGAATATATGGATCAGCTCCCGGGTGCCGATAAATATGGCGAAAGTCGTATCAACTTACCCGCGATTCCGGGTGAGGGTGATGACCTAGTCGCCGTAATGAATGCTTGGATTCGAGAAGCCCACCCACAAGCATCAACAAATGCGGGCTACTTGACCTTGATAAACACCTCTAGCAAAAGCGTATCCGTTATTGGTGCCCGCAGCGAAGATTTTGGCGCTGTTGAATTCCATGAAATGGGTATGGAAGACGGTATGATGCAAATGCGACAGCTTAAGCATGTAGATATTGATGCAGAGAGCCAGGTTAAATTTGTGCCAGGAGGCATGCACTTAATGCTGAAAGACCCCAAGCGAAGCTTGGTAGAGGGAGATCAGTCGATGATAGAATTTACGTTCTCTTCCGGTAAAACACAAAAAATACCATTAAAAGTTAAAAAGGGCAAAATGTCGATGTAGTAGTGAATTTGCTCCCTGGAATATATTCTGGAGAGCAAATGATCTCAGGTTTGTCAGGAGACATAATTCATGAAAACTAGAGCCCGTGTGGCTATTTTTTTGCTGGTGTGCGTTGTTTTGTCGACGGCGCAAGTTCATGCAGGAAAGTTGTATAAAACTGTGGACGAAAAGGGCGATGTCTCTTTTTCTCAAATACCACCTGCAGCCGGCCAGGGTAACGAAAGTGTCGAAGAGTTAACTCTTAAAAATGAAAACGATGCTATGTCTCGGGTTACCAATGAGTTGGGTAATGAATACTGCGGCGAAATACAGTTGCCCAGCCAAAACGATTACCGCTCCACTTCGTCTAGCGTTGCAAAAAAGATAATTTATCAAGAAAAAACTTGGAAAAATTCTCTAAAAAGACTGAGTGATAGCATTCAAAGGCGCAATCAATCCAAGTTTAATGCAAATAGAAGTTACAATTCCACTTACCAAAGTCAGCGCAATGCGCAGGCGGAGCCGCAACTGTTGCAGGATCTTCAGCAAATACGCGACTTGCGCTGTGCCGTAAATTGGGCAAAAACGCAACGAGAAGAGGTAACCACCATTGCCAATGCTGAGCAAAATGAGAAGACTCGTCTCACCGACATTTACCGCAAACTTGAGTTGGAGCTTGATCAGACCTGTGGGCGCCAACCGTTATTCGACCCAACGGATAAGTTAAATGAGCGCAATCGTAAAGACTGGTTTGTTTGCAGCAAAGACCTTATGCGAGATTTGAAAAAAGTACGTGTACGTTTGGAAGCTCTTTGACTTTAATTTTTTAACTTTAGCGGCATTCTAGCGGCAGATATAACACATCGGCATCGGTGCGGTTTTCTCCGCCGGCAACCATTCCTTCTGGCACGCTGTCGTAGCCACAAATCCAAGAGATTGGTGCGTTGGCAGCTTCAGGTACAAATATCGGCCTAACGCTTATGGTTTTGCCTTGCAGTGCCGGCACTATTTTGTTGCCGAGCGTGAGATGAAAGGCGCCGTCGTCCACGCTGGTCTCCTGCAAAAAATTACCGATAATCTGCTCGGGTTTGGGTAGGCCGGCTTCCTTGTTGTCGCGCGGAAACTCGTTGGCAATTTTGTAATGGTTTTCAATTTGGCTTTTGTATCCTTCAACTAGTTTTAAACTTTCCGCAACTCGCACTCGATTTATTTTCCCGTTACTTGACGGTATGGCTATGGTGGCCAAAATGGCAATAATCGCCAGCACCACCAACATTTCTATTAGGGAAAACCCTAATAAATTAGGGTTCGAGTAAGTTGTTGGCGTGCGTCTCTTTTTCTTATGCATAATGTACAGACCTTTGATGAGAGCGCGACCTGTGAAGCTAAACCCGGTCTCGTAACTATTTTTTCGAACCTTCATTTAAAAGCGATTGCGGCTAAGCTCATATTCAAGTAACTCTTTTTCTTCACTCTCAGAGAGCTGGTGTTTTTTTTTACGTTCTAGTTTAGATATACTGATATTGTTCTGTTTGGCGGTCATATTTTCGTCTGCATCGCAGTCCCGGTTAGTTTTAGTCGTGGGGCTTGTCAGAATAGTGTTGATTTTCTCACAATCGAGTTTCGCCACGTCCGGTAGTGTGACTTTTTCCAGTTCAGGTAAGTATTTTAGTGGGGAAATATCTTGAATAGGGTTGGCCGAAATATTTAATATTTTTAGCGAAGATAGTTCTTTGATGGGTGAAATGTTTTCGATGTTATTTATGCTGATATCTACATAGGAGAGATATGTGAGTTTCTCAATTCCCGCAAGTGAGTTGATATTACGCCCGCGGCAGTATAGGTGTGTTAAATTTTGAGGGTCATCATTATCGGCATCACGCGATGTATTCTCTCTTTCGGCCACCGCCACAAGTATACAATTTGACAGGTTTTCATCGGCGATTGCCAGGCGAGCGAGGCGAGCCGTGATAGCTTCCAGGCGGTCGGGATTTATGTGGCTCAAGCCTGACACTGCATTTTCATAGACCTCCACCTTGGCAATAGACGAAAAATGTCGAAAAACTGCGTAACAAGCAACTATGCCCACCGCAAATGCTATTCGCTTTTTAGAGATTTTGCCCGTTAATAAGTTTTTCGCTTCCGTATCTCATATTGCTGTTTAAAAGAGCCATGTTACTAGCAGGGCACTTGCAAAGAATAGACTGTATTTTCAGGCCGTAGGCGTCAGGAAGCCGACTCCGAGCTCAAAGGACGTATTTACAGGGAAACGCCTAGTTCGAGTCTGACAATACAGTGTATTCTTTTCTTCGGCCTCACTCGTAAGGCGCAATCTTCAGGATCGTGCTGCCAAAATGCAAGTTTTATAAAGATACTCTTTGATTGTGAGTGCACAAGCCTGCTAGTTGTTCGCGTGTTGGAATCGATGCCTCGTCGGGTGCTACCCAGCCTTGTAGCTGCTGGCCGATTAAATCGCTGAGGGCTTCAATATGAACAGTTTGTGCGTTGAGCGCGGGAATATATTCAAAGCGCTCTCCTCCAGCGTGAAGAAAATATTCCCGGTTTTCCATGTCGATTTCTTCGATGGTTTCCAGGCAATCGGCCGAAAAGCCGGGGCATACCACCTGAACGGAGCTAACGCCTGCGCCGGCCAATGCCTTAAGTGTCTCGTCGGTGTAGGGCCGCAACCACTCCTCGCGCCCGAAACGGGATTGAAATGTGGTGAGGTATTCATCTTCGTTTAGGCCTAGAGTATTCGCCAATAAGCGCGAGGTCTTGTGACAGTGGCAGTGGTAGGGGTCGCCCGAGTGTAAATAACGTAGCGGTATACCATGGTAAGAAAAAATGAGTTTGTCGGCTTTTCCGTGTGCGTGCCAGTGGGCTCTTATAGTGGAGGCGAGTGCCGCCACGTAGGGCTCAAAATCGTGATAGGCATTTACAAAGCGCAACTCTGGCAGCCAGCGACGCTGCACAAAATCTTGTGCCAGCGCGTCGAAGGTGGAGCCTGTAGTGGCAGCTGAATATTGGGGGTACAGAGGCAATACCAGTAATTTGCGCACGCCTTGCTCCAGCATGCGCTGAACAGCACCACCGATAGACGGTTCGCCATAGCGCATGGCCCAGTCCACAACAAGCCCATCTCCCCAGGTTTGCTGCAGCTTGTCTGCAAGCGCCTCGGCTTGATTGCGGGTGTGCACTGCCAGTGGCGAGCCACTTTCTGTCCACACGCGACAGTATGCCTTGGCCGAGCGCCTTGGGCGCAAACGCAAGATAATACCGTTTAATATTAGCCACCAGAGCACGCGTGGGAACTCCACAACTCGGGGGTCGGATAGGAACTGCTTTAAATAGGGGCGCAGTGCCTTGGCCGTAGGGGCTTCCGGTGTGCCGAGGTTGGTGATAAGCACGCCGATCTTGTCGCGCTGACTATGGGTAAATGTGTCTATGCTTTTATATTTCACCGAGTGGGTTCTCGTGTTGAAGATTTTAAGGGTAAAGACTAATAGCAAAGGCTAGCAGCACGTGATGTTAATGAGAATACAATATTACCCGATGCTGCTTAACTTTGCGCTCGCCAGAAGCATATTAAGCGAGTGTTTACGCCGAGTTGCCAGCATAGGATGAATGAATCGCTTAGCCGACTATATGTGAGCACCTCGGCACTGGGCCCTGTTGCATCAAGAAAAGGCCACGCAGTGAAAAAATCTAGATACGTGAAAACGCTGATTCTGTCTGTATTGATCAGCGCTACCAGTTTTGTACAGGCAGAGTGTGTGATTCTTTTGCACGGCTTAGCGCGTAGCGAAAATTCAATGAAAAAACTTGAAAAGGCGCTTTCTAGAGAGCTTTATGCCGTACAAAATGTGGGCTATGAATCAAGGCGTTTTCCTTTAGAACAGCTCGCTGAAATGGCTATTGCCCCCGCCCTGGATAAATGTGGTAAACAAAAGGTAAATTTTGTCACTCACTCCATGGGCGGGATACTGGTTAGGCAGTACCTCAAAAAACACAAAGTGGAGCAGCTAAAGCGCGTGGTAATGCTCGGTCCACCCAACGCAGGCAGCGAAGTGATTGACCGCTTGGGTAAATTTCCCGGGTTTCACTTTTTCAACGGCGACGCTGGTTTGCAGCTTGGTACTGGTGAGGTAAGCGTGCCCAATACCCTTGGGCGCGTGGATTTTGATTTGGGTATTATTGCTGGAAACCGCAGTATTAATTTAATCCTGTCGTCCATTATTCCCGGTGAGGATGATGGCAAAGTCTCGGTAGAGCGCACAAAAGTCGAAGGTATGAACGATCACCTTATATTACCAGTGACCCATACCTTTATGATGAGTAATGCACGAGTGATACAACAAGTGCTGGCCTACCTAAAGACGGGAAACTTCGTGCCGTCGTCCAAAAAATAGGGCTTCATCTTAGGGGGGCGCTAGTTCTCGCGTGCACTAAAGTATTCGCACTCTTATCGATATAAAAAAGACGGTGGTAAACTTTATGGATATAAAAATATTTTTTACAATTTTCGTCACCGTCTTTATGGCCGAGCTGGGTGACAAAACACAATTAGCCACCCTGTTATTTGCCACAGATAAAGAGGTGAATAAAACTATGGTTTTTTTCGCTGCCGCTGCCGCATTAATTCTAGCGACGGCAATAGGTGTGTTGGCGGGAAGCTTATTATCTAACCATATTAACGAAAAGGTACTTCACTATATCGCCGGAGTGTCGTTTATTCTAATTGGCGGATACACGCTCTATTCAGCATAATAAGGCTGTAGGAGTCTTATTGTTGGGGTATTGTGGCCATCCCTCGAAAATGTACGTCAAGGCTCTTTTACCGCAAGAAGCTGACGGCTGATAGTAGCAAAGCTCGCTTGGTCGAAAGGCGGGAGTCGGGCAGCCTCGGACTTTGGCACCGCTTAAGTGTTGACGGTTAGCTTCCTCCAAAGCGGAAATATAGGGGGCTTTTTTAGTGCTCACAGAGACGAAACATGCGATTAAATAGATCTGTCCCGAATGGCACTTAGCAACCTACAAGTTTCGCCTGAAGCCTACCTATTTATACGCAAGGCATAGCGGATGCCTCCTCGGATTTTCCCCTAATTATCTTTGGGAGCTCTTAGGGTATTGTGCATAAACTCGATATTTTTCGCTTATTGCGCTGCATGCCTCGGTACTATTGGGCTTAAGAGTATTCACGTTTAACCAACATTATTTCTTTGCCCGCTAGGCGTTGAATTCTCGGCGCCAATCAATAAGATAGTTAACTACTTTAGCCGTTAAATTCCAAACATATCTTCGAGCTCTAGGCTCAAGAATTCTGTAATTTTATCGACATTACGAGTTGAATATAAATAACTGTCTGGGTTGATTCTGTAATGATGAGAAAAGCGCACATAAGCGTGTTGAAGAACGATATTTGACGTATTCTGTAATGAGTTGATCTCAACGATTGAATCGATTGGATACTTAACACCAAACTCTATACTTTCCTCACTGCTTTGTTTCATTCAATAAACCCCGCATAAATGACATTTTCTTAATCTTGTTCGCCGGTAGCTCACAAGAAACGGACGCGCTACGATTTCCGTTGATATTTCCGACGAAAATAAAAAGTGTTCAGTTAGACGAACTGCAAGATTTGAACGTAGTAAAGACAACGCCGATCTAGGGAGGCCAGCGCAGAAATTGAAGTAATGGGAAACAGGTGGGCCCCAGAGTTGGAACGTTTTCTTGTGGGGACTCGCTAAAGGGAGTGAAGAAAGCAAGTCTATTTAGACTTAAGCATTCTGGGGTCGTAGGTGAACGGAGCAATACCACTGTACGTTGCTTGGTCAGCATCGGGGTGGAGAGGGTTAAACAAATAGTTGTACTCACCAATCACCGCCGCACTGGGCACCTGCAAGACCAGTGATGTATTCCTTGCCACCCAATCGTCACCAACCGCTTGCACCGACGACGCCATTGACGGTTCAGACCAATTTGAAGGTAAGTCATGAATATCAATGTGTGTCATTAACGATTCGTCGAATGAAACCGTTATTTTGTGGTAAGTATTAAGCACATCAGTGCGACCTAAATTAACAAATAGCTCCATTGCCGCCTGGGCCAAGCTTGTGCCAAGATACGCCATGCGAGTACCTTTGCTATTCCAGCGCCCCGAATAAAGGTATGCACCTTCACCATCCATCATCTGCCGCGTAGTTTTTGCATTATCCGGCTGTGCTAGCCGCCAGCCATCTGGCATTAGCTAAATACCCCGTGCTGTAAGCGGCCAATGAGATCTTCCACATCCCGCGCTCCAATTTCAGTTTGGGCGTGTTTAAGCGGCGACTCACCACCCAAAATAGGTAGCGAGGTTCGTAGCCAGTTGAGTGCAGCGTCATTATCGCCATTCATTAGCTCAAGAGCTCGCTCCTTTAATATGGCAATACGCGCAACGCGATCGGATTCGTCAGCTTCTAAGCGCCCACTCTTGATCCGTCTGGTGAGCGTAGCAGGGGCGATCATTAGGATGTCACCAATGTCACGCTGTGACATCTTAAGCTCATCCATTAACACTGCGATAGCCGAGGCGCTAAATCCATGGCGTATACTTTTGATCAATCCTGGTCGATCGTTAGTGCTGACCTTCGACACCTTTTTTAAGGTGAGCCCGCGTGTGGAGACCCACGCATCTCCTGCTCGGAGCACGCCCGTCTTGCGGCCACGGCGATCATGCACCACGGCATTTTCTTTGGCTGCACCAGCCTTTGGTCTTGCGATCGGTTTAGTTTGGTTCATGGTGCCATCCTGCCCTTCATTCAAATCATATGAGCACTATAGCACAATCATATGATTGTATTGTGACGTATTCCCAGCCCAGC
>JBLHGN010000179.1:0-7552 GCA_047616325.1 Lentisphaeria bacterium
TTGAGGTGAACAAGCGCGTACAGGTGGCCATTATAAGCACAGGCAATGAGCTGGTGGAGCCAGGCTTTGGCGTAGAGCTTAAAGGCGGCCAAATATTCAATTCAAACCAGCCCATGCTGGCGGCACTGCTAAGCAAGTTGGGCTGCGACATCGTGCGCAGCCATATTATTGAGGATACTTTCGCGGCTACACACATGGCGCTAAAAAGCAAGGCCGACAGCGTCGACTTGATCATATCTTCTGGCGGCGTTTCAGTAGGAGAAGCGGATCACGTAAAAGCGGCGGTGGAAGACTTGGGCGAATTGCAGATGTGGAAAGTCAATATGAAACCTGGCAAGCCCGTGGTGTATGGACACGTAGAAAACACTCCGTTTTTGGGGCTGCCCGGCAACCCGGTGTCTGCCTTGGTTACATTTTTACTTTTTGCTGTACCCCTCATTCAAAAACTGCAAGGGCGCAACGTCAAAGCGCCTCTGAGTTTTTTTGTTCCGGCGCTCTTCACAATTACCTCACCGCGCAGTCGCCCTGAATATATGCGAGTTAATATAGGCGAACGTGGCGCGGAAAAATTTGTCAATCAAAGCTCGGGGGTATTACGTTCGGTTGCTTGGGCAAATGCGCTGGCACTGGTACCTGCCGAAAAATGTTTGAACGAGGGTGATTTAATCGAAGTCTTTCCACTGGAACTGTTGACAGAATGAACCCGCCGCCCCTAAATATTAAAAAACAAACCAAAAAAGTGTTATTAAAATAAACTGGACGCTTCCCTATAAAACTTGGGGAGAGTCTTTATGTGAATTTCGGATAAACGGGATAAATATATGAATGATGCAAGCCAAACTACTATCGAAGCCGCAGTATTTAAAAAACTATTAAGTCACCTAGATTCACGCAAAGACGCGCAAAATATCGACTTAATGAACCTCGCGGGCTTCTGTCGCAACTGCCTGGCCAAATGGTATAGCGCAGCGGCTGAAGAGCAAGGCCAAGACATTAACTATGAAGCCGCCCGAGAAGTTGTATATGGCATGCCCTACAGCGAATGGAAGGCCCTACACCAAACTCCAGCCAGTCAAGACCAATTGGACGCATTTAAAAAAAGTCATAAACACCCCTAAACTGTATTATTCTCAATCGAAGACTAGCGCCGCGCCTATTTATTCAGAAGCTACTGAGCGCAATTCAGCGTAAGAGCAAGACCATGACAGCATTAAAAGCGGAAATTAAAGCCCTGTATGTCTACCCGGTAAAATCACTCAGTGGCATAGCGGTGGATTCAGCCATGCTAACGGCTTCCGGTTTACAGTACGACCGTCAATGGGCCATTTTTCGGGAGGACGGCTTTCCCCTTACACAACGCAAAGAAGCGGCCATGGCACGCATTCAAGCGACGATCACAGGGTTCGGTTTGTCCTTATCTGTGCCGAGTGAGCCTTCTTTGGGGCACATCGACGTTAGCGCTCCAGATGCGGAAATAGCCTGTGAACCCTTCAACGTGTGGAAGGATATCTGTGTGGGCCAAGTAGCCAGCGGAGACGTAAACAATTGGCTGTGCGAGGCGCTTAAGTCCTCCCAAAAACTTAAACTTGCGCGTACACACCCTGGCGCTTTGCGCCAATTTGACTGTCCCGAACGCTTTAAGATGACGGGACAGTCGTTTTCTGACGCGGCGCCCTACCTCATCGCCAATAGGGCTTCTCTAGACGCCCTCAATGTGAGACTTAAAAAAGAGGGGCAGAACACTGTAAACATGCTAAATTTCCGCCCTAACATTGTAATAAGCGGTCCGCCGGCGTTTTCTGAGCATGCGATAAGCCGCATGAGCTGCAAGAGCGATGAGATTGAGCTCAGCCTGGTTGACCATTGCCAACGCTGCATTATGATTACGGTGAACCCCGACAAGGGCGAATTCCAGGACTCGCCGAGCCTTATCAAAGCGCTGGCCAAGTTAAATTCAATGCCACATTCTGCCAAAGCACCTGCTTTCGGCGTAAACAGTACATTGACACGCGGCGATTCGCGTACAATTCAAGTCGGCCAAACTTACTTGTATAACACACTGCCCTAGGGCTAATAAGACACATGATACCCAGACTTAAACATTTAAACCCCACGCAAACACACTATTTGGAGTTTGTAGAAGCCTTAAAAGTGCAAGCGTTTGCGGGTGAGATACACATTGATTACGCCAACCGTATAGTCCAGGCAACGGATAACTCCATTTATCAGGTCTTGCCGCAGGGTGTTCTTTACCCCAAAAGTACAGAAGACATTGTGGTGCTTACAACGCTGGCCAACCAAGTTCAATTTCGCGATATCGTGCTATCGCCACGCGGCGGCGGCACGGGAACAAACGCTCAGTCATTAACCGATGGTTTGCTTGTCGACCTATCCAAACACATGAATAAGGTCTTGGAGATTAATGCTCAAGAGCGCTGGGTACGGGTGGAGACTGGAGTGGTAAAAGACCAGCTCAACGCTGCACTAAAACCCCATGGCTTATTTTTTGCGCCCGACTTATCCACCAGTAATCGCGCCACTATTGGCGGCATGATCAATACCGACGCCTCGGGCCAAGGCTCTTGTCTTTACGGCAAAACCCGCGATCACGTAGTGGAGCTGCAAACCGTATTAATGAGCAGCGGCGTCATCAATAGCCGTGCCATCGACGAGGCTGAATTTGAAGCGATAAGCGAACAACAGGACAGAAGCGGCCTTATACATCGCCTGGTCGACAATATCGACAAGGAACACCACGACCTTATACAAAAAATATTTCCCCCACTAAACAGATGTCTCACCGGTTACGATCTGGCCCACATTCGCGACACTGAACAGAAATTTAATTTAAATAATATTTTATGTGGTAGCGAAGGCACACTTGGCTTTATTACCGAAGCAAAACTTAAGGTGCTGCCTATACCTAAGTGCTCGGCACTGGTCCTGGTAAAATATAATAAATTTAATGACTCTCTTAGGGACGCAATGACTCTAATGAACGCCAATCCGACGTCGATAGAAACGATAGATTCGACCGTACTCAACTTGGCTATGAACGATTTCATTTGGCATCAAGTAGAAGCGTTTTTCGATGAAGGCGATGATATTCACGCGCAAGGCATTAATCTGGTGGAATTCACGGCCGACAGTGAAGATGAGCTGAAAGCGTGTATCGTAAAACTCGAAACCATTTTAAGCGAAAAACTAAATGCACCCGAACAAAAAAAATCTAAGCTTTGGTCGCTGGGCCAAAATAAAGAGAACGAAGAAAGTAAAGAAAACTCAGCAGATGCCGCAGAAAACGCTGCGTGCGTTACGCGCATTGGCTATTCGGTGGCCTGGGGGAAAGACGCTGTAAACAAAATTTGGGCCATGCGCAAACGCGCAGTAGGCTTGCTGGGCAATATCCAGGGCGAAGCGCGCCCCATTCCCTTTGTTGAAGATACAGCGGTACCACCGGAGCACCTCGCCGACTACATCATTGAATTCCGCGAAATTCTCGATGCCTACAACCTCCACTACGGCATGTTTGGCCATGTTGATGCCGGAGTGTTGCACGTGCGCCCAGCACTGGATATGAAAGACCCCGAGCAAGAAAAAATTGCCTGGGAAATTTCCGATAGAGTTGCCGAACTAACTCATCAATACCACGGTTTGCTCTGGGGTGAACACGGCAAGGGTGTGCGCTCTGAATATTCGCCTAAATTTTTTGGCGAACTCTATCCACAATTGCAGCGCATCAAAGCCGCCTTTGATCCCTACAACCAGCTCAACCCAGGCAAAATTGCAACGCCAGATGCCTCGCTGCAACTACTCAAAATTGATGAGGTTGCCACACGCGGTCAGCAAGATCGAACCATAGCCGTTGAACAGTGGAACGAATTTAACGAAGCCGTATACTGCAACGGCAACGGTGCTTGCTTCAGCTGGAACACTCAAGACGCCATGTGCCCCTCGTACAAAGGCACTCGCGACCGCGTGCATTCGCCCAAGGGCCGCGCGTCACTTATTCGTGAATGGCTGCGCATGCTGGAAGAAAATAAAAGCGAGGAGGCAAAGCCAGACGCCAAGCGCGGCTTTTTTGGCAAACTCAACACACTTCCAGAACGCTGGCGTAGCACGCGGGAGAAAAGGAAAGGCGAATACGATTTTTCGCACGAGGTCTACGATTCAATGAGCACATGTTTGGCCTGTAAATCCTGCACCGGCCAGTGCCCCATTAAAGTCAATGTGCCTGAATTTAGAAGTCAATTTTTAGAGCTTTATCACACACGCTATATGCGACCGCTAAAAGATTATTTAGTAGGGTCGCTAGAATTCCTACTACCCTACTGCGCCATAACACCTCGAATTTATAATACGGTTATGGGGTTTTATCCAGTAAAGCTTATATTAGATAAGTTTGTGGGTTTTGTGGACGGACCAAAATTAAGCGGAATTTCGTTTAAAAAATTAAAAATAGCGGTTGCTACAGAAAAAAATCTTGAGGCCTTAAGCGATGAACTTAAAGCCAAAACTGTTGTTATTGTGCAGGACGCCTTTACCAGCTACTTTGAAAGCCAATTGGTGGTAGACACCGTCAGATTATTGGAAGTGCTTGGTTTTAATCCAATGCTGGCACCTTACGCGGCCAATGGTAAACCCTTACATGTACACGGTTTCTTAAAAGCGTTTAAATCGGTTGCCAACAAAAATGCAAAACGATTAAATCGTATTAGTGAGCGCGGTATTCCCTTGATCGGCATCGACCCGTCCATGACGCTTACCTATCAAAGCGAATACAAAAAAGTGCTTGGTGATGCACTGGCACCCAAGGTTTCTCTGATACAGGAATGGCTAATTGACACCCTGGAGCCGGCCAACCTCCCATACAGTTGCTCAGCATCATTTAAGGTGATGCCGCACTGTACCGAAAAAACAAACGCCACCAACTCTAACACCCAATGGAAAAATATTTTTACAATGTTTGGACATGAATGCGAGATATTGGAGGTGGGGTGCTGCGGCATGGCTGGAACTTATGGCCACGAAAGTCGCAATAGAGAAATGTCGAGTACCATTTATGAACTAAGCTGGAAAAAACCAGTAGAAGACTTTGCAATTAGTGGCAAATTACTGGCTACTGGATACTCTTGTCGCAGTCAAATAAAACGTGAAAATCGCATTAATATTCTACACCCAGTACAAGCTCTGCTTAATGCGCTGGACAGAGAGGTAAACGAGAAAACTTAAATCCATGAGCAATTAACTGTAACTGGCTAACGCGCACAAACCAATACTGGAATAGACTATTCAGCAATACTGGCATCTATATTCATCACAGGAATAACTTATGAGTAAACCTTAACTAGGCAACTGGTAGTGCAGGTTTACTTTGCTATTTTTTCCCTATATGTCACACCACTGTAACCGTTCATCCTAAGGCGTTCTAGATCGCAGGCACCTTATTCAGTAGAGTGATCCTCAAATTAATCCCAGAGGACACCCAATGAAAAAAAAGGCCCTAAAGCGTCAATACACCAGCCGATCCGAACCCGAATGGCGGTCCATTATCGATGAATACAAAACCAGCACTCTCACACAACAAGGCTTCTGTGAAAAACGCGGCATAGCAATAAGCGGGTTTCATCATTGGCGGAAACGCTTTTCCGAAGCTTCACCAAGGTCAACCCCGCCCCGGTTTATCGAGATACCATCAATAGACGACAGGCTATCTGTTGTTCAAGCTGAAGCTAATCAAACAGAATGGGATGCTGAACTAGAGCTTTCGCAAAGTTTCATATTCCGTATTAGAGTCGCTTAAGGTGTTTTTTCTGATCTTCAGGTAAAAATATGGCTATACGTCGAAGCCACCGACATGCGTAATTATTTCGACGGGCTGATGGCCCTGGCCAAACACAAAATGCAAGAAAACCCACTCAGTGGTGATCTGTTTGTTTTTGTCAATCGTTGCCAAATCCATATAAAAATACTACATTTCGACCGCAGTGGTTACTGTATTTGGATGAACCGTTTAGAAGAAGGCCGTTTTCAACACCCGATCTTCGAAGGTGATAAAGCCCAGCTAAGCGGGGCGCAGTTAACACTTATATTAGAAGGGATTGATTTAAAAAAATTCACCAGCGTAAGCGATATAAGCATGAAAATGATTCACCTCTAAAGTATAATACAAGGCATCAAAACCTCCGCCAAACATGAAACCATTTCGACTAAGCCACCCCATTTTTCGCCGGGGGATGCCGTTGACTTGGAGGAAAATAAAGATAAAACAATAAAAACTCTACAAGAACAACTGAAAGATATTCAGCATCAGTTAGATTGGTTTAAGCGTCAAATGTTCGGAGAAAAATCCGAAAAGCACAACATGGAAGACAACCCGTATCAAACGACAATCGCGGATATTCTCAATCCACTTCCCGAACTTCCTGGGAAAGGTAAAAAAAGAAAACGGTAACCTATCAGCGAGGCACGGCCAAGAAGAACGCACTTGATGGCTCTCCGAATGATAGCGGCCTTCGCTTTAGTCCATACGTTCCCGTCGAAGAAATCGTCCCGCCCCAGAATTGGAGGGGGATGACAGGGATAGTTACGAAGTTATCAGCTATAAAACTACATACCGTTTGGCTCAGCGTACCAGTAGTCATGTCGTATTGAAGTACGTTCGCCCTGTTGTAAAAAAGAAAGGCACGCAAGTCATTAAAACGCCAGCTGCGCCCGCCAACGTGATTGAAAAGAGCTTTGCTGATGTGAGCTTTCTGGTCGGCATGCTGTTGGACAAGTTTTTATATCACCAACCACTGTATCGGCAGCACCAACATCTAGAAAATGCGGGGATTTTTCTCGCAAGAAGCACGCTTACCAACCTCAGCACCCGCGCAATTGAACCATATCTTACTCAGTCGCACATTGGCGATCGATGAAACCCCCGGGAAAGGGGGAAGAAAAGAAAAAGGGAAATTAAAGCAGATATATTACTGGCCGATTATGGGCGAGGCCGATGAAATATGCTTTACGTTTTCCGAATCCCGCAGCCAGCAGCATCTTTTGGATATGCTGGGCGATTTTAATGGCACTGTACTTAGCGATGGTTATAGTGCATATGCGAGTTACGTGAATAAATGCACGAATGCGATACTCGCGCAGTGTTGGGCACATACTCGTCGCAAATATGAAGAAGTCGAAAAGTCAGAGCCTAAAGCGTGCGCCATTGCCTTGGCCTATATAGGTCGATTTTATGAAATAGAAGACAGTATCAAAGAATTGGATTTAAAGGGAGAGACAAAGCGTCGTTACAGGGAGAAATATACCCGGCCTGCCGTCGAGGCATTTTTTGAATGGAATCAAGCGCAGCGCCAACGCATAGATTTAGTAAAAAGCGATCCATTTACAAAGGTACTAGTGTACAGCCATAAAAGAGAGAAGGAGTTGAAAGTTTTTTTAAGTGACCCTGACTTGCCGCTGGACACGAATCATGTGGAGCGCTCGCTGCGAGTTATTCCTATGGGGAGGAATTATGCGCACAACCTGATTATGTGCAGTTAGCGTCCCTTTA
>JBLHGN010000180.1:0-7490 GCA_047616325.1 Lentisphaeria bacterium
CTGAAAAGCTATATTTCACAAGGCGTAAATGTATTGGTTTGCACTCGCTTTCTGGACGCTTTTCAAGAATTGCCAATTTTGCCGATTTTGTCGCAGATATTTCGATAATGAGATCTGTTCTTGTACTAAAAATAAACGCATCAACGGTCTTGCAGGTTTTAGTTTTTAATCTGAATGTTGGGAAAACCCCTAGCGCAACGTGTTCGTAAAGCATTCCATAAGAAAAGTAGCCTCGATCATAAACAACTATATCATCTTCAGAAAGTGACTTTAGATGTGTTAGTGCCAGCTTTCTTTCGTTGTTGTACGATACAAGGTCGAAGTGTACCGGAATTTTTGACTTCAGTTGATAAAGGCAGTTAACAAGACCTTGTGGGTAATGCGCATTGTCTGACGGAGTGCGATATTCATTTGACGGCACTGCTCCCAGAGTTCGATTGTTGTTATGGTGTAACCTTGCTTGTCTTTTGAGAAAACCAATCGAAAGATAAAAAGCATAATGAGTAGCGTGTTTAGAATACGCTTTCTCTTTTGCCATTGTCTGTCAAAGTCATTTGCGGTTGCCTCAACTGTGCTGATAATATTTCCCCATAGCTGAACAAATGGATCATTCTTCGTTAACGGTGGAGGCCGTCTTGCTGGTGATTCCTTGGTTTTTTTAGGCTTGGCTTTGGGACCGTTAATTAACGTAGGTTTGGTGTTTTTAACTAGCGGATAAAGGTAAACACCCTTTTCTGTTTTGATGGTGGCACGCTGATTTGTTTTGCCTAGGTAGAGCCAGTTTGCGGCGCGATAGCATGTGGCGCGAGACTTCATCAAATCGACGAAGGTTTCAATGAGTACCGGTCTATAGCCGTAGCGCTCACCCCAATCATCGGCTAGTTGTTGGTGTGCAAGGGATAATGTTTTTGATGTCAGGTATTTTGCTTTTACCCAGGGCAGAATCAAAAATCGCCTGTTATTGACCACCAAATTTAAATGTTTTTTATGTTCGTTATCCTGCCAGCCTGTCCAGTTGTCGCGACAAGGCAGATTTGTAACTGCGAATGAAAACATTAGGCAGCCCAATTTTCTACCGTGTTTGTCTATTATGAAATAGCGCAGGTGTGCACCAATAGGGGGGGCGATAATTGAGATAATGATGCCTGTCAACCATTTCATTCCCAAAATTTACGCCATCTTTTTCTGAGGCGATAAGTAGGTTAATGGGTGATATTTGGCTGAGATTACAATCAATTATAGCTTGTGAGTCTGTCTGGCTAGTCCACGAAATCTTCTTCTGTGTGACCCTCTTCTTTGAGCCGTCTTTTAACGGTAGCGAGAGAATGCCCAGCTCTTCTTGTTTTTCCAATGCGCTAAGGCATGATTGAATTTTGTTTTCGCCCTTCGGCGTCTGCCAGTTCAGGGGCTCACAAATTATGTGCGCTAGCTCTCGGCGGCTCAGTGCTGAGAACGTCTTGACCGTTTTTAATGCTTGCTATCTGCCTTCTGGTCAATCGCATGCCAGCAAAGGTGGTCGACTTCAGGTTTTAAATGCGCTCATCCACACCTTTTCTCCGAGTATATTTACACCCAGGTATTCTGCCATTGGGGGTCGAGAGTCAAGCTTTTTTGTTGTCGTGGGGCTGCACGAAATTATTTTATACTAATCAATAGGTTACATCGTTTAAAAGATTTTTAGCAAACTCTAGGAAAAAGTGAATGCAATTTGGGGGGATAACACCACTTTCTAAGAAGGTGGATACTTTTTTTTGCGGGGTTGTGGCTTAAAGCAAGAGCGAGTTTGTGAATCGCTCAGCTGTCTGTGGTAGACGGTGGTTCGTTTTCTTCGCGGCTTTCCACATAATCTACCGCTTCATTAACGGCTTGTACTACGCGATTGATCATTTCTTCCGTTTCATCCGGCGACAGGAAGAAGGTCATATCTACATCGTGACGCACATAGCGCGAAGGCAGCATATTTAGTGCCACACAGGCTACGTCGGCGAAAAACTCCTGATCTTCGTTGGCTCTGTCGTTAGCGCGTAACAGCTGTTCCATTACCATATGTTCGTAATAATTGTGAACCGAGTCTCGGGTGGACTCGGAGATGGAGCGACTACGACCAACATTAAGTAACATTAAATATTCCTCGAATATGTAGTAGATCTTTGTATGCGAGGTTAAGTTTAGCAGGCTAGTCGGCCCAATGGGCGTTTGCACTGCTTTAAATTCGGTTTCGACCTAAATCACGGACTAGAAAGCGCGCGGGGTGAAGTTGGCGAAGAGCTTGTTTGGTAGCCGGCAGAAATTCTCCTGAAATAATACTGGCCAGTAACTCGGCGCATAGGGGGGCATAGCAGAGGCCGCGCGAGCCATAGCCAAGGTTTGTGAATAGTTTGGGGTAATAGGCGCCAGCGCTAAGGGAGTACGTTTGAGCATTCCTTCTCAATGATTTAAACCGTTCAAGAAAAACTTGGGCGTGGGCTAATGGTCCGACAATGGGTAAGTAATCTGGGGTGGTACAGCGAAACCCAACGCGGCCTTGCAGGCTTTGTAGTTCACTTGGGCTGAATGTTGTAAATACACCTATATCTGGGGAAATAGCCGCTAGTTTTGCCACGTTGTCGCGGTGATCCTTAATCGTAGTTTCTGTGTTGTCGTCGTTTAAATTAAATGATGCCCCCAATGTGTGAATACCTTCAAAGGCGGGAGCAATATAACCATCGTTACAAATTACCGTTTTAAGGTCTTGGCTGCTTTTGGTGGCCCGCAAGTGAGTGACTTGACCGCGTATGGTTTTTAGGGGAAGGTAGGCGCTCTGTTCAATGTTCAGTGCATCGTACGCAGTGGCCACTACTATCGCGTCACCTTGAGCTAATTGTGCTTGCTGGGCGTCGAATGCATTCCACTTTAAGTTCTCGCGTTGCAAGTGTGCTACTTCAGCAGTAGTGATGACGTTTATTAGGGGGTGATCGGTGAGTTCTGCACAGAGAATTTTCGGATCTATCCATCCGGCTTGGGGAACAAATAGGCCGGGATGAGAGGCCTTAATGCCGCTAACGCTTCTGCAATCTTGAGGGCTCAGGTATCGAACGAAATGCGTATCGCGTGTAAACTGCTTCGCGAGACTTGTGAAAAGTTCAGTTTGTTTTGGATTGCTTGCTTGGTGAAGCACGCCACATTGGTCGCCACATTTTTGATAAAACGCGTATTCTCGGTAAAACTGATTTGCGTAGATTTGTGCTGCTAAGTTAAATCGGCTTAAGGGGTCTGGTGCGGGTGAAAGTTTTGCATAGACCACGCTTTGGTGGTTTCCCGATGCCTGCTTAGCCAGGGAGTTGCTTCTTTCTAGCAATGTCACGCGTATGTTTTTCTGCGCTAAGGCAAATGCAGTGTGGCAACCCGCAAGTCCCCCACCTATTACCACTACGTGAGTAATATTTTTATTATTAGGTGTTTTTACCAAGTGCCAGTGTACGCCCCCTTTGTTGGTGTTTTTGAAGGCATGATCTGAGTGGGATATTGGCTGTTCACTTTGCGTTTGCTCTCTATTTGTACAACCATTAAAGGTTCCTGCCAATATTTCTTTTTGGAGTGAAACTTCTTGAATTTTTTTGCATTCGAAGCCCGCTTCGGTTAGGCCTTTCACCACTGGTTCTACACTGGTAAAAGTCGCGAAGCTTGTAGTGTTTTCGCTTAACTCGGCCATGGCAAAAAACAAATCTTCTGTCCACATTTGCGGGTTTTTGGCGGGAGAAAATCCGTCCAGATACCAGGCATCTACACGAGGCCGATTAGCGCCAAAGGCGTATTGATGTTGGCCATTTGATTCTGAATTAGAAGTTTCTAATCTACTGTGTTGCTCTCCATCCGTCACTGGCACGCCGGCTTCCGTAGTGGAAAACTGCCGTAAGCCCTCGCTTGCGTCACCAAAATAAAGCGTAAGTATTATGCGGTCTTCTGGAAATGTAATGCGGTGAACGTCAGTCACACCCTGAGGTGGATATCGGTCGACTAACTGTTGTGCTTGTAGTGCCAGTTCGGGCCAAAGCGACAAGGCTTTCTTTAGCTGCGATCGTGAGAGCGGGTATTTCTCTAAAGAAATAAAGTGTAATAGGTTTGTGCTGTTATTGTTCTTGCAGCTACGCCAGCTCTGCCACGTGCTTAGGAAGTTTAGTCCGGTGCCAAAGCCGGCTTCAACAATGGTAAAACTTTCATCTTCTTGGAGCGCCGTCCATCTTTCGATAAGCCGATTACCGCCAATAAAAACAAAGCGAGACTCTTCAAGGGCAGAAAGTTTTGAAAAATAATTCTCCTCAAATTGTTTTGAAGTAGGTGCACCTGTTTCGTCCCAGGTAAGCATGAGGTTTTCGTGGCCTGGCTTTGTTGAATCGAGCGGCGCTATTGATTCGAGGGGCGTTGTTGTGTCGGGCGGTGTGGATGATGCCATAGCAGTATTAGAAAATACCTCGGAATAAAGAAATAGTGACTAAATGCAATTTATTCTGCACTTAATCCAAATTCCTTTATTATCTGTGCGCACCAGAGTTTTATACGCTCATCGGTTTTAGTGAACTCGTTTTCTTCATCGAGTGCTAGGCCTAAAAAGTGCTTGGCGTCGGGCGTTAACCCCTTAGATGCTTCAAATTCATATCCGCTGTTTTTCCAATATCCGACAAACTTGGCTCCACGTTCTTTTAACTTGTGATGGAGGTAGCCCATCGCATCGAGAAACCATTCTGGGTATCCGATTTGATCGCCCAGGCCAAATAGTGCAACCTGCTTTCCGCGTAGATCGAGCTCGTCTATTTCGTCCCAAATCTCTTCCCAGTCTTCTTGCAGCTCTCCGTAGTCCCATGTGGGTATTCCCATAATCACGTAGTCGTAAAACTGGGCTTCTATGATGGGAGTGTCGGCCACATTTAAAATATCGACCCTTTGTTGTCCGATTGCCGTACAAATTTTTTCCGCGGCAATCTCTGTATAACAGGTTGAGCTGCCATAGAATAAAGCAATCTGCTTGCGAGCGTTTTCTTGAGTCATATGGTGTCTATAGTAGTTCTTGTAGTAGTTTTTATTGTGGTTCTATAACAGCTTTTGCCATTCGGCTATCCAGCTTGCTGCGCTGTCTTCAGGGTTAACGGCCTCGATGGCATCGAGCGTAAGTAAGTCGCCAATGCGCCGAGCGCCGAGATCAGACAAGGTTTCATCAAGCCTAATGCCAGCTTCTCCGAAATTGGGGTAGCTGCTATCGCCGAGATTAATCAAGCCGTACCTCAAGCCGTATATTGGTGGGTTGTCGTTGATTAAATGGGTATAGAAGCTAGCGATACTCTCTGGTAAGTCGCCCATACCGGTATTGGATGTGCACACCAATACAAGCGAACCGTCGCTAAGGCAGTGGCTGAGATTGCCGCCGGGAAAATTATCTGGCTTAAAGTGTTCGATGATATTGACGCTGTGACCCAGACCTTCGAGCACCGCCTTTACCGAAAACGCCACTCCATAAGCGGTCCCCATCACGCTTCCGACAACGATATGTATGTTTGCCATATATTTACGCCACTTTTTTAATAGGGCGGTATAGTAGTGCTTTAGATGACGGAGGTAAATGTTTGCCTGCCCATCTGATATGGAAATCCACATACCTTTCAGTCAGTTAATGGTGGCACTTCTTATGGGCTATCTTGCTATACTCGCTTGCCTTAGGCCTCTTTAGATCTCTGTATTGTTCTTTGTATCTAACCGGCGTCATTGCAACAAAGCAGTTTGCACAACGAGAGAGAATTATGGAAAAAAACATCGTTCCTGGAAAGTACCGCCACTATAAGGGCAATGATTACCAGGTATATGGCATTGCCTCGCATTCGGAATCGCTGGAGACTATGGTGGTTTATCGCGCACTTTACGGCAAATTCGATCTGTGGGTGCGCCCCTTGGAAATGTTTTATGAGCGTGTTGAAGTAAACGGCAAGGAATTTTTGCGATTTACATTGCTGGAAGAAACTCTTGATGGGTGCGATAGCAGTGATATTGATAGTAACGGCGACGATAGCGGTTCAGATATTCGGCACCTTTAAATTTAAAAAAACACGTTTCAAATACCATGACCGATTTTAATATGATATGGGCCTGCCCCGTGTGCAATTTGGCGCTCACTGCCGACGAAGCAGGATTTAGCTGTGAAAATAAACACCGCTATGACAAGGCGCGCCAAGGTTATGTCAACCTACTTTTGGCTAATCAAAAAAACAGCCGCGAACCCGGCGACGACGCAAGTATGATAGATGCGCGCCGGTCTTTTTTGCAGGCGGGTCACTATGATTTTTTAATTGACGATTTAAACGAATTGATTTTGCGCAAAAAACCAATCGGCCGCCCTCAAAACCTTTTGGATTTAGGCTGTGGTGAGGGCTATTATTTAAGTCAGCTTATGCAAAGTTTGAACCGAGCGAGTTCAAACGACCCAAAAGATAATTGGCAAGCTTTGGGCCTTGATATATCCAAGTACGCAATCAAGCGTGCGGCACCGCATTTAAAGGCTGCTAGTTTTGCCGTGGCGAGCAGCCACCATATTCCAGTCGTCAGCCATGCGCTCGATGTGGTTATGTGTGTGTTTGCCCCGTTATCCGTGGCAGAAATTAAGCGCGTGTTGGTGCCGGGCGGCGCTCTTGTTCGAGTTACGCCAGGCGCTAAACATCTCTACCAGCTTAAAGAGCAGCTATACGCAAAGGCCAGTATGCACAGTGCGCCAAAAATGCTGGACGGCATGACGGTGGTCGAGGAGCGAAGTTCTATCCGTGAAGTGGTGCTAAATACGGAATCTCAGCTGCCTCAGCTTCTAGCAATGACGCCGTTTAATTGGGCTGGGTCGCAGCAGGCAAAGCAGCAAATAATGGTGCAGACTGAATGCCCGATGACGTTTGAATTTAATATTCAGGTATTGCGATCGGATGAGTGATGAAACGTGGATGGCCGTTGCGCTAAAAAACGCCAAGTGTGCATTTGACTTGGGAGAGGTGCCGGTGGGCGCTGTCATTGTGCGCAACGAGTGTATTATCGGCGAGGGGTGGAACCAGCCCATTACGCGCTGCGATCCAAGCGCCCACGCTGAAATTGTAGCATTGCGAGCCGCAGGTAAATCGCAGCAAAACTACCGTTTACCGGGCGCCACGCTTTACGTTACCATTGAGCCGTGCACGATGTGCCTGGGAGCAATGATTCATTCTCGTATTGGGCGCATTGTTTTCGGTGCTAGCGAGCCCAAAGCCGGCGTACTGGAAAGCCACCGCTTTATTGTCGATAGCGACGTATACAACCATGACGTGACCTGGCAGGGCGGTGTTTGCGAGGATGAATGCACGGCTATTATCCAGCAGTTTTTTCGTAGTAGGCGCGAACAAAAAAAGAAGGAGAGGGCGCAAAAGTTAGAGTGAGCCTGTGTGACATTAATGCTTAATGTATAAACACTTAATGTCACAGTGCTGTTAACAAAAAAGGCCCCTTAG
>JBLHGN010000181.1:0-7445 GCA_047616325.1 Lentisphaeria bacterium
CCCATGGGCTATTTATTCCAAGCAATAATCCGTAATGATCTTCGATTTCCACAACACTAATCCCCGCTAGTAATATTCTGATATTAACGGTATTTTACCCTGAATTCACACAGACCTACGAAGAACCGCCGAAGCGCTTGTGAAAACAATAGCAAGTATCCTAGAAGCTGACGATCCTAAATCGGCCTTTGATTCCTTTTGTGTTGCGGTAGCTGAAGCCTTACCAGACAGGCCCTCCAGCAAACATATGGCTGGCTGTGACCTTGGTCGGCAGGAACCTACAGAATCACTTAAATACAAAATGGCTGCCTAATATGTATACACGTTAAATATGTCAACAACTAAAAACTTCGGAATCGAGTATACACTTTTTTGTAACCGAATTTCTCATATTAACTCATTGAAATTTCCTGTTTAATTTGGATAAATTCTTCTTGACCGATTTCGCCAAGCGCATAGCGTTCATTAAGAATATCAACAGCATTTTTTTGCGGTTGCGATAAATAGCGTCGGTTTGCTCGGTAGCTATAGCCCCAGTGACTTAGACTAGAGATCAATAAAAACCAGATTCCGAACTATAAGAACCAGCCCCAACCTGAATACCAGTCGTTCCAATATGCGTGTTCCATGAAAGTCCTCTTTTAATTCACTAACAATGGGAAAGCGTTTAACAATTATAAAACGAGCCTAGAATTTCTCTCCGTGCGGTATCGCACCTCTAGTTATTTAGCGATTGTTCACAACCCTTTTACGTAAAAATGCAAGGGACGCGGTTTGATACCAATTACTGCTGCCAGCGCAGTCTAAGCGCGTTGCCTATAACAGAGACCGAGCTTAAACTCATGGCCAACGCCGCGATCATTGGCGACAGTAATAGTCCAGTAATTGGATGCAGCACGCCAGCCGCGATTGGCACGCCAATACTGTTATACAAAAATGCAAACCCTAGGTTTTGCCGCATATTTTTCACCGCTTGCTCTGACAATACAATCGCCTCAGTAATACCACGTAAATCGCCTTTTACCAAGGTCACCGGTGCACTGCTCATCGCGACATCCGTGCCTGTGCCCATGGCAATACCCACGTCGGCTTGTGCAAGTGCGGGGGCATCATTTATGCCATCACCGGCCATGGCCACGTGTCGTCTTTGGTTCTGTAGCTGACAAATGATTTCCAGTTTTTTCTGCGGTGTCACTTCGCCGTGAATAGTCTCTATACCGAGTTGCTGGCCGACAGCTTGGGCTGTAATTTGGCCATCGCCGGTAGCAATAACGATCGTAATACCTCGGTCGCGCAACTTTTTTATCGCGGGGCTTGAGGTCGCTTTTATAGGGTCGGCGACAGCAATCAAACCTGCCGCACGACCGTCCGCAGCAAGATAGACCACGCTCGCACCTTGGTTACGCAAACGCTCGGCATCCACAGCCAAGTCTTCGACGTCTATGCCGTTTTGATTCATTAAAGCCGTATTGCCGAGAATCAGCTGACGCCCTTCAACAGAGCCAGTTACGCCTATACCTGAGTCTGACTTAAATGCCTGCGGCTCAGTAAGTGAGAGCTTTTGTTGCTTAGCGGCATCGACGATAGCGGTTGCGAGCGGATGTTCACTGACCTTATCAAGACTTGCTGCGAAGCGGAGTACATCGTCTTGCGTGAAAGCTGGCAAGACAACCACTTCTTTAAAGACAGGACGACCTTCAGTCAATGTTCCGGTTTTATCGACCACAAGTGTGTCGATTTTACGTAGCGCCTCAATGGCTGCAGCATCACGAAACAACACACCTTGTGTAGCCGCTTTACCTGTGGTTACCATAATTGACATGGGTGTGGCCAACCCCAGCGCACAAGGACAGGCGATGACAAGCACTGCCACCGCATTGATTAACCCGTAAACCCAACTGGGTTCCGGCCCCCAAATGCCCCAGGCAAAGAAGGCGATAATGGCCACGGAAACCACGATCACGACAAAATACCCTGCGACATAATCCGCCAGCTTTTGCATCGGTGCCCGTGAGCGCTGAGCCTGGGCAACCAAATCAACGATACGCGCCAATGTGCTCTCTGCGCCCACCTTTTCGGCTTTGATAATCAACGCCCCGCTCGTATTCAAGGTCGCGCCGATCACTTTGTCTCCAGGCTGCTTAGAAACGGGAACAGGCTCACCGGTGAGCATGGATTCATCGACAGCGCTAGTGCCATCGTCGACTACACCATCAACAGGGATTTTTTCGCCGGGCCTTACGCGCAAGCGATCGCCTGCACTTACATCGGCGAGCGACACATCTTCATCTTCTCCCTGTGTATTAATGCGTCTTGCCATATCCGGCGCTAAACGCAAAAGAGAACGTATGGCCTCTGACGTTTGCGAGCGGGCTTTTAATTCAAATAATTGTCCCATCAAGGTCAACGAGATGATGATGGCTGCCGCTTCAAAATACACATTGACTCGCCCATTGATCAAAAAACTGGCAGGGAACACATCCGGGATAATGGTGGCGGCTAGACTATAAAGATATGCCGCACCTGCCCCTAAACCAATCAACGTCCACATGTTAGGACTGCGGTTTTTGAGCGATTGCAGCGCACGATAAAAGAACGGCCAACCGGCCCACAACACCACAGGTGTTGCCAGTGCCAGCTCCACCCAGCTTTGAGTTTGTTCAGGCAGCCAGTGACGACCATGAGCAAACATGGCAAGCACAAAGACAACGAGACTAAAGGGCAAACTCCACCAAAAGCGTCGGTTAAAATCGCTTAATTCAGGGTTATTTTTCTCTTCGAGCGAGGGCGCTTCGGGCTCCAGTGCCATGCCGCATGTGGGGCAGCTACCGGGACCTTGTTGCCGTACCTCAGGATGCATTGGGCAGGTATACCACGTTTGTGGCTCACCGCTTGCTACAGGTGTTTCTTCCTCACTTTTTCGGAGATAGCCTTCCGCATTCTGCGAGAATTTTGTTTTACAACCAGCACTACAAAAATAGTAAAACTGATCTGCATATTGATACTGATGAGTGGAAGTACTACTAACCGTCATACCGCAGACCGGATCTCTAAGTTCTGTCGATGTATCGGATGAACCATGATTGTGTTGGCAGCATGTAGGCGTGTTCATCAGGTAACCTCCTGAGGGAAAATGTCGGGTAGTGATCGAGTTTAGCGGTCCGTTTACAGCAAAAACGGGGTCTTGCGTTTTGCCATTACACTGGCGCTTTAGTAAAGACAAAAAGTAAAAACAAAAAGCAATACCCTCTTTCGTTCCAGCTTTGCATCAGCTTATTTCCCCATTAAGGGCTCGATCCAGCGTTTAAATTCCTCTTCACTTACAAAGCCAGACTTCAGCGCAGCTTCTTTAAGACTCAAATCTTTTTCGGTCGCCAATGCGGCTATTTTTGCCGCCTTATCATAGCCAATATGTGGTGCAAGGCCGGTTACTAACATTAAATTTTGTTGCAGATGGTGGTTTATCACTTGTTCGTTGGCGAGCAAACCGCGAGCACAATAATGGTCAAAACTTATACAGGCGTCTGCTAGAAGTTCCATACTTTCCAACACGTTGTGGATCATCACGGGTTTAAAAACATTAAGCTGAAAGTTGCCTTGACTGCCCGCAAAAGCCACACACGCGTCGTTGCCAAACACCTGAGCACATACCATAGTCATGGCTTCACACTGGGAGGGGTTGACCTTACCGGGCATAATAGATGAGCCGGGTTCGTTCGCAGGCAGTTGTAGTTCACCAATCCCACAGCGTGGCCCGCTGGCCAACCATCGAATATCGTTAGCAATCTTTAGCAAACTGCTCGACAACAAACGCAGGTTGGCCGATGTAAGCACTAAGGCATCGTGAGCCGCCAAGGCCGAGAATTTATTGGCCGCCGAGACGAACGGCAAGCCAGTCTCGTGGGAAAGTTTTTGCGCGACACGTTCACCAAAGTCTGCAGCGGCATTCATGCCGGTACCTACGGCTGTTCCACCGATGGCCAATTGGTATAACCCACTTTGCTTGGTCAATACGTCAATGGCAAAATCCATTTGCGCTACCCACGCACTAATTTCCTGTCCGAGAGTTAAGGGCGCAGCGTCTTGTAGATGGGTGCGGCCGACCTTAACGAGTTTACTGTATTGCTCGGCCTTGGCATTTAGCGTGTCGCGCAGCCCGTTGAGTGCGGGTAATAAGGTTTGCTTCAGCGTTAACAAAGCGGCCAGGTACATGGCGGTGGGAAACACATCATTGGATGACTGAGAACAGTTAACGTGGTCGTTGGGGTGTACCAGATTTTTATTACCTAGCTGCCCAGCCATGATTTCAATCGCGCGATTAGCAATGACCTCGCTGGCGTTCATATTCGTTTGAGTGCCAGAGCCCGAATGAAATATTGCTAGCGGAAAATGCCCGTCCAATTTACCGTCGATAAGTTCATCGCAGGCCTGCACCATCGGCGCCACAAGCTCGGTGGGCAACCCGCCTAAGTCGGCGTTAGTTTGCACGGCCGCTTTTTTCACCAAACCCAGGCTTTGGATAAAAATACGACCCCAGCGAAAACGTTTGGCGCCAATAGCAAAGTGTGCTACTGCCCTCTGGGTTTGTGCGCCCCAGTAGGCCTCGGCCGGCACGTCTATAGTGCCAAGACTGTCGCTCTCAAGCCGGAAACCTGTTTTGTTCATTTTTTATCACCACTCGCCAATTGTCGAAGTACAAAATGAAGTATATCGCCATGTTGGTAGCGACCCCCACGGCTCCAGCGTCGATGTAGACCTTGGTATATTACACCCCACCTTAGGAAGCTAGATTCAATAAAGAAGTAAAATCTTGCACAGCAAGTGGCTTGCTAAGATAAAAACCCTGCCCTTCTTCGCATTTGCGGTCCTTCAAAAAATTGAGTTGTTTCTGATTCTCAATACCTTCAGCAATGACGCGTAGGTTAAGGCTATTGCCCATGCCGATTACGGCAGCCACAATAGCTCCATTGTCTTTTTCGGTACTGATATCGCTCAAGAAAGACTGATCAATTTTAAGCACGTCAATGGGAAACTGTCTTAGATAACTCAGACTGGAATAGCCAGTACCAAAATCATCCACCGCTATTTTCACTCCGCTATTCTTTAGTTTCTTGAGGATTTCTGCGCTGGTTTTTACATCGCGCATTAATACAGTTTCAGTAATTTCTAACTCCAAGCAACTTGGTGGCAGGCAAGTTTCTTTTAATATGTTATGCACGCCTTCAAAAAAACCCTGCCTGGTAAATTCCAGGGCAGAGATATTGACGGCAATAGATCGCAAAGGAAAACCTTCATCAACCCATCGCTTGGCTTGTGAGCAAGCTTCATGCAGCACCCAACGCCCTATAGGTACAATTAATCCATTCTCTTCTGCGGTAGGAATAAAACGATCGGGAAAAATAACTTCTCCATTTGGATGAGCCCAGCGCAACAGCGCCTCAGCACCAATGATAGCGTCCGTATCTAGATTTATTATGGGTTGATAATGCATCACAAACTCATTGTTACCCAAAGCCTTGCGTAAGCCGGCATCAACAAATTGTCGTTCTATGGCACGCACATTCATACTGTTATTAAAAAACTGGTAGGTATTGCGGCCTCTATCTTTGGCGCAATACATGGCGGTATCGGCATGCTTTAAGAGTGTGCCCGCATCCTTTCCATCATCGGGGTAAACGCTAATTCCAATGCTGCATGTAACATGTAACTCTAACGAGCCAATATCATGTGGTACAGCCAAAAAAGTATTTATTTTTCTTGCGCTCAACGCGGCATCTTCGCCATGCTTACCGGCGAGCACTATCACAAACTCATCGCCACCCTGGCGACTTACTGTATCCGAATTTCGCACGGAACTTAGTAAGCGCAACGCTACCGATTGCAAAAGCTTATCACCCGTTTCATGACCTAGTGAATCATTAATATATTTAAATTTGTCTATATCCAAAAACAGTACCGCAAGCTGGGCACCATGGCGTTTTGCTACGGATATTTCCTTTTTTATGCGGTCACGTAGCAACAAGCGGTTTGGCAAGTTTGTTAAAAAGTCATGCTGCGCAGAGTGCTCCATTTTTTTTGCCATTAATTTTTTTACCGTGACATCGGAAAACACAATCACCACGCCAGTGAACTTTCCATCCCAATCGAAAATGGGTGAAACAGAGTCCTCTATCGGCACCTCACTCTTATCGCGGCGAATTAACACCGTATCGGCATTCAACTTCATGGGTTCACATTTTTCGATTACTTTCTCAACCTGGTTAGGCGCCGCCTGGCGGGTAACACCATTGATGAGGTTGAAAATTTCTGCGATAGGTTTCCCGTGCGCTTCATCGCGGGGCCAGCCAGTTATTGTCTCAGCAGCAATATTCAAATATTCCACTCCGCCGTGCAAATTAGTACATAGGACAGCATCGCCAATGGAATTAAGCGCAATTTCGGCGCGGGATTTTTCGGAAAAATATTCAAGATCAATTTCTTTTTGACGAATGAGATTTTGTACGGCTTGCGGCAATAGATTACTATCAAAACAATTTTTGGTTAAATAACCTTGAGCACCATGTGCTAAGGCTTTACTGATGAGCATATCGTCATGGTTGGCAATCAGTGTCATGATTGGCGTGTGTGGCGCTGCGGCTAATAGTTGATCGTAGGTGACTATGCCTTGGCTGTCGGGTAGCATTAAATCGACAATAACGGCATCAATATTAGCTTTTTTAAGTTGCCCAATCGCCGCAGAGAGTTTTTTCACTACACTTAATGTGAAAGACCCACTGTGCACGTTAGCAAATACATTTTTCAATGTAGTTACATCCTCGGCGTCGCTACTTACAATAAGAATGTGATAAGCCATATAGCCTCTTATGCCAATTTAGGTTAAATTTTGCATTCGCAACCTGTTATAAATTCAATTAAATGAATTCGCGAAAATGGATTTTTCTCGCTTTTCAGCTGTTTATCTGTGCGGTGTCCCGCATAGCGACGGGAATTCATTAGAAATGTAATTAATCTAAGGGAATGCCGCCCCCTAACAGCCGTGGACACTAAGTTAGTTGTTGGTTAAACTCGGTAGAGTCTAGTTCGATCAACACGACCACAAAGGCTATGCTGCCCGCAACCATCAGCGAAGGCATAAGCCAGAAGTTAGAAGCCAGACCGCAGATTGCCCTATAACTGTGTTTTCTATGTTTATTCATGCCTCCGCTTCCAAATAATTTGCATACTAGCTTTTACACCCTGTCTCTCCGTTAGGACGGACTTTCGGTCTTTACATGACGGAGTAGCAGCGGACGCCCGAATAGTGCAAGAAGCACCAGCACTCCGAGAAAAATGAGCGCTAAGGGATCAGTTGAAATCAAGCGAACGATGAGGGCAACTGAAGCTGTGGCTGCCGCAACTGCACCAAAGCTCGTGAACACCCGCAAGCCAGCCCGCTGAAAAAAAGC
>JBLHGN010000182.1:0-7440 GCA_047616325.1 Lentisphaeria bacterium
TGCAAGATCTTGCTGCCTACTATGCGAGTCAGTCTATGCAAATAACTGGAGCCAAAGAGATTCAAGTACAGGTCAATTCTGGGGCTAAGGTAGACGGATTGGCATTGGGAGCGCGAGTGTATCGCTCTGGTGATCTCGACAACGGTGTGGCGGCGTGTGCCGGATGCCATTCACCCCGCGGTCTAGGCAACGCGCCCGCTAGCTTTCCTCGCTTGAGTGGCCAGTACGCTGAATATATCGAAAAACAACTGCGCGCATTTCGCGCCGGTGATCGCACCAACGACGGTGATGCGATGATAATGCGGGAAGTCACCGCCAAGTTAAGCGACGCCGAGATTATAGCTGTATCTAACTTTATCGCTGGGCTTAATTAGAATTTTAAGTACAGGGTCGCCTTTGCTGCTTCCGCTTAGCCCTTACCTAGCCACTTAACGTTCAAAAATTTTAGTGGCTAGGGGGAGTAAACCATTCACAAATTGCTGGAAATTGGATGAAACTCTTCAGGGTTTTGGCCTTCTAACCTTAGCGACTTAAAGACCTTCACTACAACCAACCTATAAAAATGGAGTTCGTTTAATGCGAATACTTGCTATTGCATTTGGATTGCTAGCCTCTTTGGCGGCTTGCGCACAAGACAACAATCAAACAACGGCTGCTCCTGAGGCCGCTGGCGCTGTTGAATCTGCCACCTATGTGGAAGGTGTGGACTACAAGAAGCTCAGCACGCCGGTGCGCACAATCACCCCAGGAAAAATTGAAGTAACTGAGGCTTTTGCCTATACCTGTGGCCACTGTTTTCACTTTGAACCATTGCTCCAGGCGTGGAAAAAGCAATTGGGCGAAGACGTAGAGCTTGTGCGGCTGCCAGTCATTTGGCGCCCCAATATGCAACTGCTGGCTCGCATCATGTACACCGGGAAAGCCCTTAAGATGTCGGAAGCTCTAGACGCACGGGTATTCAATTTATTTCATGTCGAGAAAAAGAGCGTCGACTCTGAGGGCACCGCAGGCTTAGTATTTAAAGCGTTGGGTGTGGACGAACAAACATTCAAGAAAACCTTCAATTCTTTTGGTGTTTCTTCGCAGGTACAGCAGGCGGACGCCAGGACTCGCAGCATGCAAATAACCGGTACGCCGCAATTAATCGTGGATGGCCGCTATTCGGTATCTGCCACTAAAACCTTGGGGCACCAAGGCATGTTGAAAGTTGCCAATTTTTTGATTGAAAAAGTGCGCGCCGAACAGCAATAGTCTGCCAGGCAGCAACAGCGCTGCATATATCGCCACATTAATTGTCCTTCTTTCTTTGGGGGGACGATTTCCTCCTCTGATTATCTTCTTATCACACTTTTTTCGCACGATTACCTTTGTTGAGTACCCGCAAGGTAATTGTTGCTACCAATGACTATACTTCATTCACTAAATTATCGCGTACACACATGCCACCCTTATGGTGAGTAGGAGCACTCTATGGTTGACTCGGGCAATATTGGTGGATACAGGGATAAATACCGAAAGGCAATTGAGGATCAAGAGCGACTTGAAAAACAGTTCTCGTTCCAGCTAGACGCGCTGCGCAAAACATTAATGCATGTTATGGCCGCTGCCCAGGGTCAAGATAAGCAACTCGACGCATCACTCATCAACCTCAAGGAAAAAATGCGCGGCGCCTCTGGTGCGCAAGTAATAGAACAGATGGCGCGCGTGCAAAAGGCCTCGTTAACTTTTGAACACTCACGGCACTTGGCCAATCAAACCACGGCCAAGCATTTGACCGCCATTGCAGACCAGTTGGCGGAACTTAATTTACCCACACAACTGCAGAACACACTAAAAACCTTTACCTCGGGTTTAAAAACGCGGCTTAAAAGTGGGCGTATGGTGCCTGAGTTGTTGGAAGAGCTTTTGAAGCTGCAGGATCTAGCCATAACTGAAGCGGCCAACCCGCCCAGCTCTTTTTGGCAGCGTTTAAAGGGTGGTAAAACACTAAGGTCTGCTGAAGATGAAGCCTCCCTTTCGGCAAGCGAAAACAGGGAAAAGCCGGTACAAAAAGACATTGATATAATCGGGGATCTTGAGCCCGAGAGCCTCGCCAACCTAGATATTAGTGTGGAGGCGTTTGACCCAAAGCCGCGTGCGGGTGAACTGTTAGTGGGTCACCGATCCATGGTGTTCGATCCCGGTGACGAAGACAGTTACCGTCAGGTTGCTCAGCGTATCGCGAAAACGCTTGAGGGCTTGGTTGAGCGTATACAGCCCAACGATATCGTGCGTAATAAAGTCGAAATGGTGCGTTTACGCATTAGGCGAGGCATGGACTGGTATGTGTTAGCGGTAACACTGGAAGATATCCGTGATATTTTGATGCTTCGCTATCTGCAAAACGACAAGGAGTTCAGCGAGTATCTACGCCACGTGAACAAGGAGCTACGTTCCATTGGTGAAGTCTTGGGTTTAGTTGCTCAGCGCGAAGAAGAAGCAAAGGTAGCGGCGGATACGTTTTCCACAACCGTGAACGAGGAAGTAAGCCGTATGCGTGCGCAACTAGAAGCCACCGAAGATCTGGATCACTTAAAGCAGGGTGTGAGCAAGAATTTAAGCGCAATACAGCACGCCTTAGAAACTTTTAAAACAGACCGCCCCTCTGGGTCGGCATCGCTCACAGACCAGCTCACCTCGCTGCTTACCCAGGTAAAAAGCATCGAAAGTGAGTCTGAAAAAACCAAAGAGCTGTTGGAGGAAGAGCGTTTTCGGGCCACTCACGACGCGCTCACTGAATTGCCCAATCGGGAGGCATATAACGAGCGCGCCTTTCAAGAGCTGCAACGTTACAGCCGCTACCGTAGACCCCTTGCATTGGCGGTATGTGACGTCGATTTTTTCAAAAAGATAAATGACGGTTTTGGTCATCAGGCCGGCGATAACGTGCTTAAGCTCATCGCCAAGCTGATTCATACGCGTTTGCGCAAGGTAGATTTTGTGGCCCGCTATGGCGGTGAAGAGTTTGTAGTTCTCATGCCCGAAACACCGCTGCCGCAGGCCTTCACCGTGCTTGATGAAATTCGCGCGGTAATAGCCAAAACGCCGTTTCGCCTTAAAGACAACCCGGTCAACATTACTATTTCCTTCGGTTTGGCCGAATTTGGTGCCGAGGATACCGTTGAAGATGTATTTGAACGTGCCGACAAGGCGTTATACAGAGCCAAGGCTAGTGGTCGCAATAAATGTGTTATCGACGGTGAAGCAGACACCGACGATGCAAAAACTGGGGCATAATAGCCGGCCTAGTTCCTAAATGTATTTGCCCATATGTCTTTACCTGTCAGCGTAGAACTGTGTTACTTATCAATAGACGAGAGTGATTTTGACGTAGATCTGGATGCTGCGCTTCCCCTGCTCGACGGTGATGAGCGACAGCGCTTTCAAAAATTCAAAGTTAAACACCCCAAAAACTGTTTCCTGCAGGCCCGTCGCATGGCCAAAACACTGCTGGCACATAAGTTGGGTTGTTCGCCAGCAGAAGTAAGGTTTGATTATAACGAACACGGCAAGCCCTTTTTAAAAACACAGTCGTATGCAGCGGCTGCTGAAAAGCCACTTAACTGGCACTTTAATATTTCTCACTCCAAGTCCATGGTGGTGGTAGCCTTATCGCAGCAAATCGTCGGTGTGGACGTTGAAGATGTCGACCGCTGCCGCAGCATGTGCGACAAAGCGGAGGAGTTCTTAAATACGCACGTGAAAACGATGATAGATTCCTGCTCCGATGTCGAATCTCAGGCCGCAGCTTTTGCCACCCATTGGAGCTGCATGGAAAGTTATGTAAAACTCTATGGCAGTGCAATTTTTAACGAAATTCGCAGAATCGAGGCCGTGTTATCTGAAAAATTGACCATGGCAGAGCGTTACGCCTATCAATCAACCCGATTTACTACGCTGCCACTCACACCAAATTGTCGAGTATCTTTGGCCACGGAGGATCACTACCCCACTATTTTCGTTTCAAAGTGGTCTAGTGCAGGGCTAAGAGCGAGTGAATTTACCGTTGAGGGCGCGGTAGTTAGTTAATAACTTGCCATATCTCTTCTCTAAGCTGACACCTAGTTATTTACCCAATAATAAAGAAACTTGAGCCAGTAACTCCTCCTCCTCGGCGGGTTTACACAGAGACACGTTGGCGCCACAGCTTAGAATTAAAGCTTGTTCTTCAGGCAGGCAATAGCCTGTCAAAGCAATTATTGGCACATCTTTTTTGGGCGAGTTGGCGCGTATTTCCTTGCAGGCTTGTTTGCCGTCCATACCCGGCAGCGATATATCCATCAACACTAAGTCATAGGCCGTTTTAGAAAGCATTTCAATGCCCTCCTCTGCTGTTTCGGCCGAGTTCACTTCGTACCCTGCATCTTCCAAAATCCAGGTGGTGAGTTGGCGATTGTCGGCATTGTCTTCAACGATGAGTATGGTTGAGTTAGGCATAGTGGTTTTCAAATTTATAAGTCAAATCGTCACCCACTAAGCATAAGCCAGCTTTAGCGATTTCGCTGCAAATGAATACATATTAATAGATTGCATAGCTTCTGATTGGCTTGCATTTCCCTTTCGTTTGTCTATAATTCTTTCGATTCGAAACTTAGTGGTCGTCCAAAGCTATATGATAAAGCGCAATACTCAGCAAAGACGCCGTTCCATACTTGACTTAGTGACGAGTTCTGGTGAAGTGAGTGTTGATTTTTTAGCGCAGAAATTTGAAACATCGGAAGTCACTATTCGAAAGGACCTCGCCGAACTCGAAAGTAACGGCCTTCTCCTACGCAAATATGGCGGCGCTGCGCCACTTCCCCACGATCTGGCGGCAGACCTTACTACAGAGCAGGTATCGAAAACCAAACAAAATATCGCGCATGCCGCTGCCGGACTTATTCGAGATCACAACCGTATTATTTTGGACAGCGGCAGTACTACAGCCGCGCTATTGCCCTTGCTGCAGTTTAAGCACGGCCTTGTGGTGATGACCAACGCCCTCGCCATCGCCAATGCACTGCGTGAACTGGAAAATGAACCCACAATATTAATGACCGGTGGCACCTGGGACCCACGTTCGGAGGCCTTTCAAGGTCAATTAGCGGAGCAGGTGTTACGAGAATACGACTTTGATCAGTTGTTCATCGGTGCCGACGGCCTGGACGTTGCACGCGGTACAACCACCTACAATGAACTCTATAGCCTTAGTCGGGTGATGGCCGAGGTGGCGCGAGAGGTGGTGGTGATGGTTGAATCGAGCAAGATAAAGCGCAAAATTCATAACTTGGAATTGCCCTGGTCTTCCATTCACGTGCTGGTGACCGACAGCGATTTAAGCGAGCAAAACAAGCAGAGCATCGAGTTACACGGTGTAAAAGTCGTGTGCGCCTCGATGCAAAAATAAACATATTGATGTAAAACAGATTAATTTTGGGAGAATTATATGTGCGGCATTGTCGGTGCGGTAAGCGAAAGAAATGTAATTAAAATATTAATCGAAGGTCTGCGCCGACTGGAATACAGGGGCTACGATTCCGCAGGAGTCGCCATTATCGACAATGCCGGCGCGCTGCTGCTTAATCGCGCGGTGGGAAAAGTGCAAGAATTGGCGGACCTAGTTGAGCGATCTCCGATGTCGGGTGGCACGGGTATAGCCCACACACGCTGGGCCACTCACGGCGTGCCCAACGAAGCCAATGCGCATCCGCATATTTCCGGCAATATCACGGTAGTTCACAACGGCATTATCGAAAACTACAAAGCCCTAAAAGAAGAGCTGCAGGCGCAAGGCTATACCTTCAATTCCGATACCGACACCGAAACCATTGCCCACCTTCTGCACCTGAACTACGCCAGCACCGGCGATCTATTCACCGCTTTACAGCTTACCATCAAAAAACTTAAAGGCGCCTATGGTCTGTCTGTGGTGTGTGCCGATAACCCTGAATTGTTGTTGGGCACCCGTAGTGGTAGCCCCTTGGTTATTGGCCTCGGCATCGACGAAAACTTTCTCGCCTCAGACCCGTTGGCGCTGCGCCAAATCACCGACAAATTTATCTACCTGGAAGAAGGCGACGTAGTGCGTCTGAAAAAAGACAGTGTGGAAATATTCGACGTCGACTTCAACCCTATAACTCGGAAAGAAGTGACCATTTCCGATACCAGCGATGCTGCCGACAAAGGCGAGTACCGCCACTACATGCTCAAAGAAATATACGAGCAACCGCAGGCTATTGCCAACACGCTCGAGGGGCGGTTGGGAGCAACCACAGTACTGGAAGAAATATTTGGCGCCGGTGCGGGGGAAATGCTGGCGAAGGTCGAAAACGTACAAATTGTTGCCTGTGGTACCAGTTATCACGCGGGCCTCATTGCTAAATTTGCGATAGAAGACTGGGCCGGTATACCCTGTTTGGTGGACATCGCATCGGAGTACCGCTACCGCAAAGTAATCACGCCAAAAAACGCGCTCTTTGTATCCATCAGTCAATCTGGGGAAACCGCCGACACTTTGGCTGCCCTTAGAAAAGCCAAAAGCTCGGGCTACCTGTCGGCAATGACCATCTGCAATGTAGCTAACAGCTCACTCGTACGCGAATCGGAATTCCGCTTGATGACGCGAGCAGGATCGGAAATAGGTGTCGCCTCCACCAAAGCCTTCACCACGCAAATAGTCGCACTACAAATTTTGGCCTTGGCGCTAGGTAAGACCAGGGGCTTAAGCACTGAAAAAGAACACGAATTAGTGCTTGCGCTAAAACAACTGCCGAGTATTTGCGAAAAGGTATTGGCGTTGGATGAAGCCATAGAAAAAATCAGCGAACACTTTGTAGAAAAGCACCATGCACTTTTTCTGGGACGCGGCGTTCAGTATCCCGTGGCGATGGAGGGTGCATTAAAACTTAAAGAAATTTCCTATATTCACGCCGAAGCCTATCCCGCAGGTGAATTAAAACACGGGCCACTGGCACTTGTAGATAGCGACATGCCTGTTATAACCGTAGCGCCGAGTAACGAGTTACTCGAAAAATTAAAATCAAACCTGGAAGAAGTGCAGGCACGGGGCGGTAAGCTGTACGTTTTTGCCGATCACGACGCTGGTTTTACCGCCGATGAAAACACCGTAGTATTTAATGTTCCACATGTGCCGCCATGTTTAGAAGCTCTGGTATATACTCTACCCCTGCAATTATTGTCTTACCATGTAGCGGTAATGCGCGGCACCGATGTGGACCAACCGAGAAACCTCGCAAAATCTGTGACCGTGGAGTAAAGTCTTGTCTTTTAACCTGAATTCCTTAGTTGGATCGTAGCGAATGTGGCTAATGCCTTGAATGTAAAGTGAACAACGCTTTAGCTTCAACTAGGCAGACGTAGTCGTTTCAACAGAGGAGCTTAGGTTTATATAATGGCCGCCTG
>JBLHGN010000183.1:0-7387 GCA_047616325.1 Lentisphaeria bacterium
GATAGTGCGTATAAGCTCATACACAATTCGAGCGGTTCAAGATGCAATACTAACCGGTAAGTCTTTTGTCTGGATTATGAGTGCGCTTGTAGCTCGACTAGTATCACGGCCGCATCAAATTGGGGAATACTGATGTAAATTTTAGGATTACCTGCGGCATAAAGCGGCTTTCTGTATGGGAGGCTTTGTTTCTATGCTTCTACGAGTGCTAAGAAGAGAAGCTATCTTGGCCGGTAATTTTTCCAATTTTAAAAGTATTACAAGTCTGTCGAGTGAGTTTTTGGGGGCGGTGATAGTTAGGTACAGCGTTTCTTTATCGCATAAAATGTCAAAGCCCAGGTGACTGCAACATTGACGCTCTCCTTCAATAAATTGGATCATCTCATCTTCAACTTCGCGCTTGAAAGTATGCGTGAGGCCATCATTTTTCCTGCGTGAGCAGATAAAGCTGCTTTCAATTAAATCGCTTAAATGTTGCAATCTTACCGATTTTTCCTGAGGCTCACTGCTGCAAGCTAGTGTCTCCTACTGGGTAGCCCCATTTTTCTGGTTTTCTGTGTCGTCATTATTGTCAATTGATTTGATTGGTGTTGCACAGAAAGTAGTGCAATCGCAAGAGGATGTGTCGGTAGCGTTGTTAGATGATTTTTTTCTTTTTCGTAAATGCATATATAGAAAAACCACCGCCAAGGAAAAAACTACGCCGAACTCAATGCATTCATGTTTAAGCAGTACTAGCGCCCCTGAAGGCGAGCTGGCAAAGAGTAAATGTACAACTAAACAAGACAAATATACGATGGAGCCAAAAGAAAGCAGGGTCTTATAGTTTAATTTTGAAGGTTCTCGAGGGTTATTTTTCATTGTATGTTCTCTTGTTGAAAAGTAATAATAACTACAGCCGGGGCTGTGGTTTACAGCAACGCCCATGAGCATTCCCAATATTCGCTATTACGCAAAAATGGGTATACTGCCGCTGGCCAATCGAACGCCCAGCGGCCACCGATATTATATGGATAACGATACCAAACGACTTAACTTCGTAATTCAATGCCGTGCGCTTGGCTTTTTAATACGGAAAATTACTGCGCTAATTCGCGCTGAAGCTGGCTGTGAAACGCCGTGTTCACAAGAAATAAAGCTGGCGGAAAGGCGGCTCGACGATGTACGAGAATCTATCGCTGAATTAAAGCGAGTGGAGGCAGTATTACAGAAATGTTTAACAAGAGATCCGGCGCAACGCGCTAATGCGGTGGACATTCAAAGCTGTGCGGAAATGTCGGTAAAAGGCTAAGTAGAGGGTGGTTATCTTGCTATGTCCAGAAGCATATTTTGTATCTTTGAAATGTGGTCTAAGTTCGGGAATGAGCCCACCTATTATCTGAATGTACTCAAAAAAGATGTTTTTAATATCACATATGGGTCTAATTCCGTCTGACATAAGCTTTCTGAGCGTTAATGGTAATATAGCCGCTTCAGTACGTTGAAAGTCTTACCCGAGATCGGTCCGATCTATGAATAACAGACAAATATTGTTCGTTTAATAGCCACGCCGCGGGTGGTGGGCTATCAATAAAAATACTCCAACGACACAGAAACATGATCCGCCTCGGTAACGAGATAAAGCGGATCGTCCGGCGTGTCGCTCTCAAATATACGCGCATCTAACACCAAGCGAAAGCTGTCCCCCAAACGGCGATTGGCTTCAATGAAGCCGATGCCGCTGTTGTTGTAATCTAGGTCGCCACTTAGGCCAATTAAAAAATTAGTATCTTGCACGTCGTTGAGCGTTAAGCGTGCGCCTATAAATATGTCGTTTTGCAAGGCAGATGTAGCCGCAGTGCCTCGGCTGTCGTAGTTGTATTCCGCCAATATGCCTAGGTCGGCCACAGACCCGTTTACACCAAAAACGGTGTATTCAAATCCGGCAGACAGCGCTGAATAATGGTTATGGCTATCGTTGCGATCAATAGCCTCTAATTTCCAAAGCCAAGCGCCGAGGGTGGACTGCACGGAGCTGCCCCACAGGGAAATCTGATCGTAATAAGGCGTTAACTGCGGCGGTGCTGCAGTTTGGCTGCGTAGTCGTATAGTAGGCTCGCGATTGGTGCCTTTAAAATAATATAGGCCGATATCCCAGTCGCCAAAGTACTGGCTGTAGCGCAGTGCCACGTCGACATGTCTCTGTTCGTCTGAGGATTCAAACTCCGCATGATTACTTATGGTAGCGCCGCCCGATAGTGGGCTTTCTGGGCTTGAAAAGCGCCGCTCACGAAAGTAGGGTAAAACATAGGCATCTACGGTTCCCCAGTTTTGAGAGGTAGACCATTTGATCATAGCTTGGCCGAGTTTTGCTTCTTGGTCGGCCGATTCGGCTGTGTCGGTTTGGTTGATTATATCTACTAAATGATTCGATTCCGTCACCCCCCAAAATACTTTGCCCACGCCGGCGGATAGCTCCCAATCGGAGGGCGCGTAGGTCCAAAGAGCCTCTCTGATATCGGTGAAGCTGCGCCGCTCGTCGGTGTCGTCAAAACGTGAAAACGCCTCGGCATAGAACGAGTGGTTTCCGGATTGCCAGGTGTATTCGGGATTAATAAATATCGAGGTCGATGTGCGTTCCGTCTCTGTAAAATAGCGCCCTTCGAATCCGATGCTGGCGGATAAGTCGGCCTTACTTGCGGAGCTAAAAAGTAAGCATAAAAGTAAAGAGGCCGGCACTAGGGCCTTCCATAAAGCGTTCCCATATTTTCTGCTCCAGCTCCTTCTAATTCCTCTCCTAAAATCTTTACCAAAACTCCTAAAGCAATGGTTCCCAAAAAAGCTGCCGTTTGCCGCGTAATAATTCATTTAAAGTCCGTTTATTTACGTAGGTTTTCGATAAATTGACAAAGAATTTCTTGTTGCTCACGCATAAGCGCTTTGGATTGCATACATTTTGCCATGCCGGCTATACCTTGCAGCGCGCTCACAATAAACAGTGCCGTAGCGCCTACATTCACCTCCTCTTTAACAAACCCTTCATTTTTCCCCTCCTCAAGTTTTTTTGCTAGCAGACCCGTCCAGCAGTTATAAATGTTGGTTAGGCGAGTTTTAAAACCCTCGTCGAGCCCACTCATTTCCTGCACCAAATTATTTACTGGGCAGCCAAGCGATATTTCCTCTTCGCTTAATTCAGCGCTGCAGCCCATTAAGGTAGAACATATGCCTTCAATTGGGTCGTCAAATTGCGCCAAATTTAGTTCAAACTGCTCACTTGAATGCTCAAATAAAATTTCATCGACAATGGCATAGGCCAGCGTTACTTTATTCGAGAAGTGATGATACAACGCCCCCTTTGCTAAATTTGTGGATTTTAGAATAGCGTCAATACGCATGCCTTGGTAGCCGTATTGATACATTTCTTGAAAGCCCGCCATCAATATTTTCTCGCGGGTTGTGGTGGTATTATAACTATCGATAATTTGGTTCATAAAAATTTCACGACGGATAAATTATGTTTCATAAAAATACCACCGATGCTTCGGTGGTGGGTAAGGCCTAACGCATGCGCTTCATAGTGTTTTGATTAAAATCATTTTCCGATATATCGCCGTTATTAAAGACGTAATTTTCCCAATATATTTTGGTGGTTTTTCCATTTTGATGATTTACCACTTCAAACAGGCCTCCGCGCCAATACTTGTCGAGATATTTATTCCAATCTGAAATGACAAAGGTTTTTAATAATGCGCCTTTACGATCGAAATACACTGTTTTGTCGATGCGTAAGGCTTCTTTATGTACCCATACTTCTTCGTGTCGATAACCAGAAAACTTGTAGTTTGGAATGTATTTAACCACAAAATAGGCTTCGCCGTTGATAGTGTCTTCTCTGAGAAATTCATACTCATATTTCTCCACTTCGAATGAAGCGATATCTTCAAAGGCCAATTCGCTGCCTAAAAAAGGTCCCGATTTATTGCTGGATGAGATACGTTTAACGCGCTTGAGTGCGGGTAAATAAAGCCATTGCTGGTCGGCTTCCAATGCATGGGAAAACGATAGGAAGGACGTGCCTTTAACATCTTTTGGTTCGTGGAAAAATGTCAGTGACTTGTCGCCATCGCCAGGTACTTCCAGCGTTTTAATAGTAAGCAAGCGCTCGCTAGTGTTCCCTTGTCTGTTCGTTAACACCATTTTTAGAGACGAGCTAACGTTGCCCCAGCCGCGATCATTCGCTTCCACTTGCTGGGCAATGCTCAGACCTTTTTCCTGTGGTGTCATGTCAGCATGAGCGAAGCTGACCCCAATAAATAGTGCAGCGGCCCCTAGATGTTTTAGTGCATTTGTCATGTTGTTGATCCTTATTAAATGGTTGGTGTTGGCACAGCGTTTGTAGCCAATGGCGTTGCGACGGCGAGTGTTTCGGAGCTATCGCTGGATGTCGATGGCGCTGGGTACTCTGCTTTGTCGAGTGCCATTAGAAGCGGTGGCAACAGTAAAAAGTCAATCACTAGTGCAGCGGCTATGGTGATGGCCGTGACCAAGCCCATGTCGGCATTCATTTTAAAGTTCGATAGGGTGAGCACCAAAAAACCCGTAATTAATACTAGTGTGGTAATCACCAATGCATTGCCAACGTTGGCAAAGGCGTAGTGGGTGGCCTCTATAGCATTCAAGCCTTTTTCGCGTCTAGCGCGTAGATATTTGCTAAGAAAATGCACCGAATCGTCCACCACTATACCGAGAGTCATCCCAATAACTATTGATACCGACATGCCTACTTGGCCATCGATAAGCCCCCATATACCAAAGGCAATACCGGCGGGCAGTAGGTTGGGTATTAAACTAATCAAACCCATTTTAACCGACCCCAGGGCCCACATAAGAATAAGGGAAATAAGGAACAAAGCCAAAACAGCACCAATTACCAAACTTTTTGCATTGCGCACACCAACATGCGCAAACATTAAATTGGGGCTGCTGGCAATTATGTCAATATTGGGAATGTTTTTCGACAGCCAGGTATTAATGGCTATTTCCATATTCAAAATTTCTTGCGAACTTAAGTTAATGGTGCTTAGTGTAATTCGCGTGGATGATTTGCCAATATCGATCTGGTTGTTGAGGTCTAAGCCATAGGGGAGGGACATTTCATATAGCAGTGTATATTGCGCTGCGAGTTCTTGACTGTCGGGCATTTTTAACCAGGTGGGATCATCGCCGTGCATATTTTTATTTAGCTGCTTCATGGTCTCGCTAAAGGAGAACACATGGCTCGTTGCCGGGTAGGTATACAAGTGCGCAACAAATTTTTCCAATTGTGAAAGATATACGGGGTCGGCGATGCCACCTTCCTCGTTGGAGTTAAACGAAAATTCAATGGTGTAGGGGCCCACCAGATTGTCTGCGGCGTATTCGGTATCTTGTCTAAATTGAATACTCTCGTCAAAGTAGTTAACAAACTCGTCGTTAATTTGGTTGAGCGGCACAAATGCGGTGGCGAGAACACTAAGGCCGAACATTACAAACAACAGAATGCGGCGCTGTTTTACCACAAAATGGGAAAAACCTGCTAAATAATGGTGTTTTGATTCCGCTTGTTTTATTTTTGTAAACGGCAAAATCATAACCACAGCCGGAAGGAAAGTTATCGACAATAGGAATGCGGCCAATACGCCGACCGCTACTACATTTCCCATGTGGTTAAGTGGCGGTATTTCTGAAAAATTCATGCTCAAAAACCCCAGTGCGGTGGTGGCCGAGGTGATAAAGATGGGCATGAAATTAATACGAAGAGCTTCTACCATTGCTGCAGATTTTTGCAGGCCATGCCGCATCTGAGAAATGTAAGTGCTCAACAAATGCACACAGTCTGCGACCGCCATGGTTAATATTATCGTCGGTGCCGACATCGTCATCGGATCTAGCTTAATCTGCATCCACCCAGCCACACCCATGGCACTGGCTGCGGATAGGGCGAACACTACAATAGTGGCAAGTGTTAACGTTACGTTGCGCAACATTAGCGCTAAAATGATTGTTACCACTAAAAACATAGTAGGTATTAGGGTTGAAGCATCTTTTAGTGAGGCTTCGCCAAAGGCGTTATTCATCATCACCATGCCGGTCATGCGCACCTTCAAGTTGGGGTCGCGTTCTTCCAATTGTTGGGCAAGCTTGTGTGCAAAATTGGCTACTATAGGCGCTTCTTGAAGCTCTAAACCAGGAAGTTGAACAGTGACATTTATCGCCGTAACCGTGCCTTCAGCGTTTATAAGACGTCTTACCAACAAGGGTTCTGCGGTGGCGATGGCTTTAATTTTTCTCAGTGCTTCTTGGCTTTGATTGGGGTCTTCGACAAGATTGGCGACGAACAAATCATCTTCAACGGCCGTGGTGTGTTGAAAATTGGTAATAGAATCAACCCGCGAAGAAAAAGGGGTTTGCCAAGATTGCTCCGTGAGCCACTGTACGCCCGCTAAGGTTTGCGGTGTGAACACTTGGCCATCCTTGGGCGTAATCAGAAACAATACGTTGTCGGATTTGTTGTAAGTGTTTTGCAGGTTTTCAAAGGCGAGTAGCTCCGGGTTGTCATCGGAGAAAAAATTGCGATAGTCATTGCTTATAGCAAGGTTTTGCCCCCCATACGCAGCAGCCAGTACCAGTAGCAGAGACGCTAAGGCTAACTTCCAAGGGTTGTATACAACGTATTCTAAGATCTTAAAAATCACTTGGCACGCTCCGTGGTTTTCAAAAGGGCCCTGCTTGGGCCATGCATAAATAACAGACAGACCGGTTGGTCTGGCGTGTATTGAATGCCATACCAACCGGTCTGTCAATAGTTTTTTGGGCGAATATGTGTACTGTGATCAAGGTGTCTGAATTCCTTAAATACTTCCCTAGAGTCGCATCGGGTTTTTGCAATTACTGTCGCCCTGGAGCAATAGGGGCCTGTAATTGTTTGTTAGCATGCGGGACGGTTTATACGGCGTTGGCTTTTTGTTTTGCTTTGGCATGCACTTTGTTTGAGCGCCCCTGTGCAGAGGGTGTTGTGTTTAGGTGCGCAGCTAGGAAATTGCTGTTAATGCATTACGCAAAGCGAGGCGCCAAAGAGCGACGTCATCCAAAGCTCCGGCGTCGTCGACAGCGATTTTTTGGGGGAGGGGCAGCGTTACCACAAGATTAATGCTTTCGGTCAATACTCGATTGTTTAGTCTAGTAGATATGTGAGCGGACACTGCGTATTTATCTTATGCTTGCTGATTTGGCACGTTGCCCATTTCGCCGGGTGCTAGGAATACTGTGCCCCATCAAAAATTAATATTAACAGTGTATATATGCACTGTTAATTTCGCAGTGAAATCTATCAGCTCACTATCGCGTTTACGCACTTTTTGTTTTTTTT
>JBLHGN010000184.1:0-7371 GCA_047616325.1 Lentisphaeria bacterium
TTGAGGGCACCGTGGTGCCCAACGGGGCGCGTGTGCCGGGCACCCAGTTACGCATGGACCCAGTGAAAGCCGCGTGGGATATCGGCTGTATTATTCGTTGGTTAGACTTTAACGACACCTGGCTAGCGGCGGAGTGGGGCCACCCTTCAGACAACCTCGGCGGCATATTGGCCGTGGCCGACCATATATCGCAAAAAAATATCAGCCGAGGCAAAGCGCCGCTATTAATGGGCGATGTTCTGCACTATATGATTTTGGCCCACGAAATTCAGGGCGTCCTGGCGCTAGAGAACAGCTTTAACCGTGTGGGTTTATGTCATGTTTTATTGGTGCGTGTGGCTACGACGGCTGTGGTCACCAAAATGATGGGCGGTAATAGGGAGCAAATAATGGCGGCTATTTCGCAAGCCTGGGTCGACGGTTCGGCGCTGCGCACTTATCGGCATGCGCCCAATGCGGGTTCGCGTAAATCCTGGGCGGCTGGTGATGCGACGTCTCGCGGTGTGAAATTGGCCGATATGGCGTTGCGCGGCGAAATGGGTATACCCAGCGTGCTAACAGCTCCGCAGTGGGGTTTTTACGATGTATTGTTCAGTCATACCAATAAAGACTTAGCTACCAAGCCAGAGCAAGCGCGAGCATTTACATTTCAAAGACCCTACGGCTCTTACGTGATGGAAAATGTGTTGTTTAAAATATCCTTTCCCGCTGAATTTCATTCGCAAACCGCGTGTGAGGCGGCTGTATTACTGCACCCGCAGGTGAAAAATCGACTGCACGAGATTGATGAAATTGTTATTCATACTCACGAGTCGGCCATTCGCATCATTTCAAAAGTGGGCCCGTTGGCAAACCCGGCCGACAGAGATCACTGTTTGCAATATATGACTGCCGTGCCGCTTGCCTTTGGTGTTTTGGTGGCCGAGCACTACGAAGATGAATTTCATTCATCGCACGCAATTATTGACGCGTTGCGAGAAAAAATGGAAGTTGTCGAAGACACGCGCTACAGCAATGATTACCACGACCCCAAGCTGCGCTCAATTGCCAACGCCATGCAAATATTTTTTGTTGACGGCAGTAGCACCGAAAAAGTTGAAATTGAATATCCTCTCGGTCATCGACGGCGCCGGGCAGAGGGAATTCCGGTACTTGAACAAAAATTTAAAGCCAATTTGTTAACGCGTTTCACCGCGGCGCGCACTGAAAAAATTCTTGCGCTGTGTGGCGATCAAGCCTGTTTAGAAAATACGCCCGTTCACGAGTTTATGGATATGTGGTTTGTTTAATGCGGAATAAGGCTTGAGGGTTATCTGAATGAATAAAAATTACCGAGACGTTCGGTATGAAAGTGAAGATGGACTCACGTTGTATGCCCGCGATTACAGTGACAAAAAAGATGCCCTCGTAGTTTTGTGCTTGCACGGGCTCACGCGTAACGCGCGAGATTTTGAAGGGCTGTGCGATGTGCTTCCTTCGCGCTACCGATTGATTGTTCCCGACCAGCGCGGGCGCGGCAAGTCGGACTACGATAGTCGGGTAGAAAATTACACGCCCGCGGTGTATGTTCAGGACATGCTCCGCCTATTGGGATTTTTGGAAGTAAAAAGCGCTGTGATTATCGGTACCTCCATGGGCGGTATTATGGCGATGATAATGGCGGCGCTTTATCCTCAGATGATCTCAGCTTTTGTGCTAAATGATGTGGGCCCGGAAATAAGCCCGGTAGGCTTGGCGAGATTAAAAAAATACGTTGGCCAGGTAATTGAGGTGAGTAGTTGGAGCGATGCCGTGAATTACGTGCGCGAAATAAATGGCTCGGCCTTTCCCTATTACGGTAAAGACGATTGGCTACGTTTTGCTCGAAACGTATTTGATGAAGATGCGCAGGGTGTGCCCACGCTGGCCTACGATGTCAACATTGCTCGCTCGTTGGCCGACGCCGAGCGCACAGCACCGCTAGACCTTTGGCCGATGTTTGACACCATAAAAGAAATTCCGACTCTGCTTATAAGAGGCGAGACCTCGGATATACTCACACGCGACTGCGCCGAAAAAATGGTGGCTATGTGCGAAAACATTAGCTTTGTTGAAGTGTCCAACATCGGGCACGCCCCGATGTTGGACGAGCCGCAAGCTGTGCAAGCGATAGAGGTTTTTTTGGAGAAATTTGAGCATACGAAAGGCTAAGCTCTACCTGTCGCTACTTTTTTGTTTGTCTTTAGTTTGTTTTGCTGTTTTTTGATGTAGACGTGGTTACACACTCAAATTGTCCAATTCCTCTTCGATGGCATCAAAAATATAATCTTCCAAGTCAAAAAAGTCATCGATACTTAGCCCCATAAAAGACGTTACCGTAGAGGATATTGCTATCCAATCTTTGTTGTAATCTACGCCGCCAAACTCTTCGGATTCGCCCGCGATCTGCTCGGCCATTTTCAGTGCGGCCAGCAGCGTTGCCATATTTTCGTCGAGCTTGTCAAAATTCAAAAGTGTTTCTATGTTGTGATGATGCCGAATGACATCTGAAAGCAGTTTTGGTAGCCCCCAGACCTTGGTTATATAGAAACCGAGCACGGTGTGATTAGTGTCGTAACGGCTATTTTCAGTTTCAACAATGCCTGGGTTGCCGTTGCCGTTGCCGTTGCCGTTGCCGTAGGAAGGCTTTATCGTTTTTAGGTGGTCGTCGTGTTTGTCTAAAAGCATTGGCATGCCAACGTTGTGAAACAGCCCCACACAGTAGGCGTCTTCTATGGTTAATCCGGCTTTTTGTAAATTGAGTTTGCGAGTGATGGCCGCTATGCCGATGGCCACTTTGGTTGTGGATTGCCAAAAGCTATCCAGCTGTTCCATATTGCTACAGGAATCCACGGTTCTTTTCAAAAAGGCCGCATTAATGATATTCATAATGCTTCTAAGTCCGAGCAAACTCATGGCGTGGCTAATAGAGGTCACCTTGTTAGCCATACCTATGGCGGGTGAATTAATCACTTTGATAATAGAGGCCGACAGCGCCGGGTCTTGCTCTACTACCCCGGCCATTTTCGCCAGATCAGGCGCAACCTTTTTTAAGTTCGATAAAAATAGAGGGGCGTGGCGGTAGTTTAAAACCTTTAAGTATGTCCCCGGCGCTGTTCAGCGCCTACATTTTCGTGCTTACCATTCAACTGTAGTTGGTGAATGGCGAATGCCAATGTTAATGAGGCGTCTATATTTGATCTTAGTTCTGTGCGCTATTGTTTGTTGTAGTGGAAGCGCGCAAGTGTTATAAAAATATGATCTATCGTTCCACAAATTTATATTAGAGTGATGTGTAAAAAGCCTCTCGCATTAAACCGGTGAAGAACACTATGAACACAGTAGGGCGTTTATTTGGCCGCTATATCTCCAATTTACCCGACGGTCGTCTTCAGTGGATAGGCTTAAGGCCTGCGCGCAAACAAGCCATGGTGGAAGTAGACGCTGTAATGGCTATGGCTGAAATGGGGCTGGAAGGAGACAGGCGCTGCGAAGGGACTAAAGGCTCTTCGCGGCAGGTGACTATCATTAGCGAAGAATATATTGACCTTATCGCAAAGTTCACCGGCCGTGACCACATTGCACCCAGTGTACTGCGCCGAAATCTGGTGGTGGAGGGGATCAATCTAACCGCGTTAAGGCATCAGCGTTTTACCATCGGCGAGGCCGAATTCGAGGCGACGGCTCAGTGTCACCCCTGCGTAAGGATGGAACAAGCTCTCGGCGCAGGCGGGGTCGCAGCCATGCTTGGGCACGGGGGCTTGTGCGCAAAAATATTGAAAACCGGCACAATACGCGTAGGCGATAAAGTATCTTTGATTAAGGCGCAGGGCGATCTGTTTTAGCGCCCTTTACTTATTGAAGCGAGTAGAACGTTGCCAGCTCTTCAATGTCACTATCGCTAAGCGACATCATTTGGGCGGCCATCATTATCGCCATGCTATCGTTACGTTTTCCGTCGCGATAGGCCTTCATTGCACTTATCAGGTAGTCTTTGTTCTGCCCCGCGAGTTTTGGGTAGCTGGGTGCCATTGGCGCCGCCCCACCTGGGCCGTGACACATTCGGCAAGCTGGCTCTTTGGCTGGGCTTGGCGCGGCAAACAGGGGCGCCGAACATAATAAGGTTAAAACAGCGAAGGCGGGCTTATGCATAAGAGGTCTCTAAATGATTCAGGAAAGCGGCTTTATACGCAGGTTGCAGGCCCATTATTGTTTTTTATTGGATAATTTGGAATCACTATTTTTGAGCCTTATGGCATGGCGGCTTATCGTCCAGAAGCTAGTCCAGCAAGTATTACCGTAGGGGTTGGGATTAAGCTTCAAGCCAACGTCCTCTTTTAAGTCTGTGAACTGTGAGGATGCGAATCGTGTTCAAGAAGGTTATACTCCCTCATCATTCAGTATGGCTGGTTACGGTGCTTTAATGGCACCGCTAGGCCGCACTACAATAATAAGATGAACTCATTTAAAATGAAAAAAGTACACCCCTACCGCTATATGCGCCCTCGGCGAATAGAAATTACTCCGGGCGAGTCATTGTCTTACGGCATCAATCGACATGGTGAGGACCAAGACATCCGTTTCGGCTTTGGTCTCTGCGGCAAGGCAGAGAGAGAAAACATTGACGTGCTAGAAATAGACTACGCCTGGTTGGGGGTGGTGTTTCACGTGGTTATCACCGGCGAAGAGGAGGGCAGCGCATTTAATGCGATTCACCTCGCAAAAAACGATTTGGCGACGGTAAAGCAATTGACCCGAGACGTGGTGCTCAAGCATTTGCTTGAACACCCCCGTAAGCTGTCGCACACTCTTGAGACAATACACGAGGCTAGCCGAGAGCAGGGGCATTTAGAAGTGATCAAAAACACCCTGAGTGGTATGAACAGTAATCTGGACTTGAAAGAAAAGTAGGGACAGGGGACAGAAAAGAAATAAGCTATGTAGTCTCGCGAACCTGCGCGCCAAAGCTTATTTTATACCTTAACGCATGCTTCAGTAAGATACGGTCTGAATTGCGCGTGGGGGAATGGTCCATTCAGCTTCTTGATTATCGACGTAAAAGTTAAAGGATATTGGCTTGTCGGTCTTGTTCATAATAACGGTGGCTATCGAACCATCCGGGTTAACAAAGGAGGTTGCCAATAAAAAGCTTTGACTCACCGTGGTACTAACGCGTTTTGCGCCAGGCTCAACAAATTTGGAAAAATGCCCCAAGTAATAGTTGGTGGGTGTGTATATCAATTCATCGGTACGTGTATCGGCATGTATGGGTGCAAAACAGAAGTTGCCCACGTGATTTGGCCCACCCGTTTGGTCTAGCAAGATGTTCCAGTCTGTCCAGCCTACTACCCCCGCATTAAAATCGGTGATCATATCGCGCCCGAAGCGCTCGGCATTGGGCCAGTATTGGTAGCGCGTATCGTCAAACTTTTCAATGGTGCCCTCGGTAAAAAAAATGTGCTTGTTTGGGTAGGCTTGGTAAATATTTTGTAAATTGGCCGTTTTGGGGTCGGAACCCGTCCATACCTCGTACCAATCGCAGCCAATCTTGGACGCTTCGGGGTCGCTAAAGACGGTGTGGGCGCGATGGCTCAGCAGGTCGCGGTTGTGATCCCATGCAATGATCTTTTTATCGCCCAGGCCTTCTTTTTCCATGGTCGGCCAAAGGTGGTTTTTCAAGAAATCGTGCTCTTGTTCGGCGGTGTATATATTGGATTCCCACACTTGAGTAGCCATAGGCTCGTTTTGCACGGTGATGCCCCAAATAGGGATGCCTTCGTCTTCATAGGCGTAAATGAATTTGGTGTAGTACTTGGCCTAGGCCGCTTCGTATTCTGGCAGCAGACTGCCTCCATGCGACATATTGTTGGTGGTTTTCATAAACGCTGGCGGGCTCCATGGGCTGGCGTACATTAACAGCTCGCCGCCCGCCGCCTCAATAGCCCTTTTTATGAAAGGGATTCTAAGCTGACGATCGTGTTCAATTGAAAAATTGGCAAGTTCTTTGTCGCCCTCTTCGATATACGTGTGACTGCCACTGCCGAAGTCAGAGCTGTGAATTGTGGTGCGCCCAAGCGAGTAAATAAAGCCCTCTTCGTTGTAATAGACACTCAGAAATTCTTCTTGTTTCTCGGGCGACATTTTAGCAAATACTTCCGCGCTCGCGTCTGTCAGGAACGTGCATGAAATATCATCCAGATTCCAGTAGACTATGATTTGAAGTAAAATTCTATTTTGTGGGGAAAATACTAAATAAGTTCGCACTATTGTGAATAGCGCGAAGAAGAAGTGGCTAATTTCTACGACAGCTTGCCTGAAAAGGATCGTCGACGTTATGCAGCCGTTGAGGCGAAGAAAATTGGACATGGAGGTACCACATATATTTGTTCGTTATTTGGCTGTGATGATAAAACGGTTAAAAAAGGCATGCTGGATGTTCATGATGAAGAAGCACTTCAGCAGGCGAGTGTCCGAGCACCCGGAGGGAGTAGAAAGAAGCTTATAGAGGCGATGTCTGATATAAATAAAGCGTTTCTCGACGTATTGTCAAGTCATTCCGCGGGAGATCCAATGGATGACAAGGTGAAATGGACGGCTTTGAGTCGGTCGGAAATATCCAATGCACTAAAAAAAGGATTTAGAGTAAGTTGCAATATTGTGAAACAGCTGCTTAAAAATAACGGGTACGTTAAGCGTAAACTCAGCAAGAATAAAAGTACTGGGGAATATAAAGAAAGAGACCGTCAGTTTAAAAAGATCAATCGGCTGAGATCTAAGTTTGAGCGAGAAGGCAACCCGATTATTAGTATTGATGCAAAAAAGAAGGAAAAACTCGGTAATCTCTATCGTGATGGTCAAGTGTACTGCCTGGAAGCCGAGATAGTTTATGACCATGACTTCGCCCATTTGGCAGACGGCAGCGCTGTTCCCCATGGGATTTACGATTTACAGCACAATGATGCCATGATCAATATAGGTGTTAGCGCTGAGACCTGCGAGTTTGCTTGTGATTGAATTAAGCTTTGGTGGGAATCCGTTGGGCTTCAACGCTATAGTGATGCGACTGCAATTTTGATATTGGCAGATGGCAGGGGAAGTAACTCCAGTAGTCGTCATTTATTTAAAGAAGCACTTCAGCAGCTTGCAAATGAAATTCGAATGGCTCATTGCCCACCTTCTACATCAAAGTGGAATCCCATAGAGCACAAACTATTTAAGCATGTTACTCGAGCCATGTCTGGAGTAGTGTTTAAAAATCATGAGCTTGTCAGGGAGCTGATTGAAAATACGCATACGGAGCAAGGGCTAAATGTGACCGCGAATATCATCGATAAAGTTTACGAAACAGGAAAA
>JBLHGN010000185.1:0-7323 GCA_047616325.1 Lentisphaeria bacterium
AATCCGACTTGTTAAACGGCTCCTGAATCAGCTCGGTCAAACACGGCTCCGCCAAGCACATAAATCGCGAATACAACTGACTTTGATTATGGTGGTTAGGGAGGGAATTCACAGTTGCCCCGGTAGCGTCAACATCACTTGTCGGTAGTTCACTCCCGGAAAAAGTTTAGTGGCAATTTTGACCATACTGTCGCGGGCAAGCCTTGCCTTTGTAACTGAAATTCACTTTATGCTCTCACTTACCGCAACCCAGGCACTGATAAGTCGCAAACCCATTCTCCTCACTGCCACATGACAGCATTTTCTTCACTTCTGAATGATAGTAATGGGTATCATAGCGGGGATTATTGCCAACAAACGTTGACCAACGCGCAGAGAATATACGCTTAAAGCGAAGAAGCTTCTGCTTGATACCTTTGAAATTCATCACTCTCTACCTCAACCACTGAGCTCACAGCAAATCACCATGAGATCTAACGTCGCTCAACCCACCATGCCCCGTGGCCTCCAGTAGGCAATTCCTAGGGGAAATAAAAAACTAATCTTTGTTGCCTGAGTGTTATTTTGTGCGCCGTGTTTCTCGGGAAGCGCTATAAGAGTTGCATCTATAAATCCAGACTCACCCTGGAATTGTGCCGTGTAGCTGCTTCGCTCAACTAAGAGGTATCTTACTGCTAATACTGAATTCCCGAACTTCAAGAATTTTGGTTTCAGTGAGGTCTGCCGAAGCACGAATGGCGTCCTGAGCTTCAAGTTTTGATTTCGCCTCGTCAAAAATTTCCTCCTCCGTTTTTCTACGACAAAGCTCTTCTAGCGCTCGAATGAGGGAGTCGACCGAAAGATTCTTCGGAGAAATACTCATACCGAGTCCAAGCTGAGAGATTCTGTAAGCATTGTCGGCTGATCAAACTTTCGAGGGCAGATGAACTGAGGAGCCACCGAAAGAATCGCTTCGGCAATAGTACCAATGCCGCCATGATGAACGACACACTTGGCCCACCTTCAGTGGCCCAAAACAAAAAACCCATGTAAATCAATGTGTTGAAATCTCACTTCCACTTTAATGCACTACAGGTGATTTTTAAGGCAGCCTTCTTCACACTTTTTCGCGCACCTAATGAGTCGGCTTTTACTCCCAGCGCACTAAAAATGTGCCGGTGAGCGGGTTCAGCCTTTGTTGTTGATCGAATGTGTATCTGTGACCCATCTTCTATTGGCATGGTAACGCTGACTCTTTGTTGGCTCACCATGATGTTTCTTATACTGTCCCAGCTCAAACACAGGCCCTTCTCTCTTAATTGCATCCGCAGACTATGAACCATTTGGTAGGCCAGCAGGGTGATGAAAATATGCGCGTTTACGCGCGCTTCTTTTTGATGGTAGATTGGGCGCAAGCCCAATTCACTCTTCATGCTTCTGAAGCAAGCCTCCACATCGGTGAGCATGGCGTATGTCTGTCACAACGCTTTCTCCGACAAGTCCGTGTTATTGGTTCTCAAACAATAAGCACCCGACAGATCCGGCTTTTTATTGGCGCCCTGCTTACGGGACCACATTATGTTTCGGGCATGTTTCTTATCATCATCGGTTATCACCTCAATATCATAGTGTTGAGATACACGTGCGTAAACCATGAAGCCCGCCCGCCCGCCAATATAGCTGTTGACAACCCGCCAAAGTAGTTGACGTTTAATACACGCCAGCGTTTTACCATGAAGCGCATAGCTCTGTTTTTCGAACATCTCAAGCATGTTCGTGCACCTTTGCGATTTAAGTGATTTAAAATAAGTCGACAGCAGAAGAGGTTCGCCATGAACCTCTTCTGCTGTCTGTAGAAAATGACGACCACTACCAACAGGGCCAATGCCACGCAATAGTCCAAAACGAATAAAGCCAATATCATTCATTTCGGAGCATGATCGGCTCCATAAAGGATAGCGTTCCGCTGATAGCGCTATCGCCATACTTTCATTGCAATGCTCAATAATATAGTCAATTAGTGTTATATTTTCGGTTCAAAGTGCCGGCTCCTGATGACTCGATTTTTGTATGTGGCATTAAGTTTGGAAAAGGCTTAGATGTGCGCTTGACGCCCTTTAAAATAGGAAGCTTGAGACGATTTCTTAACCATGACTTCTTTCGATGGGAACACCGGTGAAAAAAGGAGCGTTAAAGTTTCATCCTGTTGTTTTATAGGGATGTTTTGCGTCTGAGCCACGAAGTTGGGTTAGGTAATGCAGGAACATTGGCGGGCCTTAATCCGCTGCGAAATTCTGCCAACTTAAATTTAAGTGAGGCCCTAGTAAGCTCTGGATCGAGCAGCGCTAAGCTCAGATCTGCCGCGTAGGCGATATCGGTGGTCCACACATAGGGCCGCAATTTACCTGACCCAAAGCAGTTACAATCTGGCGGGATAGTGGGATGGCGTACAGTTTCAACGCTGTTAAGACGCACCTCATGCAAGGCCAAGACAAACAACGCGTCGAAGGCAACAGTGCCCGTTCTTGAGCGTGGGTACCCCCTTTTTCTCGATAGCGAATACGGTGTACATCGAGATCCGCCCAATCGCGACTGGAAGACTGGGCGCAGCGGCGCAATTTATGCTCCGGTTTATTGGCCGAAAAGGTCACGCTTTCCGGTTTGCCTTAGAGGCTGGTAAACGTGCGCGTTTCAGTTTTTTTACAACTATTTGGCATATGTGACAGTGTGCCCAAAGGCGACAGGAAGAGTACAGTACATTCATCAACTTGATCTGCCCTCTATGCAGTATAGGGAAGCACGCGTTAGTTTCAGGATTTTCTCCTGCTCAACAGCAAGTTCGCATCAAAAATCAAACGGCGTTCACCTTTTTGCCATAACCCCAAACCACCACATTGTCTTCTTCCGGTTTCGCGGGTACATTAAATGCGCAAATAAGCGACAGCACCGCAAACACGACACCCACCAAAAACACAGCCGAGTGCGACACCACCCACACCATACCCAAAATTGCTGGAATGACCACTGCAGCAATATGGTTGATGGTAAAGCTCACACTGGCGGTGGAGGCGATATCGCCCTTGTCGGCAATTTTTTGAAAATAAGTAGTCACCGCAATGGCAAAGGCAAAAAACAAATGATCGACTACGTACAGCCCCGCTGCCAAGTGGGCATTTTGCACAAAAGCATAACCCGTAAACACGGCAATAAGGCCTACATATTCGATCACCAAGGCTTTGCGCTCACCTATCACGCCAATAAACTTGCCAATGCGCACCGCAAAAAAATAGTTAAACACATAGTTCAAGATAAACAAAAGACTGATATCGGCCACCGAATAGCCAAACTTTTCCACCATCATAAACCCGGCAAACACCACAAATATTTGTCGACGGGCGCCGCTCAAAAACACCAAGGCGTAATAGAGCCAATACCGCTTGCGCATCAATAAGTGTTTGCGCTGAATATCCACATCGTGAAAGTGCACAAATCGTTTAAAAATAAACACCGCTGCGATAAAACCCAGCAAGCCAACGGTTAAATACATCCACAAATAACTCACACCCAATAACTTCATCGCTACAAAAATCAGCGCGTAGGCGGTAAGAGAAGCAATGGCTTTTACAGATAGCGCGCGCCCCATAAAGTGTGCGGTTTCGCTTTTGTCTAACCACTGCAACGTGAGCGACTTATTGATGGTTTCGTAGTAGTGAAACCCTATAGACATCACTACCGTTGTAAAATAAAGCCCATATTCAAAAGGCATTAAACCCGTTAAGGCGATGCCCGCAAACATAACGGCCAGAGACAACACAGCAAAGGTTTGCTCTTTAATGATCAGCAGCACAAACACCGCTGTAAATGCCAAAAACCCCGGCACTTCGCGCACACTTTGCAATATACCAATCTCCACCCCGGTAAAATTGGCTTTTTCAATCACAAAATTATTCAACAACACCTGCCACACGCCAAAGCCAAACGACATAAGAAACATCATTGCCAGCAATAATACTTGGGGGTTTTGCCAGTATTTACGCTGGGGAATGTTTTGCGACGTTTGGCTTTCTGGTAGTTCATTGTTCATTAAGTTTTGACTTCCATACATTTATAGGGGTTTTTTGGGTTAGCGCTCGCAGGAAACTTTGTGATTACGGAATAAAAGCGAAGACAATATTCGGTTTTACCCCCCTCTGCCTCCCCCATTTAACTCACTTGATTTTGATTAAAACGAAGAAAACTGCGAGTCGCCGAAATACATCGGCGATCGAGCTCACCGGCAACATCAGAATCGGGTACCGATTAGCCGATAGGCACAAAATGGTATAGGTTATGCCGGGAATAATTTGAAGATATTGTTCAGTTTTCAAGCCAGTTGATAATATCGTACGGACTGTCGGACTCAAGTGAATTTTCAATTAAAGATACTCGTAAACCGCTGTTAGATATTTTTCGAAATGTACAATATCTCCATTAGTTCCTCAATACAATTAGCGTTTTAAGGCGAGTATGATTTAAGACAATCAATAGCACGCCCGGTGTTGGCTGCGCAATGAAAGCCTATTGATTCGCTGAGTGTAGGAAGAATAATGTCTATTACTATACCAATCCAGCAATTAGGGTGCTGCACATGAGCCTTGCCAGGCAATAACAGGCGCGCAACAAAACTTACACACACTCACCCGCACAATACCCACTGGCCCAAGCCCACTGGAAATTAAAACCGCCCAACCAGCCGGTAACATCTAATACTTCGCCGACAAAATAGAGCCCCGGTACTTTTTTTGCCTCGAATGTTTTGGATGAGATTTCGCTGGTGTCTACACCCCCGCGGGTCACCTCTGCCGTGCGGTAGCCCTCTGTGCCTGGGGGAACAAGCGACCAACGATGAATGCTGGCATGAACCTGGGCAATTTCCTTGTCGCTGTATTGATTAGCCGGTTTGTTTGCCACCGTCAGCGCCAACCATGCGCTTACAAAACGCTTGGGAAGGTGTCGGGCCAACAAATTTTTAAGCTCAGATTTTTGCCCATCGCACCGCCATTCGTTCATACGCTCGGTAATATCACCAGAAGGTAAGAAGTCGACTAGCACTTCGTCGCCTTTGTGCCAGTAATTAGATATTTGCAATATTGCTGGGCCGCTAAGGCCCCTGTGGGTAAATAACAGCGCCTCGTTAAAACTCTGCCCTTGGCAACTTGCCTCAACGTCTAACGATACACCCGACATCTCCGCTGCTATTTTTAGCCACTTGTCTTGCAAGGTAAACGGCACCAGCGCAGCGTCTAGTTCGGTGCAGCGCAAACCAAATTGTTTGGCGATGTTGTAGCCCTTGCCGCTAGCGCCCATAGTGGGAATGGAGAGACCACCGGTGGCTACCACCAGCGACTGGCAGGTAAGCGGGCCGATGTCTGACTGTAGGGTGAAACCCGGCTGGCACGCGGTTATAGTTTCCACGCCACACTTGGTGCGAATAATCGCGCCGGCTTTGCGACACTCTTCCAGCAATATAGTCAAAATATCCCCGGCTTTGTCGTCACAAAATAGCTGGCCCTTGGATTTCTCGTGATAGGCCAGTTGGTACTCACCCACCAAGGCTAAAAAGTCGTAGGGGGTATAACGACTGAGGGCCGATTTGCAAAAGTGGGGATTGACAGAGAGATAGTTACCGGGCTCTACCACCGTATTGGTGAAATTACAGCGTCCGCCGCCCGACATAAGAATTTTTTTGCCTACCTTGTTGGCGTGGTCGAGTACCAGCACGGTGCGCCCGCGTTTACCAGCCGTGGCCGCACACATGAGCCCAGCGGCCCCAGCACCGATGATAATCACATCGTAAGATTTGGCGGAACTGCCGGGAGCGCTATCGCTAGTGCTATCGAGAGTGCGGTTTGGGGCAGTGTCATTCATATATACGGCTCAATAGGTTCTCCCGTCTGCTCGCGGGAGGTGCATGATACTATACTGTTTGCGAGAATCCAGACCCCGAAATCGAGTCGGCCACAGCTCCGAACATAAGCGGTAACTACTCCATAACAACTCGGTAACTGCGCCAAAACAACCCAAATAGATCAATTCATCCACCCACCGAACAATAGAATCAACTTATTATGGCTATATCCCACCTCATTGCCCACCGCCTACAGCGAAATGTACCCAGTACGGGGGCCGTTTTGCAATTGCGCGACGACGAACTCCCGCGCGACGGTAAAATTGAGGAGTGCGCGCGCGAACTCAAACTCAGCTATGTTAAAAAGTTGGGCAAAATTCACGGTCGCTTTTCCAGCGACGCGGCCGCCCACCCGCTTTCCAGCTGGATAAACGAGTGTCTCGACGAAAAACTCAGCTTTGTTTCACTCACCAAAAAAGCCATGCAGCATCTTAAAAGTGAAATTGATAAAACCGAAGCGCCCATAGATGCCTACGTATTTTTTGTGCAGGAAAATTTCGAACACAGTGACGAACTTTACATATACTTTGTGCAAAACAATGCTGGCCAATACTTAGATGGCGATTTAGAAATAAGCGATTGCATCTACCTCGACACCCACAGCATTAACTTGGCCGCTAAACTTAACCTGCGCGAATGGCAAGATGACGACAGCCAATTGACCTACCTTGGCGTATTGCCTTGGCGCGGCGAAAAAGAAATCAGCGATGCCTTTGTGGATTTTGTCGGCTTTACCGACAAAGCCGATGTGAAAGTGGACACCGAGGCGTTTTTAGAAGCGGTGGAAAACTACACCAAAGATCAACCGGAAGAAATCGCCGTTGAAACCCGCGAAAAAGTGGTGAACTATTGCTTAGAACAAGACAAAGCTGGCAAACGTGTGGTTATTGCCGATTTATCCCACGAAATAAACCCAGAAAAAAAAGAAGCCTTTAAAAAACATGTGAGTGACTATAAGCCACAACTTAAAGCTGAGTTAATTCCCGATCGCGCGCAGCTGCGCCAATTTATTCGCATCAGTGGCCGCGACGAATTGCTAAGCATGAGTTTCGATTCAAAGTGCCTGGGCCAGTCCATCGTCTACGATTCTGAAACCGATGCACTGGTAATTAAAAAAATTCCCAGTGCACTAAAATCGCGTTTATTGAAGCACTTAAAAAATGGCTAACGAGTAATTTTGTTAAACCTTCATCTTATTAAATAGCCCTTGTTAAAAAGTAGGCCGGCTGAAGAGTAAGCTAACCAATGAGCAAGCTATATGCCGCTGTGTGAAGACAATATTCAAACAATGCAACACCAGGTGTTCGACACGCTGATTATTGGCGGCGGCATTAACGGTGCCGTATCGGCCGCCGCGTTGGCGGAAAAAGGGGCCAAGGTAGCGCTTGTCGATCGTG
>JBLHGN010000186.1:0-7309 GCA_047616325.1 Lentisphaeria bacterium
CACCTTATACATCAAAGTGGAATCCCATAGAGCACAAACTATTTCCGCATGTTACTCGAGCCATGTCTGGAGTAGTGTTTAAAAATCATGAGCTTGTCAGGGAGCTGATTGAAAATACGCATACGGAACAAGGGCTAAAGGTGACTGCGAATATCATCGATAAAGTTTACGAAACAGGAAAAAAGGCGTGTAAGGAAATTTACGACACCGGGACGATTTTTTTTGATCAGGTATTGGGGAAATTAAATTATAAAGTGAGACCGGTCACTTCGTAAATTCCGGACGTTATTTCATGCGCGTTCCTAACAACCTCTTGAAGATGTTTTGACAAAAACAACGGCGAACTGAATATATCCTTCTGCACCACAACATAGTTCTCAAGCTTCCAATAAGAAGATTCAAAAGATTCGTGATTATTGGAGTGCAACCTAAATACAGCATCCGGTGCATGCTCTGCACCGCCAGTTAATGCATCCAGCGCGTTCATCTTCGCAGTGAATTTATGACACACATAAAAATAGTCAATAACCCGTTAAACCTTCCTTCGTTTACCAAGCAATTGAGAAAAAAACCGTGAAGATATCATCGACCACTTTCACGGTCATTCAACTCAACTCAATATCAGCACGGATATTCACACACTGAACTTGTTTGAGAAAGAAATTAAAAATATTTAAAATCACATGAAGCGTAATTTAAAAGCGTAGATAGGCAATTACTATTCCGCTTAAAAACCGTCACGTGTATTGGCAATATTCTCGCACCTACCCCGATGTTAGAGATTTTAGATGTTTTCCGTTTTGATTGCGTTCAGCAATTTTGCTTCTATTGCCGTCCTGTAAAAGACCATAAGGAGTCGGCCGGAAAAGTAGCGGGGAAATGAAATTCCAAAATTGGCGAGCGCTATATCAAGTGGGCCATGACCGAGGCGGCTGTATTATTTTTTCGTGAAAGTGATAAAGCAAAGCGCTATGTTGAAAAACAATATAAAAAACACGGAAAAGCAAAATCGATTTCGGTTATAGCGCATAAACTTGGTCGGGCCGTCTATCATATTTGGTTAAGCGAGAATTCATTTGGTGAAGATTTTTCTGGCGTCAATTAAATTTTAAATAGGTTCATGTGGTGACTGAGCTTGTACGCATAACGGTAACAGTTTAGCTTAGCTCGAAACGTCTGTTTTTCTTAATATGAAGGCAAGGACCTCGTTGTAGACTAAAGCAATACGCGTGAGTGCAGTTTGTTTGAATAGACAGTGACCACACCAAAAACAGTATTAATGTATTTGGCCTGCCCCTTGACTGAGCAGCGGTATAGCTAGACATCCTTGGATGAGCTTACTTTTAGAATCGCCAGTACAAGGGCGACTAATTGGCTTCTAGTTGCACAAACGCCAAGTCAGTTGCTTCCACGAATATTTTAAGCAAGCAAACATCGCCTGCATAAAATATTCGTGGACTGACTCTCTATAGCCGTTTGGTGCAGGTTAAGTCCTGACTCGGACAATGAATGGATTAGCGCAGAAAAAATATGTTGACAAACATGATTGAGCGTTATATTAAATAGCGCCTAATAGATTTTTTGGTTATCGACAAGCACCGGGCATATAGGTGTTATGGATTAACTCGCATATAGATAGCCGCTGCCAAAACAAATAATCCCGTTCCAAAGTATTTCGATAGAAAGCTAGCTGAAGTGCGGCGGGAAGTCTTTTGTAGTCCACGCTAATGGGCTAGGGGTGCTCACCTCGTTGTAAGCTTGTCTTTGTATAGTGTTAAGGCGTGGGTAATCGGGCTGTCCTAGCCCTCGCTGCGTTGAACGCAGCACTTAAGCGTTTGGATGATGCAAATGTAGGTTCAACAGATGAGATATGTTTCCTCAGTTGTAGTACGGCGCCCAATCTTGAAGCGCCTAATCTTCGTCTTCATCCGCTTCGCGTATTCTTGCCTGGCGCTCTTGCTCTTCTTCGAGTGCGGCCTTTATTTCAAGCAAAACGCCATCTACATCGGCAACGGGGCCGGTATCTTCAAACTGGCCGGTAAGTTCTACATCGGGGTGTAGGTCGCCGTCTTCGTAGAGCTGCCATATTTCTTTGGCGTACTGGCTGTTTAGCAGTTGTGGGGCAAAGGCGGCGAAGTAGGTGCTTATATTGTTCACGTCGCGCGCTAACATGCTCTGTGCGTTGTTGTTGCCTGCCGCGTCTACGGCTTGGGGTAGGTCAATAATCACCGGGCCGTAGTCGTCTAGCAGTACGTTAAATTCGGAGAGGTCGCCATGAATAATGCCCTCGCAGAGCATGAGTACGATGTAGCGCATCATAACGGCGTGGTCTTCCAGGGCCTGTTCTTCCGACATGCTAACGTCATTTAGGCGAGGGGCTACATCGCCTTCACCGTCTGTTACCAGCTCCATTAACAATACGCCGTCGAAGCAGCCAAAGGGTTCTGGTACACGCACGCCGGCTTTGGCAAGGCGATAGAGGGCGTCTACTTCGGCATTTTGCCACACGTCTTCTTGCTGTTTGCGCCCAAAGCGCGAGCCTTTTTCCATGGCTCTAGCCCTACGGGTGTTGCGAACCTTGCGCCCCTCTTGGTATTGCACCGCCTGTTTAAAGCCGCGTTTTGTTGCCTCCTTGTATATTTTGGCGCAGCGGGTCTCCTTACCGCAGCGCACAATGTACACGTCGGCCTCTTTTCCGCTCATAAGGCGGCTAATCACTTCGTCGACAAGCCCGTCGTCGACCAGTGGCAGTATTCTTTTTGGAATTTTCACAGCGCCGTTATACCTTAGTTGGCGTTGATATGGAATGGTGTAGCAGTGAAAAGTGGGGATAGTGTCGTCCCCTACGATTGAATGGCACTCCAATTTAGCTATCTATTTATGGCTTGTCGGTACGTGTTTAATTGTTGGTGGTTTTATTTTTATTGTAGGCCTTTGGCAAGTTGGCGAGTCATTTTTTCGGTGGTGATAAAACCCCAGTTCCAGCTGTCGTGAAACTCTGCCAGCGGGTTGAGGGCGACGATTTCATCCTCGCTCTTGCCTTTTTTGATTAGCGATTCAACCAATGTTTTAGACTTTTCTAACATGGCTAGGCTCTTTTCGATGTCGCCGCGGGTGGCGAGTGGCCCGTGACCAGGGATGATTTTGGTGGTGTTGTTGCTAATGCTAAGCAGGGTTTTTTGTGCCGCAATGTAGCCTTCTACACTGCCGCCATTGTCGAAATCAATAAATGGAAACAGCCCGTTAAACAGGGTGTCGCCCGCGTGTATTACATTGGCATTCTTGAACACAATAACCGCATCGCCGTCGGTGTGGGCTTTTGCTGCGTGAAATATATGTGCGTCTTCACCGTTTAGGTGGAAATCGATTGATTGAGAAAAGGTAATAACCGGCAGGGTGCCTTTGGGGGCTGGGGTCATGCCTTTATCTGTTTGTATGCCCTTGTCCAGCATTCGTAAGCGCAAGTTCTCATGGGCGACAATGCGCGCGCCGGCCTCAGAAATCGCTTGATTGTTGCCGATATGGTCACCGTGAATATGAGTGTTTATAAGGAAATCTACCGGTTTGTCGGTAATGGATGAAATCGCAGTTTTCATTATATCTAGCATCGGCGGCATGGAATCATCGATCATAACAACGCCGTCTTCGCCAATGGATAAGCCAATATTACCGCCAGTAAAGCCGCCAACCCCAGACAGCATGTATAGGCCGGGCCCCACTTTGGTGGATGCAAAACTCAATGCTGCATTGTCATCTGCGAATGCCGAAAATGAGGTAAACAAAAACGCGCCGTAGATAGCTGCTTTTTTAATGTTCATTGTGGGTGCTCCGTGTGTGAGTATTAATGTGCAGAGGCGATTATTGTATAACTGCAGGGGAAGTCGATTACTTAAACCATTGGGCATACATGGGTTTGCGTAGCTCACATTGCAATACACCTTTTATAAAGTTTTTATGCCTGTGTTCCAGTGCGCCTTAGCAAAAGAGGCTCGATTGCCGAGCGCATTCAACCGGGACCACCTATCAAATATTTATCAATATGTTGACAGTATCGTCTTTTTTTCTATTATGCTGGAGTAAATTAGGTGTAAAATTGTAACATTGTTGACAATGTGTGTTCGCGAGCTAGCTTTTGCATGTTTTTGTGAGCCGGGTTTGCGGTATATTTTATGGGTCGGCTTTTATGTGTGAGATGTATGTGCGAAATGTATGAGCAGGACGTATGAACAGTAAAGAAGATACCACCCTCACTGCCCATATCACTAAAACTTTGCGCGAGGGCATCGTCACTGGCGACTTGGCCCATGGCACAAAGCTTAGCGAGCCCAAGTTGGCCGAGCAGTTTAAAACCAGCCGTGGACCCGTTCGCGAAGCCATTCGCCGCCTAGAAATGATGGGTTTGGTGAAACACATTGCCCACGAAGGTGTGCGCGTAATTACTTTGAGCCCGCAGCAGGTTGTGGAAATTTACCATGTGCGCGAGGCTTTGGAGGGTAAGGCTGCAGCGCTGGCCGCCCGCAATATTAGCCACGCTGAGCTTGACGAGCTGAACCGCGTGATGGATGTTCACCGAAATCATCACACGTCCACGGGGGCCTATATACAGGCAGAGGGCGATTACGATTTTCATTGCAAAATTATTCAGGGCAGCAAAAATCCCTTTCTCATTCATCAATTGTGTGAAGATCTCTACCACCTTATTCGCATGTTTCGCTGTCAATCGGCGCGCTTTCAGCACCGTTCCAATCTAGCCCTAATCGAACACCAGCAGCTGTTATATGCCCTAGAGCAGCGCGACGAACAATTGGCCGAATTGATGATGCGCAGGCACATTGTTCGCGCCCGTGAAGATATAGCCAAAAACCTAGGAGAGGCCAACTAATGCTAGCAACACCGGGCGATACATTCAGGGCGGCGTTACGCGCGGCTAAACCCCTGCAAATAGTGGGTACGGTTAACGCCTACACCGCGATGATGGCGCAGCATATTGGCCATAAGGCCATTTATCTATCGGGTGGCGCCTGTGCTAATGCCTCATACGGCTTGCCAGACTTGGGTGTGACGAGTCTTAACGATGTGCTGGAGGATGCGCGCCGAATTACCTCCGCGGTTGATGTTCCGTTGATGGTGGACATAGACACCGGCTGGGGAGGGGCGTTTAATATTGCGCGTACTATTAAAGAGATGATGCGTGCAGGCGTGGCGGCGGTGCACATTGAAGATCAAGTGGCACAGAAACGCTGTGGCCATCGCCCCAACAAGGCCATCGTCAGTAAGCAGGAGATGGTCGATCGCATCAAGTCGGCGGTGGATGCCCGCAGCGATGCCAGTTTTTTTATCATGGCGCGTACAGACTCTTACGCTGTAGAGGGTTTGGAGGCCTCCATCGACAGGGTTCATTCCTGTATAGAGGCTGGCGCCGATGGCGTTTTCGCCGAGGCCATGAGCACGCTGGAACAATACCAGCAATTCAAATCTCGCATCGATGCACCACTGCTTGCCAATATGACGGAATTTGGTTTGTCGCCGCTGTTTAATAAAGATGAGCTCGCCGCCGTAGGCGTCGACATGGTGCTCTACCCACTTACGGCGGTGCGCGCGATGAATAAGGCCGCAGAGAATGTGTATAGCGCACTTCTGCAAGATGGCGATCAGAAAAATCTTGTTGCTAGCATGCAAACCCGCGAGGAGCTTTATCGCTACCTCAACTACTACGACTACGAAGAAAAGTTAGACCGATTATTTTCCGAACAGAAAAAAAGTTGAGCGAGAGGCGAGTGACTTATGGTTGAAAAAAATACGAGCAGTGAAGGTCTTCGCGGCCAGATCGCAGGCAAAACCGCACTCTGCACGGTGGGTGTTTCTGGGTCTGGCTTAACCTACTGCGGCTACGACGTAAAAGAATTGGCCGAAGTGTGCGAATTTGAGGAGGTGGCCTACTTATTGTTAAAAGGTGAACTCCCCAACACCACGCAACTGGCGCACTACAAACAGCACTTAAGTGCTATGCGCGCACTTCCCCAATCGCTTATTGAAGTGCTGGAGCGCATACCTGCCAGCAGTCATCCCATGGACGTGATGCGCACGGGGGTTTCGGCGTTGGGTAATCTTGAAACGGAGCGAGATTTTTGCCAGCAGGGTGAAGCGGCCGATCGCTTGTTGGCGCTGCTGCCTTCCATTTGTTGTTATTGGTATCGCTATAGCCACGACGGTGTTCGTATTGATACCGACACTGATCAGGCGGAATCTATCGGTGGGCATTTTTTGCATATGTTAACGGGTAAAAAGGCCTCCGCGTTACACGAAAAGGCTATGAACGTGTCGCTTATTTTGTACGCGGAACACGAGTTTAATGCCTCCACTTTTTCGGCGCGGGTATGTGCGTCTACTTTGTCTGATTTGCACAGTTGTATTGCCGGGGCGATTGGCACTTTGCGCGGGCCCTTGCACGGCGGAGCCAACGAAGCGGCGATGGCGATGATCGAACAGTGGTCTTCCGCGGATGACGCAGAAGCTGGCATTATGCAAATGTTGGTCAAGAAAGAAAAAATTATGGGTTTTGGTCACGCCATTTACCGAAGCTCGGACCCAAGAAATTCGGTGATTAAAGCGTGGTCGGAAAAACTCGCTAAAGATATTGGCGACACCACGCTTTACCCTATTTCCGTGCGCTGCGAAGAAGTGATGTGGCGGGAGAAACTTTTATTTTGTAACGCTGATTTTTTCCACGCCTCGGCCTACCATTTTATGGGAATACCCACGCTCCTATTTACACCCATTTTTGTTATGTCGCGCACCTGTGGATGGGCTGCGCATGTATTTGAACAGCGCGCGCACAACAGAATTATTCGACCGTCGGCGGAGTATATCGGCCCCGAATTTCGCAGCATTACGCCGATTGAAGATCGGTAAGGTTTTTCAATTCCGCTACAAAAAATTATATCAACAAGAAACCCATTTCTGAGAAAAAAATATTAGAGAACTCTATGTCCGCCACTTTTGATGTAAACCAACGCCCCGAATACGACCGTGTTATTCAAGATATTGCCGATTACGTAATCGATTATAAAATTGATTCGAGCGAGGCCTTTAACACCGCGCGCAATTGTTTAATGGACACCCTCGGTTGCGGCATTCTTGCGCTGCGCTTTCCCGAGTGCACCAAACACCTCGGCCCCATTATTGAGGGCACCGTGGTGCCCAACGGGGCGCGTGTGCCGGGCACCCAGTTACGCATGGACCCAGTGAAAGCCGCGTGGGATATCGGCTGTATTATTCGTTGGTTAGACTTTAACGACACCTGGCTAGC